>JAFEIL010000162.1 GCA_017495105.1 Emticicia sp. | reverse complement strand
GATACTATTGATAAAAAAGAAATCTATCAAAAATACGGAGTGAAGGAATATTGGATTGTTTTCCCAGAATATGATACGATTGAGGTTTTTTCATTGGAAAATGATGGTTATAAGATTTTCTCGAAAGGAACAGATAACGAAATCGTAAAATCAAAATTACTTGAAGGACTTGAAGTGAAGGTAAGCGATATTACAGCAAAATAGAACGAATTTTAAATTTGTTCATCAATTAAAGGGACTTTTTTACGAAGTCCCTTTTTTATTTCATAATCAAAATCATATTTTTGTAAAGCGATAAGTCGCTGTTTTGCAAAATATTATTTATCTCCATTTTTATAGAAAATGACTCCTTCTCAACAAACCTTCAAGCATTCGAGCAAAAAAGATGAATTTGAATCGCCTGATTTTTATCAACTAGACGATTTATTTACAGAAGAACAACTCATGATTCGATCGGCAGTGCGTGATTTTGTGAAAAAAGAAATTTCTCCCATCATCGAAGATGCTGCTCAACGTTGTGAGTTTCCTGAATTTATCGTCAAAAAAATGGGAGATATGGGTGTTTTCGGGCCAACGATTCCACTTGAATATGGTGGACAAAGCCTCGATTATATTTCGTATGGTTTGATGATGCAGGAAATTGAAAGAGGAGATTCGGGAATGCGTTCGACCGCTTCCGTCCAAGGCTCATTAGTTATGTTTCCAATCTATAAATATGGTAGTGAAGAACAAAAAATGAAGTTTTTGCCAAAATTGGGTAACGGAGAATATTTAGGTTGTTTTGGACTTACCGAACCAGATTTTGGGTCAAACCCAAGTGGAATGACTACAAATTTCAAAGAAGACGGAGACCACGTGATTTTAAACGGCTCAAAAATGTGGATTTCAAATTCACCCAAAGCAGATTTGGCAGTAGTTTGGGCAAAAAATGAGCAAGGACGCATCAAAGGAATCATCGTTGAACGAGGCATGGAAGGATTTTCAACGCCCGAAATCCATGGAAAATGGTCGTTGCGTGCAAGCATTACTGGTGAATTGGTTTTTGATAATGTGCGAGTCCCGAAATCAAATATCTTGCCTGAAGCCGATGGCTTAAAAGCACCGATGTCGTGCCTTGATAATGCCCGTTATGGCATTGCATGGGGAGCATTGGGAGCAGCTATGGATTGCTATGAGTCGGCAAGAAGATATGCCATGGAGCGTATTCAGTTCGATAAACCAATTGCTTCTTTTCAATTAGTACAAAAGAAATTGGCTGAAATGCTAACCGAAATCACCAAAGCACAATTAGTTTGTTGGCGTTTGGGAAATTTAAAAAATGTAGGAAAAGCAACAACAGCACAAATCTCGCTCGCAAAAAGAAATAATGTAGCGATGGCCTTAGAAATTGCCCGTGAAGCACGCCAAATTCATGGTGGAATGGG
Organism: Emticicia sp.; assembly: GCA_017495105.1. Lineage (GTDB taxonomy): Bacteria > Bacteroidota > Bacteroidia > Cytophagales > Spirosomataceae > Emticicia. Next base: position 7,806 of record JAFEIL010000162.1, on the reverse strand, counting down.
AATTACTGGCGAGTATTCAATGATGCGTCATCAAATGAATCTTGAATCCGTTGTAACTTATGAAGGTACACACGATATTCATTTATTGATTTTGGGACATGCAATTACTGGGATTTCGGCTTTTAAATGATTGAGAATAATGACAAAACAAAAAATAGAAATTGTACGAGATTGGATTTATTGGTCTTATGCTAATTTAGCAATGGCTCACATGGCAGTTGAAAAAAACACGAAAAGTATTGAATGATAAATTACATGATTAGAGCTAAATTATTCAAAGGCTTGAAAGATGGCACAATGAATATGCGAACGATTTTTGATGATGAAAAAATAAAAATTCAGACAGGTAAAATCTGTAATTACTGTGGTTCGTCAGATAAATTAGCTCTAGACCATATTTTTCCACAAAAACTTGGAGGAAAAGATGATGCCGAAAACTTGATATTTGCTTGTAAATCATGCAATAGCTCAAAAGGTAAGAAGGATTTGATTGAGTGGATGAATTTCCGAGGAGAATTTTTGCCACTAATGATAATAAGAAGATATTTAAAATTAACCTTTAATTACTGTCTTGAAAATCAAATAATTGATAAAAATATTGAAGAGTTGAAAGATTTAGAGTTGTCTTTTAAAATTGAACTTTTACCAACTTTGTTTCCAAAACCTTATAAACTTATTTTGAATATTGGAGAAATGTAAAACTCCTTGAAATTATTTCAATTGCCGTCTGCTTTAGCTGACGGATAAAAAGAAGAAAGTTCTAAATTGGCTTTAGCCCAACCTTAAACTAATGTTTTGTTTGGCTAAAGCCGATTTTGTTTTTCTCTCAGTCATCCGTCAGTTAAAACTGACGGGGTCGCCTAGACGGCAATTAACTTTTTTGGTTTCCAATTTATGCTACAAATAACCTTTCTTTAAGTAAAAATCCTTATTTTTGCAGAAAAATTGGCAACAATATTGATAATCAATATTAAAGCTTTGTAATTGATAAAGAAAACTGAAAAATGTTAAGAACTCATACGTGCGGAGAACTAAGAATCTCTGATGTGAACAAAACCGTTATATTGAGCGGTTGGGTACAAGTTGTTCGTGATAAAGGTGGTATTATTTACATTGACCTCCGTGACCGTTATGGCATCACGCAATTGATTTTAAATGAAAATGCTACTGATTTAAACGCCATTGCCACTGCACGTACTTTGAGCCGTGAATTTGTGATTCAAGTTAAAGGTGAAGTAATTGAACGTATTGCAAAAAATGATAAGATAGAAACTGGTGAAGTTGAGATAAAAGTCACTTCGCTTGAAGTGCTTAATCCTGCCAAATTACCTCCGTTTTTGATTCAAGATGAAACCGATGGTGGCGATGATATTCGCATGAAATATCGCTATCTCGACTTACGTCGTAATGTTGTACGTCAGAATTTACAGTTGCGTCATAAAATGGCACAGCAGACCCGTATTTTCATGGATGCTCAAGATTTTATTGAGGTGGAAACCCCAGTTTTGATAAAATCGACGCCCGAAGGTGCGAGAGATTTTGTGGTGCCGAGCCGTATGAATCCAGGTGAGTTTTATGCTTTGCCGCAATCGCCACAAACATTTAAGCAATTATTGATGGTGGGTGGTTTCGACCGTTACTATCAAATCGTGAAATGTTTCCGTGATGAAGATTTACGTGCCGACCGTCAGCCAGAATTTACACAAATCGACTGTGAAATGTCTTTTGTTGAGCAAGAAGATATTTTGAATATGTTTGAAGGGCTTATCCGTCATTTATTCAAAACAGTAAAAAATGTTGATATGCCCGAAGTGCCTCGAATGACTTATGCTGATGCAATGCGTTTGTACGGAAATGATAAGCCAGATATTCGTTTCGGAATGGAATTTGTGGAATTGACTGACTTAGCCAAAGGAAAAGATTTTCTAGTTTTCGATTCGGCCGAATTAGTAATTGCAATCAATGTAAAAGGTTGTGCAGAATATACTCGTAAGCAAATTGATGAACTGACAGAGTGGTTGAAACGCCCGCAAATTGGAGCAAAAGGCTTAATTTATGTGCGTTACAATGCCGATGGTACTTTGAAATCTTCGGTTGATAAATTTTATTCAGAAGAAGACCTAAAGGCTTGGGCTGAGCGTTGTGGAGCTGAAAAAGGAGACCTAATTTTACTCGTTTCGGGCGAAGCTAATAAAGCTCGCAAACAAATGAGCGAACTTCGTTTAGAAATGGGAACTCGTTTGGGCTTAAGAAATCCACAAGAATTCAAAGCACTTTGGGTGTTAGATTTTCCATTATTGGAATATGGAGAAGAGGAAGATCGTTGGTTTGCTATGCACCATCCATTTACTAGTCCGAAGCCAGAAGATATTCCTTTACTTGAAACAAATCTTGGAGCAGTTAGAGCGAATGCTTATGATATGGTTATCAACGGAACAGAAGTTGGTGGAGGTTCAGTGCGTATTTTCCAAAGACCTTTGCAACAAAGAATGTTTGAGGTTTTAGGATTTACCGAAGAAGAAGCCAAAAAGCAATTCGGTTTCTTGATGGATGCCTTTGAGTTTGGAGCTCCGCCTCACGCAGGTATCGCTTTCGGTTTTGACCGTCTGTGTTCAATCTTTGGCGGTGCTGATTCGATTCGTGACTTTATCGCTTTCCCGAAAAACAATTCAGGTCGAGATATGATGATTGATTCGCCATCAACAATCGACGCCAAGCAAATGGATGAATTGAAGATTAAAACGACTGTTTAAAGCCATAAAAACCAAACTAAACCTGCAAGTCTCTTTCAGACCTTGCAGGTTTTTTATTAGATTTTACTCCTTCTTTACTTCCTGCTCTTTCGTTTGTTTCTTGAAATATCTTCTGAAAAAGATGTTGTGCTTCAAAGCCTCCATGTTTTGGTCGAGTTTGGCACTGCTACTTTCTAAATTACTGATAGTCTCTTTGATATTATTGGCAGTTTTTTCATCATGAAGCAAAACTCCGACGGGGGATGCGGTATTAGTTGTCATTTTATTGATTGTCTTGGAGGTTTGCTCCAAATTATCAACCATTTGTTTGGCTGCTAAGGATGTCTGTTTTATATTATCTGCAGTTGTTTGTAAAGTTGAAATTGTGTTTTTTATTGCAGGGTAAATCTCTTTATCAGTCGCAAGCGAATTAACAAAATTACCTTCGGTATTGAGTTTATTGGTGAGTGTTGATAAGCCGAATGCACCTTGCTTCAAATCTTTTGTTGCAGCTTCAACTGTTGCGAGTGATTTTGTCAGATTTTCGTACATGACATCGTCTTTCATCATTTTGCCAATTGAGCCTTGTCCTGCACGAATATCAGCCACTAAACTTTTTAAATCTTCGGTAATCGACAAAATATTTTTATTATTTGCCTGCAAGGTTTTCATCATTTCTTGCGTTGATTCTTCTTTTTCGATACGAAATTCATGTCCATTTTCAATCATCTGAACATTAGGAGAACCTCCCGAAATCAGAACAATAGGATTGCCAATCAAACCATCAGAGCTTACCCTTACCAATGCATCTTTCTTGATAAATTTCTGAGATTCTTCCTCGATACTAAATACAACCCGAACTTTTGAATCGGGTGTAAATGTAATTTCTCTCACAGTGCCTACTTTCACTCCCGAAAACCAAACATTATTACCTTTTGTAAGTCCATTGACATTTACAAAAGTGGCATTGGCATCAATTCGGGTGATAAAACTTTTTCTCATCGTTCCGAGAGTGAGGATACTTGCGGCTAATATTGCGATTCCGATAACAACAAAAAGCCCAACTTTTGCCGATATTCTTTGTGAAGATTCTTGGTTAGCCATCTGTTTGCTTTTAATTTTCTGTAAAATTATAATCATAAAAACTTTTGATTCGAGGGTCGTGATTCTTGAAAACCTCATCGAAAGTGCCTTTAAACTTGAAATTCCCATCGAACAAAACCGCTACGCGATCGCTTACTTGTTTAGCACAGGTAAGGTCGTGGGTTATGACGATTGAACTCGTATGATAATTTTCTTTTACTTCATTTATCAACTGATTAATTTCGACACACGTAATTGGGTCGAGGCCAGCCGTTGGCTCATCGTAAAGCATGATTTCGGGATTCATAATGAGCGTGCGAGCAACACCAATTCGCTTTTTTTGCCCACCTGAAAGTTCCGAAGGCATTTGCGTAAGTGCTTGCAATAAGCCCACCGAATCAAGCACACTATGTACGGCTTTATCAATTTCTTTCCGGGTCATGCTTTTGTTATTTCTAACTAGCGGAAATTCTAAGTTTTCTTGCACAGTCATACTATCATACAAAGCACTGCTTTGAAACGAAAAACCAATTTTCAAGCGAAGAGCATTGAGTTCTTTTTTGCTTATATTTATCAAACTTTGGTTCAATACACTGACCTTTCCTTTATCGGCCGTGAGTAAGCCCGCAATAATTTTTATCAATACCGATTTTCCTGTGCCTGACCTTCCTAAAACCACTAGGTTTTCACCTTGAAAGACATCAATACTCGCATCTATCAGAATATCTCTATCGCCAAACGATTTAAATAAATGCTCTATTTCGATAACTTTATTCATAATTGGTTGACTGGAAATTAGTGTATTGTTTACTATTAATTAGTTTGCCTGAATTGTCCTTTAGGAAACCAAATTGCTTTTTCTAATATTGACCGTCGTCCTTGGGCTGTCAACTTTCATCTAAACCAATTGGTTACCTGAACGATGAAAACCTCTTCAATAAAAATCAAAAACATTGACATAACAACAGAAGCATTGGCAGCTTTCCCTACACCCAAAGTGCCATTGCTGGCATTATATCCTTTGTAGCAACCCACGATTCCGATTGTAAAACCATAAGAAACTGCCTTAATGATGGCAGTCCAGAGGTCGAGAAAAATAATATTATTGAAAGCTTGTTCTAGAAATGCTGAAAAACTGGTGTCTTCGCTGGTTGAAACATTCAAAAACACCCCAGCCATTGCCATCAAGGCACAATAAAATGAGAGAAGAGGAATTGTAAGGGTTGATGCCAAAACCCTCGTTACAACCAAAAATCGGACTGGATTTACTGCCGAAACTTCCATTGCATCAATTTGCTCTGTAACTTTCATTGAGCCTAATTCGGCACCAATACTTGAGCCTACTTTTCCTGCACAAATCAACGACGTAACCAACGGAGCTAAAGCACGAATGATGGCAATCGTAACGAGTGAAGGAAGCCAAGAAGTAGCTCCAAAGGTTTCAAGCGAAGGACGAGATTGTTTGGTAAAAACAAAACCAGTGACAAAGCCTGTAAGTGAAATTAGCAATAGAGAACTATTTCCAATTCGATAACATTGATTGACAAATTCTTTAAATTCAAAATCACGGCTAAAGGTTTCTTTGAAAAACATCACAACAAAATCAGCCCCATCTTTGAAGCCAATCAGCCAATTGTCGATTTTAGGAGAAAATAAATGTTGTCGTGAACGCATTTTTAGTTAGTGGACTGTAAATTACTATAAATTAATACAAAAAAACGTGCTAGATATCGCAAAATATTTGTAGACCAGGAAAGAAGCGATAGAAATAGCTAAATTGTCATTGCTTTAAGGTCAATTTCTAGATTAGTCTAAATAGCTGCTCGTGAAATAAAATTACCTAATAAGTATATTAAAAAATGCCTCAATGTTTCTCAAACATACACTAATATAATAGATATATCATCTTGAAAAACCTTTTTTACAGTAAATTCTTTGATTGCTAATGCTTGTGAAAGAGTTTGAATTATATTTTTTTCAAGATATGCAGTAATTATAGATGGTAATGGCCTTCATAGTTTTTTAACAAGAATGCAAGAGAAATACTTCTTCTAAAACTTTTCGAGTTGGTAACGAAATCGCTATGAAACTTTTAAGTCTTAGTTTTCGTTTATTTTTTGTGAAAGCAAATATAGCATGATTAAAAACACTAATGGGTTTTATTGAAATTAAAATCAAGAATTAGATTTTTCAGTAATTATTCACGAAAATATTCATTTACTCAATAAAATTATGGTAACTGTAACAGAAATTGCAAAAAATAAAATTATAGAACTCCGTGCAAAAGATGGTTTAGAAGGAGATCTCGGTGTGAGAGTAGCTGTTGAAGGCGGAGGTTGTTCGGGTTTGATGTATGATTTGCAATTTGATGGTGAACAACGCCCAACTGACCACATTTTTGAAGATAAGGGTATTAAAGTTTTTGTTGATAAAAAGAGCCTTTTGTATCTAATCGGTACAGAGTTAGATTTTTCTGATGGCTTAAATGGAAAAGGTTTTCAGTTTAAAAATCCAAATGCCACTCGTACTTGTGGTTGTGGCGAAAGTTTTTCGGTATAAATTGACCGTTTGAAGTGTTTTTAATGATATTTATACAAAAAATGGCAGCCCAATGATTTTTGGACTGCCATTCTTTATATAATTAATTGAAGAGAATGTTTTAAAACTTAATTCAAAATGTTTGCCATTATACCTTCTTTCAGAGCGTAACTAGAAACTCTCATTCTTTGAATATCAAGTGTTTGTATTACAAAACGAATAAGGCACATGGCCACGACAATCATGTCGACTCTAAGCTCAATCATACCTGGAATTTGCATTCTCTCAGCATGATTCTTAAAAATCAGCTCATCATAAGCCCAATAAAATGCTGGAAGCGAGTATTCAAAAGCAATTTCATCAGTGGCAGGAAGTTGACCTTTGTCTTTCATATATTGCATATCAATGAGCGTATCAAACGAGCCCGACGAACCAATCAAAACCTTCGGAGCATATTGATGACAAGCATTGGCCAAAGGAAGTAGTTTTTCACGAAAAAAATCATCCATCATTTGTGCCGAACGCATTGAAATGGGGTCAGATTTCAAGAATTTATCCATCAAACGCTGTCCACCAATCTCGAAACTTTGTTTCCAAAATATTTTTTCATTGTTGCAGATAATAAACTCTACACTTCCGCCACCAATATCCATTATCATCGAAGTTTCGGGAATTTCCATGGCTTGTTTTACGCCTTGACAAATCAATTCAGCTTCTTCATCACCCGAAATTACTTGAATTTTTATGCCTGTTTCATCCAAAACTCTTTGTATAAATTCCGCTTGATTTCCTGCATTTCGAATTGCACTTGTACCAGTTGCAAATACTTTTTCTAAGGAAACCATTTGATTATCAATAACTTCTCGAAAACCTCTCAAAACTACCAAAGCCCGTTGAATTCCTTCTTCAGAAATCACACCATTGCTAATTCCACCCTTGCCGATTTTAGCAGGAATAGATGTATTAAAGAGAATTTCTAAGCCTTCAACAATCATTAAATGAAATGTATTTGTGCCTAAATCAATAATGGCTGTTCTCATAACCCTTGTCCCTAAAGGGAAGTTTTTATTTTAAATTTCACAAATGTAGCGTTAAACCTCAAAGGATTGAAAAAACCTTGAAGGTTTTAATTCTAAAAACTTGAAAATTAAAAGAAATATCATTAATTTTGCAACCCCAAACAAAAGGAGGTGTATTTATATGTTAATAATCAACGTAAAGGAAAACGAGTCTATTGATAAAGCTTTGAAACGTTTCAAGAAGAAATTTGAGAAAACGGGTGTATTGCGTCAACTACGCAAGCGTCAAGCGTTTGAAAAACCATCAGTGGCTCGTCGTAACGAAGTTATTCACGCTACTTATGTGGGTAAATTAAGAAGCAACGAAGAAATGTGATATTATTGAGCAATTCAATTTGTTTCAAACAAGTATTGCAATCTAATATATTTTGAAC
>JAFEIL010000173.1 GCA_017495105.1 Emticicia sp. | reverse complement strand
TATTTATAGTAATAAGTGATAAACGCAGTTTTAAGTTGACAAAAAAATATTTGTATTATTACAAGAAAGAATTTGTTATTATTGATATTTCGGCAAGCTTTAAATATTTTTTCACTACCTTTGTTCTCCGATAGATATAAGTATTTTCGGAACTCTTTTATTACTCTTCGATGAATCAAAAACCTTCTGATGCCCTTCTACTCCTTGAAGATGGCACTTTTTTCAAAGGAAAAGCACTCGGCAAAATTGGTACTTCGGCTGGCGAAATCTGCTTTAATACAGGAATGACTGGCTACCAAGAAATCTACACCGACCCTTCATATTTTGGTCAAGTAGTAATCAATACTACTTCTCACATTGGAAATTACGGTGTTGTTTTAGATGACGAAGAAGAATCTTCGAGTGTAAAAATTAGTGGAATGGTCTGTAATGCGTTCGCTAATCATTATTATTCACGTGCAACCGCCGATTTTTCTCTCCAAGAATATTTTGAGCGTGCCAATATCGTAGGAATCTGTGATGTTGATACCCGTCAAATCGTGCGTCATATCCGTGATGCAGGTGTGATGAACTGCATTATTTCTTCTGAAATCCTTGACCCAGCTATTTTAGCACTCGAATTAAAGAAAGTGCCTTCGATGGATGGGCTTGAACTTTCTTCGATTGTTAGTACAAAAGAAGCCTATTATTTGGGTAACGAAGATGCAAAATATAAAGTAGCAGTTTTGGATTTTGGTGTGAAGAAAAGTATTTTGAATAATTTTGTAGAAAGAGATTGTTATTGCAAAGTCTTTAATGCCAAAACAAGTTTTGAAGAAATCGCAGCTTTTAATCCAGACGGTTATTTTTTATCGAATGGCCCCGGCGACCCTTCTGCCATGCCATACGCTGTTGAAACCATCAAGCAAGTAATCGAAACCAACAAACCAGTTTTTGGTATTTGTCTTGGCCATCAATTATTAGCTTTGGCTAGTGGAATCGAAACTTATAAGATGAAAAATGGCCATCGTGGCTTGAATCATCCTGTAAAAAACCTCCGCACTGGACTTTGTGAAATTACATCACAAAACCATGGTTTTGCCGTAAAACCTGAGCAAGTTTTAAGTATAGAAAATATCGAACTCACACACGTAAATCTCAATGATAATACTATCGAAGGTATACGTAGAAAAGATAAACCAGCGTTTTCGGTACAATATCACCCCGAAGCATCACCTGGCCCGCACGATTCTCGTTACTTATTCGATGATTTCGTGAAGTTGTTGGGGTAAAATAATATTTCATTAAACCTGCAAAGTCTGGGCGACCCCGTCTTCAATAGACCTTGCAGGTTTTTTCGTATTGTGCCACGCCTTTTTATCGCTGATGACAATCGGACTGCCGAAGCGGGTGTTGCATAATTGTTTTATAATCAATTATTTATGAAATTATACAGCACAAACCACCAAAGTCCAGATGTAGATTTAGCCGAAGCCGTTTTTCGTGGACTTCCGCCCGATAATGGCCTTTATATGCCAACTGAGTTTATACCGTTGCCTCAAGATTTTTGGGACAATGTTGAAAATCTTAGTTTGCAAGAAATTGCTTTTGAGGTTTCAAATGCACTTATCGGAGCTGATGTTCCTGCCGAAGACTTACGTCAACTCATCAATAACGCGATTGATTTTTCTGCACCAATTGTTGAAATTGAGGCAAATACCTACTGTTTAGAGCTTTTTCATGGCCCTTCGATGGCATTTAAAGATTTTGGAGCAAGATTTATGGCTGCTTTGATGTCGTATTTTCTGCAAAAATCTCAAAAGCAAATCCATATTTTGGTAGCAACTTCGGGCGATACTGGTGGAGCGGTAGCACAAGGATTTTTTAAAACAGCTAATATTGATGTCACTATTCTTTATCCAAGTGGAAAAGTAAGCGATATTCAAGAAAAACAACTCACAACACTTGGCGAAAACGTAAGAGCCTTAGAAGTAAGTGGTACTTTTGATGATTGCCAAAAATTAGTAAAATTGGCATTCTTGGATAAAGAATTAACTGATAAATTTGATTTAGCTTCGGCCAATTCAATTAATATTGCTCGCCTAATTCCACAGGCGTTTTATTTTGTCAATGCTTACGCCCAATTGAAAAAATCGGGTGCTGATTTGCCAGTTTTTATGTCTGTTCCGAGTGGAAACTTTGGGAATTTGAGTGCAGGAATTATTGCTTGGAAACTGGGCTTGCCAGTGAATAAATTTATTGCAACAACCAACCTAAATAATGTTGTGCCAGCTTATTTAGAAAATGGTATATACGAACCGATAAGTCCTTCATTATCAACTATTTCCAATGCAATGGATGTCGGAAATCCGAGCAATTTTCCTCGCATGAAAGCCTTGCTAAATAATGATTTGGAAACGATGCGTGGCTTAATAGTTGGTTATTTCTACGATGATGAAGCAACAAAAGTAGCCATGAAGGACGTATATGAGCGTACTGGCTATGTAATGTGTCCGCATACTGCGGTGGCTTATTTAGGTTTGAAAGCCTATACAAATACACTTTCTGAGCCAGTCAGTGGAATATTTTTTTCGACGGCACACTATGCAAAGTTTTTGGATGTGGTTGAGGAAGTTGTCGGTAAACAGGATATTCCAAAACGACTTTCTGATTTGCTGAGTTTAGAAAAACAATCAACTCCAATGTCAACGGAGTTTGCGGATTTTAAGGCTTGGTTGATGGCGAATTTATAGCATAAAAAAGATTTGACAACTCTTTCTGTGCGACGATTCGCAAAGTTGTCAAATCTAAAATATTTTACATTTCAGTTTTCATTGTTTGACTTGTGAAAGTACTTTCAAAAATCTTATCAGCATTGCCAGTTTCAAAACCATCTCGGCGATGAATCCTTTCGATTTTATCAATCGGTATTCCCGAAAACTGAGGTAAAACTTTTCTTTCTGCAAATTCTACATAACTTCCTGCTATTGAACGAATTACTCCATCAGCAAATTCAGCATCAATCATTTCGGCAACCGTCGAACTTTGTAATAAACCGCCATCGGGACTAATTTTTATTTTTCCACCAGCATTATTTAGTTTTACGCCGATTCTCTCCAAAAAAGCATTAAATTCTTGAATTGTGCTATAATTCTCTTTAAGATTATGTACGCTAATTGTGTAATGATTGAGGTAGTATCGGTTATAAATTACCCAAGCGGCGTATTCACTTTCTTGCTGGAGAGCTTCATAATCTGCCCAAGTAGGTGTTCGCCACAATGGTTGATGTAAAAATTCATCTACAGCTACGCTATCATTCAAATCCAAACTATCGGCTGGATCAGATTTTACTTCGTTGGTATAACTTCTAATAATTCTTTGTGCATTTTCTGTTAAATCATCCACTCGAAGTTCGCTCACAAAAATTCTTGGAAATGCGGAATGCCGCCCAGCGGAACGCCGCCCGTTTGTTTCTGGTGGCGAAAACCAATAGGCATTCAGCTTTTTACCTTCAAAATTGAAAAAATCACGTTTTTCATAGCCAAAGTGCAGGAAAATTTTCTCAAAAGATTGAATACCCAACTGCGGAACTCCCATTGTACGAAAAGCTATGTGGTCGTTTTCGATGTCACTTCTATCCAAAATAATTCCTTCGGTAATCATGGCGTTGGCTACTTTATTTACATCTGGTACTCGCTCGTTGTATCTACGCATCAAGCCGTCGAGTACGTATTCTAAGGTTTTTATTTGATTATTTTCCATTTACTAATCAATGTATCAATTGTATTGTTAAGAATTATATCTGCGAACAGGATGCTCGCCCCACAGTTTAATCTTTAAAAAACGAACCGTTTTGAGTTTCAAGATAAGAACCGAAATCAATATCTTCTTGTTTCAAAAATCCTTTTTGCGGTAATTTATGATCGGCTACCATTTCTACTACTGCTGCAACTGAAGCGGCAGTTGTCCACGAAATTGCTCGCCAATGTTTTCCATCAATTTCGATTGGCTTATAAGCTCTATAAAACTCCTCACGTGCTAATTCTGCTCCTTTCCAACCTTCGACCACAGCATATACATAAACTACGTCTTCTTGCACAGGAGGTTTCGCTTCGGTCAAGATTTGCTCTAAGAGTTCACGTTTATCTTTTAAAATTAATTCATATAACAAAAATTTCATCAATTTCGCATGGCCTGGATAACGAATTGTTTTGTAATTGAGCGTATCAACTTTTCCAGCAAAAGTTTCGCACATCGTACCGAGTCCACCCGAAGTGCTAAACGCCTCAAATTCTTGACCTTCAATTTGAATATGCTCGATTCCGTCGAGAGAAGTTACCATTTTTACTTCACCATTATGAATCACCTCTGCATCGTTAATGTACTCATTTATCACACCTGCTGGCGACCAAGTAAACGAATAACCCATCAAACCATTCGGAAAACGTGGTAATGCACCTACACGTAGCTCAATATCACGCAACTTTGTAAAACGTTTGGTCAAATCTGTTCCAACGATTCCGATTAGACCTGGGGCGAGTCCGCACTGAGGAGCCATTACTGCAGTAGCAGTTTTTGCCATTTCTCTGATTGCCGTAGTTGTAGGTACATCTTCGGTCAAATCGAAATAATGAATGCCGAGTTTGTGTGCAGTTTGGGCAATCGATAGGTTGAGATTATAAGGCATCGCCGAAACTACCGCATCGAAACTTTTGAGTGTATTTTCTAAGAAGCTGATGTCGTTTACATCACCAAGTAAGATTTTAAAGGGTAGGGTAGAAGATGGTTGGCGGATATCCATACCCGTAACGGCAAAGCGTTTTGCGAGCAAAGTACCAACCAACGAACCCACCTTGCCCATACCAATGACAAGAATGTTTTTCATTGTGGAGAATGATTAAAATGTTAAAAATAAGTAAAGTTTCTTAGGTCGACACATGGTCAGGTAGTACACAGAGATTCACTAAGGGAATTCTTAGTGTAATTTAGTGCCTATTAGTGTACTTAATTTTGAAAAGAAAACGTAAAAAAGACAACCTAACAGAAGTCAGGAACAAATGAGCAGGCACTACGTAAATAGGCTAGGCGTGCTAAGAGATATTTTAGGTCTTTAAACAAGTGAAGAATAATATTTTTTACAAATTTAAAAAATGAAAAGATATTTGCAAGTAAATGGAGGGGAAATTTTACAAATATCCATTGTCTTCGACTCTGCTTAGGCAACGAATATTTGTAAAATTTAGTGCTTGAGCATAGGACCAATGTGATTTGCCATGTACTAAAGCTTTTCTTTGTAAGTTTCGTAACCAAAACTTTTCAATAACTGAAACTCATCATTTTCTTTCCAAATACCGATGGATGGTAAACCAACGCCATTGAAAGTGGTGGTTTTTACCATTGTATAGTGAATCATGTCATCAAAAACTACGCTATCACCGATTTTTAGCGGTTTATCAAAAGAATAATCTCCCATGAAATCTCCTGCCAAGCAAGTCATTCCACCCATACGGTAGGTAGGTTTTCCACTACCAGCTACTGCATCAGTTGCTCCCCAAATACGTGGTTTATAAGGCATTTCGAGTGTATCTGGCATGTGGGCGGCAAAAGATACGTCAAGAATTGCTACATCAATGCCTTGAGCATCAACAATATCCAGAACCGTTGAGGTTAAATAACCCGTTTGCCAACCAATGGCCGAACCTGGTTCGAGAATGATCTCGATATTATAAGTTTCACGTAGACGTTTGATAAGTGCAATTAAATGTTCGTGGTTATAGCCTTCACGAGTCATTAAATGTCCACCGCCAAGATTGAGCCATTTTACTTGGTGCAGTAAATCACCGAATTTCTTTTCGATATGAACCAAAGTACGTTCTAAAGTATAAGAATCATTTTCGCAAAGTGTATGCGAGTGTAATCCTTCTATTCCTTCGGGTAGTTTTTCGCCTATTAAATCTCTTGTAACGCCCAATCTCGAACCAACAATGCACGGATTATACATATCGGTTTCAACTTCAGCGTACTGTGGATTTATTCTGATTCCGCACGAAATTTTTCGTTCAAAACCTTGAACTTGGTCTTTAAACTGATTCCACTGATTCAACGAATTGAAGGTAATATGGCTACTATTGGCCATTATTTGGGCAAATTCCGCTGGTTTGTAGGCAGGGCAGTAAGCATGTGCCAAGCAGCCCATTTCTTCAACAATCAAGCGAGTTTCGTTGAGTGAACTGGCCGTTGCTCCCGATAAATATTTTTTTACCATTGGGAAAGTAGCGTACATCGAAAAGCCTTTCAAGGCCACGATGATTGAAGCACCCGATTCGGTTTGAACTCGGTTGAGTAATTCAAGATTTCGGCGTAAGAGTCTTTCTTCTAAAACATAGCACGGCGAAGGAATTTGAGAAATATTGATTGACATTTTTAAGGCAAAATGGATAATGTTATATGAATAATGCTTTGAAACGCATTTTTGTTTTGCAAAATTACTTATTTAATACCAATCCATCACAAAAAATAGCCCGAACAATGTTGTACGGGCTGTTTGTGTTGATTTAGTAAACGGATTGATTTGTTTGTATTTGTAAAGACAGGGCAAGCCGTGCGACGGTCGCCCTATCTTTATTGAGATATATAAATATTAGTATTTATACAAATATCTAATCATCAAGCCTAAAAAAAACGGGAATCGTGAATTTAACTCTTACGTTTCTGCCGTTTTGTTTTCCTGCAATCCATTTTGGCATGAGTTTTACTACTCGCATAGCTTCTTCATCGCAACCAAATCCGATGCCTTTCATTGTTTCGATGTCAGTAATACTACCATCTTTTTCAACGATAAAACTTAAGAAGACTTTTCCTTGAATATTGGCACGTTGAGCAGCACTTGGGTACTTTAGATTCTTGCCTAAAAACTTATACATTTCGCTATTTCCACCCATAAATGATGGTTGTACTTCGACAGTAGTGAAAGGTGTATTGTCTTCTTTAATTTCAAGAACTGTCGTTATTGCGGTTGGAGCTTCAGTTGGTGGTTCGGCTGCAATTTCGTCTGTATCAGTTCCTGGATTGCTTTGGCCGCTAATTATTGCACCATCAATTTCGTTTTGCTTTGGGGGAGGAGTTTCTTCTAATGTTTCCTCAACAATAACTGGTTCTAAATAGGCAATAGTTCTTTGCTTTTCTATTGGCTTTGGCGGTTCTATTTCTTTCGTTTTTTCAATTATAGGCAGTTCTTCTTCATGAATGTTTTTTGCAGTTAAGTCTACTTCAATAATTCTTCCTTCATTTGCTTTCTGTCTCGCAAAAAGAAAATTAGTAAGCAGCATCAATAGAAAACAACTAACACCAATCATCAAGGCACGATTGATATTCGTGGTGTAATGGGTTCGAAGCTCATATGCTCCGTAAGCCTTGTTTCGATTTTCAAAAACGATGTCATCGAGTGTACTTGGAATGGGCAAAGCAGTAGCTAGCACTTCTTGTGTGTAAGGTTTCATTTTAGTAAAAGTTTAAGTTGAAAATTTGTAGTTTCGCTGAACTACGACACAATCTTAGAAAAGAAAAATGAATTGTGCAAGCAAATGAGGAAATATATTTAGATAGTTGTTTAAATATATACTTTTCGTATCAAAAATAAAGAGTGGCACACCTTGTTATCTAGGATAATAAAGTGTGCCACTTTTAGTATTTTATATTTTTTTATCGTTGATGGTCTGCGAACAGTGGGCTAAAAAATCAATATTCATGAGGTAAAACACCATTTATTTGCTCATGCCAAGGCAAACCTTGTGTATTGAGCAAATCCATGAAAGGGTCTGGGTTAAGTTCTTCACAGTTCCAAACACCCGCTTTTTGCCATTCTGGGTTAGTAAGCATTAGCATTGCACCAATCATGGCTGGTACGCCAGTTGTGTATGATACCGCCTGTGCTTTTACTTCTTTGTAGCATTCGGCGTGGTCGCAGTTGTTCCAAACGTAGTAAGTTTTGTCTTTTCCGCCTTCAATACCTTTGATTTGGCAACCGATTGAAGTTTGGCCTGTATAGTTTTCTCCTAAAGTATCAGGAGCTGGCAGAACTGCTTTCAAAAACTCTAAAGGAACGATGTCCATTCCATTAAATTTCACTGGGTCGATTCTGGTCATACCTACGTTTTGAAGCACTTCAAGGTGAGTCAAATATGCTTGGCCGAAAGTCATCCAGAATCTTGCACGTTTCAAAGTTGGGAAGTTTTTTACCAAAGACTCAAGTTCTTCGTGGTATAAAACATAAGATTCTTTTGGACCGATTCCTGGGTAATCAATGGCTTTATGAATCGACATTGGAGCGATTTCTACCCATTCGCCGTTTTCCCAATAACGACCGTTTTGAGTAATTTCGCGAATATTAATTTCGGGATTAAAGTTGGTCGCAAATGCCTTTCCGTGATCGCCTGCATTGCAGTCAATGATATCAAGATAGTGCATTTCATCAAATTGGTGTTTGTTGGCATACGAGCAGTAAACTTGCGTAACGCCTGGGTCGAAACCACAACCTAAAAGTGCCATCAAACCAGCTTCTTTAAAACGATCTTGATATGCCCATTGCCAGCTATATTCAAATTTGGCCACATCTTTCGGCTCATAATTTGCTGTATCCATATAGTTCACGCCAGTTTCTAAACAAGCATCCATGATGGTAAGGTCTTGGTATGGAAGGGCTACATTGATTACCATTTTGGGTTGAAAACTTTTAATAAGTTCAACCAATTCGGGTACGTTGTCGGCATCAACTTTTGCCGTTTGGATTTTCACACCGTGCATTTCCTCAATATCTCCTGCGATTTTATCGCATTTCGATTTTGTGCGACTTGCCAACATGATTTCGGTAAAAACTTGAGAGTTCATCGCACATTTGTGAGCGACAACGCTGCCGACTCCGCCGGCACCAATAATAATAACTTTTGACATTCTTGACTCTGATTAAACTGATTTATCAGATTTACCTGATTTTATGATGAATTTGATTCGTCTTTGCTTATCCAAAATGCTATGGAACAAAAGATAACGATAGATATTTTGGTGAACATAAAGCTATGCAAAGATACTACTTGAAATAGATATGAACATATAAATTGTGTTATGTTTTTTGAAAATATCAATTACCGTTTAATAAGTTTATTCTAAACAAGAAATCTTTTTTGAATATTTTCGTTTAGCTTGATAAGGATTGTAATTTAAATATTTAAGTTTTATTGTGACTTTTATATTGAAATTGCATCTAAATACAAACTCCATATAAACTAAATTTAAATGT
>JAFEIL010000391.1 GCA_017495105.1 Emticicia sp. | reverse complement strand
CTGTTTAGATTAAAAAACCTGTTCGCTTAGTCCCCACAAAATTCATGTGAGCCTATATTTACTTGATGGAATTACAGTTTGATATTCGAGGAAATCTAATGCCTAGTGAAATAATTGATATTTTTTGGGACGATTTTAAGCAAGTTTTTGTTAAAAGCTTTGATGATACTTCTACTCGATACAAGATTTTTGAGAAATTTGAAGCATATATTGCTGAATTTCAAACAGAAATCTGTAAATCATTTACTTTATGGGTAAATGGTAGTTTTGTCTCTCGAAAAATAAATCCAAATGATATTGATGTTGTTATTTTGCTTGAGTACCAAATTCAAGAGCAGTTTGAAAGTTTAATTAGAAGTAAATTTACAGCTATTAAAACTTGGAAAACAACTCAAGTTGATGCATACATCTTGAAATTATTTCCTGAAAACCACCAAATGTTTAAAGCAACAACGTTTGATAAATATTATTGGGTTGATAAATTTTCTAACTCAAAAATGAATAAAGAAGGTAAGTCGTTCTCAAAAGGTTTTATTCAAATAAAAATTAGCTAAAACATGGAAAAAGAAATCATAGCCGACTACGATTTGAAGGTTTTAGAAGTTTTAAAACAAATCGAAAAACTCAATCAGATGATAGATTATCATAAAACTATCACAAATGATAACCTATCAAAAGAGCAGTATGAATTTTTGAAAGAAAGAGCTATTTCCGAACTTCAAGAAGCACTAAGTATATATAAAATTGAGGTTCACTCAATGATTGCAGCATAATTTTAAAGATTTACGTCCCTCAATGCTCATAGATAATCACGGAAGACCCATTAATTACTTGCGATTGGCTGTTACCGATCGCTGTAATTTGCGATGCTTTTATTGTATGCCCGAAGAAGGAATTCAATATTTGCCCAAACCGCATTTACTGAGCTATGAAGAAATGATTCGACTTTGCACGATTTTGGCCGAAATGGGCATTAGCAAGGTCAGAATTACGGGTGGAGAACCATTCGTTCGCCGAGATATTATTCCTTTTCTATGGAAATTATCAGAAATTGAAGGCATCAACAAAATAAATATTACTACCAATGGCGTACTTACAGCTCCATTAGTACCTGAATTAAAGAAAATCGGTATTAGTTCGGTAAATCTTAGCCTTGATTCGCTCGACCGCCAACGATTTTTTGAAATTACTCGACGAGATGAATTTCCGAAAGTTTGGGCAACCCTCGAAGCACTTCTCGAACACGATATTCCGGTAAAAATCAATACAGTTGTGATGGCGGGTAAAAACGACGAAGATATTTTATCAATGGTCGAATTGGCTCGTAATCAAAATGTTTCATTGAGATTTATTGAAGAAATGCCTTTTAATGGCGAAGGTCTTCGCCCCGAACAAATGGAATTTTGGAGTTACAAACGTATCATGGATTTAATACGTTTGGCACACCCCGAATTGTATAAATTACAAGACGAACCTAATTCTACGTCATATAATTACCATATTCCAAATTTTAAAGGAACAGTCGGCGTAATTGCAGCATTCAGTCGAACTTTTTGTGGCACTTGCAATCGTATTCGTGTAACGCCAACGGGCAGTTTCCGAACTTGTTTATATGATGATGGGGTTTTCAACGTAAGAGATTTCATGCGTCAAAAATTATCAGATGAAGAAATCAAACAACGCATTTTCGATGCCCTACAAAATCGAGCAAAAGATGGTTTTGAAGCTGAAAATCGTCGCACAAGCGTGGTTTCAGAATCAATGACAACGATTGGAGGATAAATAGAGTATTTTTAACGATAAGAAATTGATGAACAATTCTAAGTTTTTTGATTATATAGAGGAACATCTAAATATTCTTGCTACTCGTATTAATTCGAGAAGTAGACTAAATATGTTGAATTTGAATAATCATTCAGAAATTTTCTATGCTCATTTTCTAAATGAATTATATGGGTGGAAATTAGGTGATTCAAATGCCGAAAAACAAAATATTGAAGCAATTGACTTAATAGATGACACTAATAAACTGGTTATTCAAGTATCAGCTACAAATTCAAAGCAGAAAGTAGAAAGTTCGTTAGCAAAAAACCTTATTAAAAAATATTCATATTATACTTTTAAGTTTGTTTCTATTTCTAATGATGCAGATAATTTGAGAAAAGAAACCTTTAATAATCCTCATAACATAAACTTTAATCCTACAGAAGATATTATTGATAAAAACTCTCTTTTAGCAACTATTCGAGGATTAGAAATTAATGACCAGAGAAGAATTTATGACTTTATCAAAAATGAATTGGGGAATGATACCAATATTGTCCTATTAGATTCTAATTTGGCTACTATCATTAATGTTTTGGCAAAAGAAGTTTGGGACGGTAAAGATAAAGAGTATAAGTTTAGTCCTTTTGAAATCTCACGAAAAATGGACTATAACAAATTGAAATCTACAAGAGCTATCATAGAAGAATACAAAATTCATCATCATGAAATAGAAAAAAAGTATGACGAATTTGACTCATTAGGTTCAAACAAAAGTTATTCTGTTCTACAAACAATAAGTAGATATTATATTGAAGAAAGTACAAAGTCAGATAGTGCTGACATAATCTTTTTAAATGTATCTAATAGAATCATAGAAAAGGTTCAAAAAAGTTCTAATTTTGTTACTACTGAATTTGAAATATTAGTACTCTGTATAGATA
>JAFEIL010000409.1 GCA_017495105.1 Emticicia sp. | reverse complement strand
CCACCCAACCCTCCCCGTAGGGAGGGCATATCTTGATTTTTTAAAATGCGTAAAATACTAATAATAACTCTCTTAGCTTTGGCTTCGTGCCAAAAGAAAAAAGCCGATTTAGGTACATTCGACCAGAAATCTTTCCGAACTGACCGAGGTGCTTGTGAAGGAAAAAGAGAAAAACTGATTGAAGAACTAAAAACTCTCCGACCAAAGATTTTGGGATTAACCGAAAACCAAGTTATCGAAACTTTGGGTAGATATGATTTTCAAATTCTGAGCCGTCGCAACGAAAAAGTTTTTGTGTTCTACTTAGAAAAAGGTGCACATTGTGAAAATATTCAAAACCCAACGCAGGCTCGCTCGATGATTTTGTATTTCAATGCCGCAAGTTTAGTAAAAGAAGTTTCGTTTCAATTTGGCAGCCCAGTTGAATAATAAGACAATTTTTCGAAATTTTTTAGAGGACTAAAAGCACATTTTCTTTGGCAAAGAAAAATATTTCAATAAAAAATTTTGATTTCTAATATCAACCATTACTTTTGCAATCATAAAATAAAACAAAAAATGACTCAATATTCTAACATAGTAAAAATCTGGTGGTGGCGTCCTGCGAAATAGGATGAACAGATTTGCTATGTAGAAAAACATACAAGTATTAAGCGAAGCGGCTTACTGTTCATAACGGTAAGTCGCTTTTTATTTTTGACTCTATTCTTATCATTTATAATATGAAATCTTCTTATCAAATAACAACTCGCCATAAACGCTTGCTTGCCGACACACTTACGCCAGTCGGTATTTTTCAGCGTTTGCGAGGGCATTACCCACATTCGGTTATTCTCGAAAGTGCCGATTATCACGCTATGCACAATAGTTTTAGTTATATTGCTTGTGATGAAGTGGCAAGTTTTCAATTAGACGAAGATCTTGTTACGCAAAAATTTCCAGATGGAATGAGTGAGACTTTTTCATTAAAAAATAGAAAAGACGGCGTAAAAGTTTTACAGGAATTTGCCGAACGTTTTGAAAACCCTAAAAGTGAGTTCCCTTTTATAACAAACGGGCTTTTCGGACATATTACCTATGATTCAGTTGAGTATTTTGAAGACATTGAGATTCAAGAAAAAAGTGTCGAAAGTGCCATTCCTCAGATTTTATACCGAGTTTATCGCTATGTGATTGCCATCAATCACTTTAAAGATGAATTGTATATTTTCGAGCATACATACACGCACGAAGGTCAAGAGCCAAAAGTTTCTGTCGATGGCTTAGAAACTTTAGAGTTTTTTGTGAAAAATCCCAAAATGTCAACTGCTAAATTTAAAGCAGAAAAAGATGAGGTTTCTAATTTGAATGATGATGAAATGCGAATAATCATCAATAAATGTATCGGACATTGTTTGCGTGGGGATGTATTTCAGATTGTGCCTTCTCGCAGGTTTTCAAAGAAATTCGAGGGCGATGATTTCAATGTTTATCGTGCTTTGCGTTCAATCAATCCTTCGCCTTATTTATTTTATTTCGATGGTGGAGATTACCATATTTTTGGTAGTTCGCCCGAAAAGCAAATTTTGATTAAAGATGGTCAGGCCGAAATTCACCCAATTGCAGGAACATTCAGACGCACGGGCGATGATGAACATGATGCAGAATTAGCTCGCCAACTCCACGCTGATCCAAAAGAATCGGCCGAACATGTAATGTTGGTTGATTTGGCCAGAAATGACCTTTCACGCAGTGCTGAAAACGTAAAAGTTGAAACTTTCAAGGAAGTTCAGTTTTATAGCCATGTTATTCACTTAGTTTCAAAAGTGACTGGCAAAATGCACGAAGGCACAAATCCGTTGCAATTGGTGGCAGATACTTTTCCAGCAGGAACACTTTCTGGAGCTCCGAAACACAACGCCATGACTATTATTAATAAGTTTGAACCAACCAATCGTAGTATTTATGGCGGAGCAATTGGCTTCATGGATTTCAAAGGAAATTTCAATCATGCCATTGCAATTCGTACGTTTTTGAGTAAAAATAATACACTTTTCTATCAAGCAGGTATGGGTGTTGTGGCAAAATCTGATGTCGAACTCGAAATGAAAGAGGTACATTTGAAATTAGCTGCTTTAAGAAAAGCGATTGAAATGGCGGAGGAGATTTGAGAATATTTAGTAATAAAATTTCAATAAATGGAAAACTCAAAAATAGAAGATTCATTAACTAAGGAAAGTATAATTAGATTGATTGAATTGGCACATACGAATGAATTGAAAAACCATGCAGTGAAATTTCCAATTAATGATGAAGTTAAAGCATTATTAGAAGAAGAAATGAAATATAATTTTGATGAATATAGCTTTCAAATTGATATTTATGCCATTAAACATATACTTAAAGAGCATGGAAATGAATCAAAAGAAGATACAAGAGGGCAAATAGCAGTCAAAGATGAAGATATTTTATTAGTTTTTGATGTTTTACAATTTCCAGATTTGATTTTAAATAGCGGAAAAAATAAACTTGGAAAGGAAACTATTACCTTTATTAAACAAGTTGATAACAGATACGTAATTATACAGGAAGTGAGAACAGGACTTAAAACTGTGGCTTTAAATTCTATGCGTATATTTAAAACAAAAAGAACCAATTAGGCTGTCAATGCAGTTTATTGATTCTTTTTATAAAACGACGGGTGTATGCTCGGCAGTGCCGTCCTTCCCTTTTAACGTCCGAAACGACTTCGTTTTGTAGTACAAATATATAAATATTTTCAAATAACAGCAAAATCAATACAAAAATACAACATGAAAATATTAGTTCTTGATAATTACGATTCGTTCGTTTACAACTTAGTCTATATTCTGAAAGAATTAGGTGGAGATATAGATGTATTCAGAAATGATAAAATTGCATTGGATGAAGTCGAAAAATACGATAAAATTTTGCTTTCACCAGGCCCGGGAATTCCTAAAGAAGCTGGAATTATGATTGATTTAATCAAAACCTATCATGCCTCAAAATCTATTTTTGGCGTGTGTTTGGGGCATCAAGCAATCGGTGAGGCTTTCGGAGCAAAATTGCATAATATGGGAGAAGTCCTTCACGGAGTAACAACCAAGTGTTTGATAACTGATACAAACGAAGTTCTTTTTCAAGGAATTCCTTCTGAAATCGAAGTTTGTCGTTATCACTCATGGACAGTAATTCCCGAAACTATGCCGGCCGATTTGAAAATTACTGCCATCGACGAAAAGGGCTATGTAATGGCAGAAGCTCATCAAAAATACGATGTACGAGGCGTACAGTTTCACCCCGAAGCATATTTGACGCAACACGGCGTGAAAATGGTGGAAAACTGGATGAGAAGTTGAGGATTTTTGTAAATTTGTTTATTAAAAATAGATATTCTTATGACAATTTTATCAGGACAACTGACACGCAAAGAGTTGATAAAACAGATTCAAGATATTTCAGAAGTGAAATCTGAAAGCAAAATTGTGAATATTGCTTTGGAAGAATACCTTCGTCGTTTGGCGGGGCAGGAACTAAGAAAAACAAAAGGCAAAGCTAATTGGGAAGGTGATTTAGAAGAAATGAGAACCTCAAAATATGCAGATATTACTATTTGATACAAGCATTTGGATTGATTATTTGCGTGGACAGGAAACACCAAAAGTTAATCTTTTAGATGAGTATTTACTAAATACTGATGTTCTGCAAATTTGCCCACCAATTATTCAAGAAATTTTGCAAGGAATTCGTCAAGACGAGCAATTTAGTAAGATAAAGAAAAACCTTGATAGACTTCTATGTCTTCAAATTGATGCCAAAGAAGCTGTATTTGGTGCAGCTGAGCTTTATAGAAATCTTCGCAAGAAAGGTATTACTATAAAAAAACCAAATGACTGCCTAATTGCTTTTTACGCCATTTCTTTCGATGTTGAGTTGGTGCATAAGGATAGTGATTTTGACTTAATGATTGACCATACGCCCATCAAAATATACCAATTATAATGAAACCATACCTTAACCAACTAATTGACAACCAAAATCTTACGACCCAGCAAGCCCAAGAAGCCCTCCTAAAAATAGGGCAAGGAGAAGTCAATAATTCTCAGATTGCTGCTTTTTTGATGGGAATTCAACAAAAAGGAATCACCGTTGATGAACTCGAAGGTTTTCGTGAAGCAATGCTTTCATTGGCTGTACAGATAGATTTATCAGATTTTGATGCAATGGATATTGTCGGAACTGGCGGCGATGGCAAAGATACTTTCAATATTTCTACAACATCGGCTTTTGTGATTGCTGGTGCTGGACAACACATTGCCAAACAT
The DNA here is from genome assembly GCA_017495105.1 of Emticicia sp. GTDB lineage: Bacteria > Bacteroidota > Bacteroidia > Cytophagales > Spirosomataceae > Emticicia. The sequence goes on along the minus strand of JAFEIL010000409.1, from coordinate 4,992 downwards.
GGCAATCATGGCGTTTCTTCATCGGTTGGTTCGAGTACAGTTTTAGAGCATTTGGGCGTAAAGTTTACCAACGACGAAAGTTATTTAAAACAAAAGCTTGAAACAGCGGGTATTTGTTATATGCACGCACCGTTGTTTCACCCAGCCATGAAATATGTTGCACCAATTCGCAAAGAACTAGGCATGAAAACGTTCTTTAATATTTTAGGGCCATTGCTTAATCCTGCAAAAGTGCAAAAGCAGTTTTCGGGAGTTTATAGTTTGCGAGTTTTTGATTTGTATGCCCAGTTATTTGGTCGTACTTCCGCTAAATTTGCTATCATTTATGATTTAGCTGGCTATGATGAGATTTCGCTGACTAATAATTTTCAGATTTCAAGTCATATTAATAAAGATAAAAGCATTATTTCGCCCAAAAGCTTAGGTTTTGATTTACAGCAACAATCAGACATTTATGGCGGAGGCACAATCGAAGAATCAGCAACTATTTTAATAAATGTATTAAAAAATGATGCGACTGAGGCACAAACAAATGTGGTTTTGGCAAATGCAGGGTTTGCTCTAAGTATCGCCAAAGACATAAGTATCGAAGAAGGCATCGCTCAAGCTAAAGAATCGTTATTAAGTGGAAAAGCATATCTTTGTTTGAAAAAACTAACAGAATCATGACAAATATTGATGATTTAGACCTAAATGGTACTTATACTTATGCCGATTACATGAAATGGGCTTTTGATGAAACAATCGAAATCATCAAAGGTAAAGTTTTTAGAATGTCGCCTGCTCCTAATCTTAGGCATCAACGAGTTTCTTTGAACTTGACTGGAGTTTTATATAACTATTTTAAAAAACAGCCATGTAATCTTTTCGTTGCCCCTTTTGATGTACGTTTAACACCGTTAAAAAAAGACAAAAACAACAAAATTTATACGGTAATTCAGCCAGATTTATGCGTAGTATGTGATGATGACAAACTAGATGAACACGGTTGTGTCGGCTCGCCTGACTTAATTATTGAAATACTCTCTCCAGGGAATACTCGAAAAGAAATGAAAGATAAATTTGAAGTTTATCAAGAGAATGGAGTGAGAGAATATTGGCTTGTCGAACCAAATGATAGAGCGGTTTTTGTTTATGTTTTAAATGAACAAGGAAAATATATTGGGCTACAGCCTTTTACTGAGGAAGATATAATGACTTCGGCTATCTTTCCCGAATTAGAAATAAACTTAGAAGAAGTTTTTGCAGAAAAATGACCATTTTAGATAAAATAACCGCCCAAAAGGCAATCGAAGTTGCAGCAGCAAAAGCCGAGGTTTCAATTCAAGATTTAGAGAAAAGTGAGTTTTTTACAAGAAAAATTAATTCACTTGTGGCAAGTCTTTCGGCTGAAAACTCAACGGGAGTCATCGCCGAGCATAAACGTATGTCTCCATCGAAAGGAATCATTAACGATAGTCTTTCAGTAGAAGAAGTTACGCAAGGCTACGCTCAAGCAGGTGCGGCTGGACTTTCAGTTTTAACCGATACTGGTTTTTTTGGTGGAAACAAAGAAGATTTACAAAAAGCCCGAATTGCCAATCCATCAACGCCAATCTTACGAAAAGATTTCATGATTGACGAATATCAAGTCTATGAAGCAAAAGCTTGGGGAGCCGATGTGATTTTGTTGATTGCAGCTTGTCTTTCGCCCGAACAAATCAAAAGTTTAAGTCAAAAAGCCCACGAGCTAGGTTTAGAAGTTTTGCTAGAAATTCATGACCAAGAAGAACTCGACCGCAGTCCGTTAGAGTATGTTGATATTGTTGGGGTAAATAATCGAAATCTAAAAAACTTTGCCGAAAACAACGTAAATGCGTCTTTGACTTTGGCTGAAAAGATTCCTGCTAATATCATTAAGATTTCAGAAAGCTGTATCAGCGAGCCAGAAACAATTAATTTATTGAAGTCGGCTGGATACCGAGGATTTTTAATTGGAGAAACTTTTATGAAAGATGCTTCTCCGGGAACTAAATTGGGGGAGTTTATAGCGAAAATCTAAGAAAAAACTTAATTTTGACAGTTTTTATGCCTTTTGCTGATTTTATACTATACCCCAAGTATGACAAAATATAAAATATACCTGTGGGGGCAGGTACACCTATTATATGAAATTAAAAGTTTGCGGAATGCGTGATGTCGAGAACATCCAAGCACTCATTGAGTTGAAACCTGATTTTATTGGTTTTATTTTTTATGATAAGTCGCCTCGTTTTATTGGAAATGATGCCGATGTTGATTTTATCAATTCGATTCCAAGAGAAATTAAGAAAGTAGGCGTTTTTGTCAATGCAACTATTGATTTTATATTACAAAATGTAAAAAAGTATGGTTTGAACTATGTGCAATTACACGGCAATGAAATGCCCGATTTTTGCAGAAATCTTCGACTAAAAGGTGTAAATATTATTAAAGCGTTTAGAGTTGACAATGATTTTGTATTTGGACAAGTAAATAATTATAAACCACACGTCGATTTCTTTTTATTTGATGCGAAAGGCGATGGCTATGGCGGAAACGGAATTGCATTTGATTGGAGTATCTTGAAAAAATATGACAATCAAAAACCATACTTTTTAGCAGGAGGTATAAGTCTCGAAAATCTTGATGTTTTAGAAACTATTATGCCTAAACCTTATGCAATGGATGTAAATAGTAAGTTTGAAATAGAAACAGCAATTAAAGATATCGAAAAACTCGAAGAACTATTAGATAAAATCCGACCTCTTGAAGTGTAAATTGTGAAAATCGTAGCCATATCTGATACTCACGGAAAACATAAAAACCTCATTCTTCCACAAGGAGATGTACTGAGTTTATCAACGAAAATATTTGGGACGTAAATTATAATTTGAAAAATAAGTCAGTGGTATTTGATATTTAGCATTAAAAAACATAAATTCTTAGAGATACAAAATATGACAGCCTTACAACAAAACTATTCAGTAGATAAAAAAGGATATTACGGAAAATTTGGTGGAGCATATATTCCTGAAATGCTTTACCCAAATGTAGAAGAGTTACAGCAAAACTACCTTGATATAATCTATCATCCTGAGTTTCAAGCCGAATACCACGCTTTACTCAAAGATTATGTTGGTCGCCCGACTCCGTTATTCTATGCAAATCGCTTATCCGAAAAATATCAAACCAATATTTATTTGAAGAGAGAAGACCTGTGCCACACGGGAGCTCACAAAGTAAATAATACGATTGGACAGATTTTATTGGCAAAAAAACTTGGCAAACAAAAAATCGTTGCTGAAACAGGAGCTGGTCAACACGGAGTAGCCACAGCCACAGTTTGTGCCTTGATGGGTTTAGATTGTATTGTTTATATGGGCGAAATCGACATTAAACGTCAAGCTCCCAATGTAGCTCGTATGAAAATGCTCGGTGCAGAAGTTCGCCCAGCAATGAGTGGTTCAAAAACACTCAAAGATGCCACCAACGAAGCCATGCGTCACTGGATAAACAACCCAGTCGACACACATTATATTATAGGCTCAGTAGTTGGTCCGCACCCTTATCCAGATATGGTGGCTCGTTTTCAAGCCATTATCTCCGAAGAAATCCGTTGGCAGTTACTCGAAAAAACAGGTACTGAAAATCCAGATTACGTTATTGCCTGCGTAGGTGGAGGTTCAAATGCCGCTGGGGCATTTTATCATTATCTTGATGAACCATCAGTTCAACTAATTGCTGCCGAAGCAGGTGGACATGGAATTAATTCTGGAATGTCAGCCGCTACAACTTTCTTGGGAAAAATGGGTATTCTTCACGGAAGTAAAAGTATTTTGATGCAAACCGAAGATGGCCAAGTAGTAGAGCCACACTCAATTTCAGCAGGACTTGATTACCCAGGCATCGGCCCAATGCACGCCCATTTGTGGGACTCTGGTCGAGCGAAGTATTTCGCAATTACTGATGAAGAATCGTTAACTTCAGGTTTTGAGCTTTCAAAACTCGAAGGAATCATTCCTGCCATCGAAACCGCTCATGCATTAGCAGTTTTACCATATCTCAAAGCCGCCGTCAACGAAACCGTAGTAATCAATCTTTCGGGCAGGGGCGATAAAGATTTGGATACGTATATGAAGTATTTGTAAATTTGTAGCACAGGTTTTCAACCTGTCAACTGGCAAGAATAGAAAAAATGTAAAAATGGTAACATTTCCCAATTTTGAAAATAGTATTGAAAAGAAAATTCTTAAAAGAGGGTTTGAATATTATGAGCAAGAGAATGTAGAAGAGGTAGAAGCATTGGGAAATGGTGAGTTTTCGGCAATAGTAGAAGGTTCAGAGGATTATGATGTATTCATAAAAATCGAAAATGATAATGTAACAGAATACTCCTGCACTTGTCCCGATGATTACAACGATGTTTGTAAGCATATTGCAGCGGTTTTGTATCATATTCGAGATGCTGAAATGCACAAAGAGGAATATTTTTCAACTATTGAAGATGAATTGATTGAAGTAATGAAAACAATTCCTGCAAAAGAGTTATACGATTATATTATTAATTATGCCAAACGAAACAGGAAATTCAGAGAGGATTTCTTTGAGGAGTTTGGGTGAAAATATGTAAATTTGAAGAGAAAATAAACGAAAAATGAAAGTCAAAAGCCTTTTTATCAAAGATTACAACCAATTCAAAGATTTTGAATTGGATTTGACTTACCCAAAAGGACATAAAAAAGAAGGTCAGCCTTTGGATAAAGTTTGTATCATTGGTCAAAGTGGAACAGGAAAGACGACGCTTTTGAGGTTTGTTCAAGCTCATACATCTATTGAAATCCATACTGGTACTGCAAAATTGTATTTTAAGCATTTATTTCCTTCCAAAGTTGCAAAGTACTTGAATTCAGGTATTGAAATTGTTTTAAAAAATAGCTCTTATAATTTATCAGCAAATAATATTCCAAAGACACAAGGAGTAGATTATACAAT
>JAFEIL010000189.1 GCA_017495105.1 Emticicia sp. | reverse complement strand
CCATGAAACAAAAATACTAAATATCAAGCTTCTCCCCAATTATTTCCGTTGAGCCCTGTTTTCTCAACAATTGTGGGTTTGATACCATTTCTGATTTATGGCGAAAAAGAACCCTTCTGGTTTGCTTTTGGTGTAGGCACGATTGGGGGTTTGATGATGTCGCTACTTATTATTCCGCTGTACTTACCTTTATTTTTGGGTTTTACTAAAAATAAACGCTACTCCATAATCATCTGAGCAACTTCTCGGCCAGTTTGCATAGCGGCATTGAGTGATGGATACGCTAGGTAATCACCACAGCGATAAAGATTATCACCAAGTTTAGAATTTTGGCGTTTGCTTGCTGCACGGTATTGCACCAAAGATTCAGGGATATGATAAGTTTTTAGATGTTTCCAAACATTGACAGATGGCCCAAACCAATCGAATAATTCCAGTTTGATTTTATTCGTTAGGTTTCTTTCATCTAATTTATCTAAACCTTGTGTACTTACCGAAATCAAAGATTTTCCTGCATTTCCGTAATGAGAAGAAATATCACTCGGTACACATATATTGTGCACAGCTCCTCGACGATTTGGGTTAAGGGCGATAAACTTTTGCCCTTTCAAAGGAGAAATTTCAGCCGAAAAATAAGTACAAGTAGTTATGTTATAAGTACGTTCATTAGTTTCGCCCAACAATTTGTCGCTTGATTTTGGGTCAGTTGCTACCACAATTCTGCCAGCATTTATTACCTCCCCTCCTTCCAAATATATTTGATTCCCTTCAAATCCTTTGACACGAGCATTTTTTCGGATACAATTTCTTGGTAGCATTTCAGCAATTTGTTCGGGAATCGCCTGTACACCTTCAGCTGGAATAGCTGCATCGCCTTTAAAGAATTGCTTAAACGTAAACTGAAAGAAATTACTTGATGTAAGCAAATCGTTTTCAAGAAAAACACCTCCGTAAAATGGCTTAAAAAAATTATTAATCATTTTTTCACTCCAACCGTAATTTCGCAGAAAAGTAAGCGTATCTGTTGCTTCCATATTGAAAAACTCGTCGTCGGGAATTTCGGATAATTCGTTGGCAAACTTTCTGATTTTTAGTTTATCGCTCAACGTTCCAACCGACGAAAAAGCCATTGTCAAGTACGCCATTTTGTTTTGGAAAGGGTTTTCCATTTTCATAAAACCCTTTTCGGCTTTTATCAATGCTCCCGAGCCAAAATATTTTAGGTCGAGGTTATTATAATTCAATATCTTTTTGGCTTCTGGATAATTTGTTAATAAAATCTGAAAACCACGATCAAGCAGAAAACCATCAACTTTATCCGTTCGTACTCGTCCGCCCATAGCATCAGAACCTTCCAAAAGCATAAAATTATATCCTTTTTCGTTGAGATACTTTGCACAAGTAAGCCCCGAAATTCCACCACCAATGATTACCGTTGAAAAATCATTCATAAACTTTTATTGAAGGTTTGACGTTTTTGAATTAAAAGTTTTGAAAATTCGATTTAAAAGCCCTATTTTGTCTTTAATAAGCACAAATATACCAAGCTTTGCTGTACAATTAATGAATTATTGATAATTCATCATTATATCAAGGCTTTGTCATATTTAGTCTTTAGTACAACATAAATAAACAGTAATCAGTTTTTTTTATTTATCGAATGAATTACGAAGTAAAACAAGAAGGCGAGTTCAAATACATTGACGAAGGTCAGGGAGATACATTATTGATTCTACATGGACTTTTCGGAGCATTGAGCAATTTTGATGATGTTATTGAAGGTTTTAAACACCGTTGTAGAATAGTCATCCCCGTAATGCCAATCTACGATATGCCCATGCGTGAAGCGAGTTTAGAGGGTTTACAGGCATTTATTGAGCGTTTTGTGGCGTTTAAACAACTCGACGACCTTATTATTTTAGGAAATTCGTTGGGCGGACACGTTGGTTTGCTTTATACACTTGCCCATCAAGAAAGCATCAAAGCTTTGGTTTTGACGGGTAGTTCGGGCTTGTTTGAAAATACGATGGGTGGTTCGTTTCCGAAGCGTGGCAACTACGAATACATCAAAGAAAGAGTTGCCTATACTTTCTACGACCCAAATACGGCTACAAAAGAGTTGATTGATGAATGTTTTGAGATTACCTCGAGCATTCCAAAATGTATGAATATCGTTCAGATTGCAAAATCAGCTCAACGCCATAATATCGCCAAAGAGATTCAGAGTATTGAAGTACAAACATGCTTAATTTGGGGTTTAAATGACACTATTACACCTCCACACGTGGGCTTTGAGTTTAATCGACTCATAAAAAACTCGGAATTATATTTCATTGATAAGTGTTGCCACGCACCGATGATGGAGCGTCCTGCCGAATTTAATGTCTATCTCGAAAACTTTCTTGATAAAATCCAAACAGAAGTGACTGTGTAGTGTTTACCTATTAAACCATTTGATAATTATTAATGACAATTGCTGAAATTATTAACCACGATTTGCCAGTTTTAAAGCCCTCCGACACCGTCGAAAATGCTTTAAATTGGATGGAAGAAAACCGCATCGGGCAATTAGTTGTTGTTGATGAAGGAAAATACGCAGGCATTGTCAGTGAAGAAATTCTAATGGGTTATGACGAAGATATGCAACTTACTGATGTAATGTTGCAGTTTTCAGAAATATCTTTATTTGATTATCAGCATATTTATGAGTCTTTAGG
>JAFEIL010000124.1 GCA_017495105.1 Emticicia sp. | reverse complement strand
TATGAAATCTACTCCTAAAATCTTTGCACGGATTGCACTTGTTTTGCGAATTTTAATTTGGTTACAGGTTTTGCTATTTGTAATCTTTCCAATTATATCTTTTTTTACTTTAAATGAGTTTCAAACTTTATTTAGTGGCAATAAACTTCAGCTTGATACCTTAGGTTATTATAAGCGTTCATTAATTTTAGCTAACAGAAGAAATAATTCGGAACTATCCAGTATGAGTTTTTTAATTTATTCTCCAAAATTTAAAAAGATAACTGACTCGTTGATTTTGAAAAATAAGCAACTGAGATTTTATCAAGGTGGGAAATTAATCTACTCAAAAAGTGTTGATAGTTTGAATAAGTCAAATCCGAATTGGTTAGTAGAATTGCAACTGAAATTAGAGTTAGATAGGTTGCAGGCTTCAATTAAAAATGCGGACTCTCTCATCAAATTAGGTGAAGCAACTTATGCTTATTTCGATAGTACTGGAGGGGCTTCTATGACAATGAAAGGTAGTGGTTATAAATTTGAAACCAAAAGAATTGTAAAGTTTAAAGGAAATATTAATTTTATACCAGACGGTGATTCAATTTATGATGAGAAGCGTGGTAAGATGGATAAAGATTTTGGAGGATATCAATCTTCAAAATTAGAACTTTCAAATTATGCAATTTTGGAAAGAGTAAATGACAGATTTGAGATTGAAATAATGGGTTCAAAAAAGGGTACTTTTGAGGAGAAGATAATTTATTACACATCCTCCTTTATTGTTATTTATTATTCGTTCATATTTTTTGGTATTACGTTCTTCCTTCATAGGTTTTTTGTTAGACTTTCCTACGGTGAGATTTTCTCAAACCGACAAGGAAATGTTTTTTATTTAATTAGTTTTATTTTTTTGTTCCATTGCTTAACATGGGTATTCTACACTGTTTATGATAATTATTTAATTTCAAAATTACTTGCATTAAAAAATGCTACAACATTTAAAATTGTGTCTGTCGAAGACTTGATTAAACCAGCCTCTTATCTAATCGTAAGCTTATTTTGTCTAGCCTTAGCACAAGTTTTTAAATACGGTATGAAAATCGAGAAAGACAACGAACGAACTATCTGACAAATGGCAATAATTGTAAATATTGATGTAATGATGGCAAAGCGAAAGATGTCTTTGTCGCAATTGGCAGAAAAAGTAGGCATTACTCTCTCCAATATGTCCATCTTGAAAACTGGTAAGGCAAGGGCTATTCGCTTGGAAACCCTTGATGCAATTTGCCGAGCATTGGATTGTCAACCAGGAGATATAATTGAATTTGATGCTTCAAGACCTTATGAAGAAGCGGATTGATAGACAGAAATTCTATTTACTAAGTTTCTCTCGCTGCCCAACGTAAAGTCCAACAATTACCAAAGCCGTACCGAGAAAAGTGTGGTAAGTGATTGGTTCATCGAGTAAAAAATAAGAATAGGCAAAACCAAAAATCGGACAAAGAAATAAGAAAAAAGAAGCTTTTACGGAATCAATTTTTAATAAATACAACCAAAGATTTACTGCAATCACTGAAACAGGAACAATCAACCAAAACTCTGATAGATAAAATGTTAGGTCGTAATTGTTCGGTTTTTTGTGCATCAAAAACGTAATGGGTAACATCAGTATTCCGCCCAGAAAAACCTGCCAACCATTAATGGCCGTTCGTGAAAGTTTCCAGTCGATATTGGAGTAATAAATTGTGCCAATAGAGTAAGAGAGCATACACAAAAACATATAAAACAAGCCCAATGGCGTGGCAAAACTATTTTGAATAAGCGGAAAACAAGCCAATCCTACTCCAATCATGCCCAAAAGTACTGCCAACCACTCTGAAGATTTTATTTTTCTGCCTAACCAAACAGCTGATAAAATGCTGATAAACAGCGGATTGGTGGCCGTAGAAAGACTACCGATTCCTGCTGCAACTTCGTTTACCCCCAATACAAAAAAACTTAGATAAAGAGTTACGTTTAGTAATCCAAAAATCGTCAGTTCTTTCCATTCTTTGCCTTGTGGAAGTCTATCTTTTTGTATGAAATATGAATAAGCCAACATTCCTACACCCGCTACCAAAAAGCGAATTTGAAAAAGCACGAGCGGCTCAACTGACCGCAAACCGATTTTGGCTGCTGCTGAAGCAGAAGCCCACAAAGCAGCAAACAGAATACCAAGAAGAATAGTTTTTAGATTCAAAACTTACGATTTTAGACCGACCAAAGATAAGGCATTTTGGGTAGTTTGTTGCACAACTTCATTGAAATCTATTGCTTTGATTTCAGCAATTCGGCGAGCTACCAATTCAATATAAACCACTTCGTTTCGTTTGCCACGATACGGAACAGGAGCAAGATAAGGCGAGTCGGTTTCGAGAACGATATGTTTTAAGTCAATATGTGGCAAAATCGTATCCATTCCTCCATTTTTGAAGGTAGCAACTCCGCCAATTCCCAACAAAAAATTGATTTCGATAATTTTCTGAGCTTCTTCCAAATTTCCCGAAAAACAATGAAAAATACCTCGTAAATCTTCCCAACCAAATTGTTTGATTAGCTCAATACAACGCAAAATAGCATTATATTCGTTGTTTTTTGAGTTTCGGGAATGAATACAAATTGGTAAATTATATTTTTTAGCCAAAGCCAGTTGACGTAAAAAAACTTCTTCTTGCTGAGCCACAAAAGTCAAATCCCAATAGAAATCAAGACCAATTTCGCCAATCATAATAAATTTCCTAAGGTGCATTCTCTCAAGAAGATATTCTATTGCGTAGAGTTCTTGTTCAAAATTTTCCTTCACATAGCAGGGGTGTAAGCCCATCATTGAGAAACATTTATCGGGATATTTATTTTCAACTGCAAACATAGAATTGATTGTTTCAGTGTTACAGTTGGGCATCCAAATTTGTTTTATTCCTGCCGAAAATGCACGTTTGAGCATGTCATCACGGTCTTCATCAAATTGCTCGTCGTAAATGTGAGCGTGGGTTTCTATCATTATTCTTTGTTTTTTTGCTTTTTGTTTGAACACAAATCATTTAAGTTGGTTTTGTCAATAAAGATTGGTTGATTATTCAAGTCTTGTAGTTTTCATTGGGAAATTATTAAGGCAAAATTACGATTGAAAAAAGCAAAAACCTTAACTTTGGCAATAAAACCATTGATGAATGAAAGTTTCGGTAGTAATTATTACGCTTAATAATGTTCGTACAATAAGAAATGTGTTGGAGGCAATTAAAGGCTGGGCTGATGAAATTGTTGTAGTCGATAGCGGAAGTACCGACGAAACGATAAAAATTGCCAATGAGTTTGGTTGTAAAACGCAATACCGAAAATTTGATGGTTTTGGCACACAAAAACGCTTCGCCGTTAATCAAGCTCAAAACGACTGGATTTTTATTGTAGATTCTGACGAAGTTGTGAGCGAAGAACTAAAAAAAGAAATAGATATTGCCATACAAAGTGCTAAATATCAAGGTTATATGATACCAAATACACTCGTTTTTTTGGGTGAAGTAATGCGTTTTGGACGTGAATATAAAATGCCTCATTTACGCCTTTTTAATAGAAAATTTGGTAATTATAACGACCGAGAAGTACACGAAGATGTGGTTTTGGATGGGAAAATTGCCACACTCAAAAACCACGTTTTACATTATAGCTATGCCGATTTGGCGGAGGTTTTTCAGAAAATGAATAATTATTCGTCTCGAGGAGCAAATGAACTCTTTAAAAAAGGCAAAAAGGCATCTTTACTCAAAGTTGTCACGAAGTTCCCTATTACTTTCTTTACCGAATATTTTATCAGACTCAATTTTTTAAATGGATATCAAGGTTTTGTTTGGGCTTTCACACAGAGCGTTTATGCATCGTTGAAATATTTGAAGTTGAGGGAACAAGAGAATGCTTCAATGATAGATTGAGTGAATGATAGAATAGACAAATTCAAATATTCAATCAATCAATTATTCATTCACTCTATCATTCAAAATTAGATTTATGACCAAAATTGGATTAATATCAGACACGCACGGATTTCTTGATGAATCGGTTTTTACACACTTCAAAGATTGTGACGAAATTTGGCATGCGGGTGATATTGGTTCGCTCGAAATTATTGAAAAACTAGAGGCTTTCAAGCCAACTCGCTTTGTGTTTGGCAATATTGATGAAAAAGAAATACAGTGGAAAGTGCCTGAAAATCAGAACTTTACCATTGAAGGTCTTGAGGTTTGGATGACCCACATTGGTGGAAGTCCGCCCAATTATAATCCAGCCGTGAAGAAACAACTCAAAATAAAAATACCTGATATTTTTGTTTGTGGACACTCACATATCCTTAAAGCCATGCGAGATGTGAAACAAAATAATATGATTTTTTTAAATCCAGGGGCGGCAGGAAAACAAGGTTGGCATAAAATGAAAACTTTGCTTAGATTTACATTAGACACTGGAAAAATGTCTAACTTAGAAGTTGTAGAGTTAGGTCTACGAGGAAAGTAATTTTTTGCCCTCAACCATTATGAAAAATTATAAAAAACATTTATTTACAATCTTATTTTTCTGGTTTGCAATCGCTGCATCGGCTCAACTAACGCAAGGTAAACGCATTGAATTTGACCGCCGAAATGATGTAGATGAGGAAAACTTGGTGATACCACTTAAAGAAAGTGGCGTTTTGATAATGCAGTCAAAAGTTGAGGCTTTTCACCGAAAGGCAACCTTCGATTTTTATAAATATGATAGTACACTTACTCAAATCTGGAAAACAACTTTCCTTCCTGACCCTGATTATGATTTAGTAAAAACTTTCCGAAACCAACAGTTTATGTATGTTTTGTTTAAGAAAACCGACAAAATTGATATTGGTGTTCTAAGAGTTGATGTAGAAACTGGCGACAAATCGTATGCTGAAGGCAATTTGCTTACCAACATTGATATTGAGCATTTTGTGGTTTTGCAAAGTAAGGCTTTTTTGGGCGGAAAATTTAATGACCGTCCGGTGGTTGTGATGTTTAGTTTTTTTGATTATACCTCTAAAGTTTTACCCGAGGTTCATAGTAATAATCTCGCTATCAATGAATTAGACGTTGATGAACACGGCAATTTTCTATATTTAATGCTAAAAAATGACCGTAATTGTCAGTTTATAGTCAAAAAATATTCTTATGAAGGAAAGTTGATTAAGAGTTTTACATTAGGAAATAGAGATACTACTCCGATTTCGGGCGAGGTTTTAAATATTGATGAAGAACACCCGATTTTGATGGGAAATTATGCCGATGGTTGTTCGCCTTTTGCACTTGGTTTTTATGTTCAGCATCTGAACGAAGATTCAAAAATTCAGTACATTAACTTTACCGAATTGGATAATTTTTTCAGTTTCATGAGTGCCAAAAGAGAAGAAAAAATCAAGCAGAGAATCAAGCAGAAGAAACAAAAAGGAAAAGACGTAAAACTAAGATACCGATTGTTTTTGCATGACATCATTCCGACTAATGATGGTTGGATAATGTTGGCTGAAGTTTTTTATCCTGAATACAAATCAACACCAAGTTCAATAGGCTGGAATAATTGGCGAAATTATCGCATTGGAAATGATGTTTATAATAATTTTCGGTATTCACATGCCATCGTTTGTGGTTTCGATAAATCAGGTAATTTGGTTTGGAATAATAGCGTTTCGCTAAAAGATATAGAAAGCAGTGAGTTGAATGCCAAAGTACAAATGACGCAACAAGAGGATTATCATATTTTGGCATATCCTGATGAAAAGCTTATTCGTACGGCTGTCATTAGAGGAAACGAAAAAGTGAAAAATTTGGAAAATTTTGATTTAAAAGCTAGTTCAGAATCCGACAGAATTGTTGCTGCTGAACGTACAAATTTGGCTGCTTGGTATGGTAAGAGTTTTTTGGTTTATGGCTATCAAAGCGTAAATCGTAAAAATGAAATTACAAATACTGATGTATTTTATATTTCTAAATTGACATATACATTTAAGGAAGAAAAGTAGGCTTTCATCTTATTGTTTTTGCTTTTAGCTTCTTTGCCAATTTTTTGCCACTTTCTATTGGCATTAAATATAAAGCTGTTGAAAGCCAGTCTGAGATAGTACCGTCTTTTGCAATAATACTGACTTGGTGCGGTTCTGTATGGCCGATTCCTGTTTTAGGGTCGAGAATATGAGCGTATTTTTTGCCTTCAATTTCTACAAACTGATAAGCATCGCCAGAGGTTGAAACTCCGCAGTTCTTCAAGAAATATTTTTCTTTATTAATTATAATTTCCCACCCGTCGGTCGATTCAGCTGGTGAATTTGAAATAACAATATTTCCTCCAGCTTCAATCATAGCCGATTTTATGCCATTTGCTTTCAAAATCTTCATCATTTCATCTTCGGCAAAGCCTTTCCCAATTCCTCCAAAATCAAGCCTCATACCTTTGGTTTCTAGCATTATGGATTGATTATCTTTATTGAAAACTATTTTTTTAATGCCAATTTTAGCTTTTGCTTCGCTGATTTGTGTGGAAGTTGGTAGTTGTTTTTGGCGTTTCATGCGTCGCCATAGTTGGGTAAGTGGGCCAATCGTCACATCAAAATTTCCTGCTGATAATCGAGCAGCCTTAACTGATTCTTGCAGAATATTCCATAAATCAGCACTTACTTTTATATATTGACCGCTGCCAGCTGTGCGGCATATTGTGTTTACTTCACTATCTTCTCGGTAATCACTGAGTGACAGATTCAATTCGTCGAGCCGAACAAAAGCTTTTTTTGTTGCCTCACGTGCCAAAGTGGAATCTGTGGCATAAACTACCACCCGAAATATCGTACCCATTTGTGGATGTGTAAATTCAAAACGTTTTTGTGCAGAAAGCTGCAAAGACAAAAAGAGGAAGCCCCCTATCACCCAGAGAGGGAATTTATAAAAGCCCCCTTTGGGGGATAGAGGGCTTTTATGATATTTATTTAATTTCAAATAAAGCATCGGCTAAGCTTGTATTTACTTGAATTTTAGTGGCTGTGAGAGCCAACTGAGCCATTCCTAAATCTTGATTTAGTTTATGAGCAAATTTTACACCGCTAATTTCTTTATAATCAGAGTAGTCAGAAGTGATGGTTTGGCTGCCCGCCGGACCTTCAGCAGTAATTGCCTGACGAATTTTCAAACCCGATGATATATCGTAATATTCCGTCATTTTAGTCTCACCAACCGAGACTTCAAGTTTGTGAGCTTCTACATCACCTACTTTTTCTTTACCAACATAAGTTATTTTTGCTCCAATAGCGGTATAATTTGCTTCTGGAACAATAAACGATTGCATTGCAATTGCTTTTACTTTTTCTGGTTCTGTAATTTCTTGTGAGCCTTGCATTCCACCAACTTGTACTTTTAGACCATCACAAACTTGTTTCTGCACTTCGCCCATGCCAACGACACTTACGGATTGAAGGAATTTATTAGTTGGTTTTTTCTGAATCAAAACTTCAAGCGATTGCCCTTGGATTTCGCCAGTCAATGTCATTGATAAATCATTAATTTTGGCGATAGCATCGCTGCCACCAATTGCCTTTACATAATTAGCGATTACTTCGTCGGCAGTTTGAGCAAAAGATACAGTGCTTACAAATAAGGTAGCTAATACGATACTAATTTTTTTCATTGTGTTTTCTGATATAGTGAAAGTTTAAAACTGTAACAAAGGTGTGAAACAGACGAATATATTCCAAATGATTTTATGATAATTGGTGTTTTGAGGCTTTTTTTTGGTAAGAAATGAGGGTAGTTTTACGAAGCAATATTAAAAAAGCAAATAAATTCCTGCACCCGCAAAATACCCCAAAAGTGCCAAAATTGAGATACGCTTCAAATACCACAGGAAATCTATTTTCTCCATACCCATAACTGCTACTCCCGCTGCCGAACCGATAATCAGAATACTTCCGCCCGTGCCAGCACAATAGGCCAAAAACTCCCAAATTTTATGGTCGGTCGGGAAACTATTGAGGTCATACATGCCCATTGTGGCAGCAACTAATGGTACATTGTCGACAACAGCCGATGCCAAACCAATAAGCAGAATAATTAAATCTTGATTACCAATAGTATCATTCATGCTCATGGCCAAACTTTGCAAAAGCCCAGTTGATTCCAAACAGCCAATGGCCAAAAGAATACCTAAGAAAAACAAAATACTGCTCGAATCTATCTTGCTCAAAGCATGCGATGCCGTGAAAGGTTGGCGGTCTTCTTCGTCCTTTTTGCTGTGTAAAATTTCGCCCACCACCCAAACTATTCCTAAACCAAGCATCATTCCCATATATGGTGGTAAATGTGTGACGGTCTTGAAAATTGGCACAAAAAGCAATGTTCCGAGTCCGAAAAAAAACATGGTATTACGTTCTTTGGCGGTTGTCTCTATGAAGTCATTTTCTTCAATTGCTTGATTATCAATTACTTGTCCTCTCATTTTATAGCTTAGATATATTAGCGGAATAACCAACGAAACCAAACTCGGAATAAATAAACTTCGCATGATGTGCAGAGGCGTGATTTGTCCGCCAATCCAAAGCATGGTGGTTGTTACGTCGCCAATCGGCGACCACGCTCCGCCCGCATTGGCCGCAATGATTACGATTCCTGCAAAAAACTTTCGTTGGTCAGCTTCCGAAATGATTTTTCGGAGCAAAGAAACCATCACGATGGCAGTAGTAAGATTATCGAGAACGGCCGAAAGGAAAAATGCCAATAAAGCGATTGTCCAAAGTAAAGTGACTGATTTTTTGCTTGAAATTTGGTCGGTAATTATCTTAAAGCCTTGGTGGGCATCAATCAGCTCAACGATTGTCATTGCTCCGAGCAAGAAAAACAAAATTTCGGCAATGGATGATAAATGATGCGAGAGGTTTTCTTGAATTGCATGGCTTTCAGTCCCGCTCATAGCATAGACCGTCCAGCAGATTGTGCCAACGAGTAGGGCAGAAGCCGTTTTATTGATTTTTATTGGATGCTCAAATGCAATGGCCAAATAACCAACGATAAATATAATTGTGATAAGCATGAAGTTAACTGATATTTATAGACACTAAAAGTACAAAAAATAAAAGGTTTATCAATCTTTATAATTAATGGTAAGGTTTCTTGTGATTTTTATTAGGTGGAAATACGCACTGCTACTATATAAAAAAACTGATTCCATTCCATCAATGTCAGTAGGCACGGAGGAGATGGCATTGGTCTGTGTTTTTGGGAAAATAAATAAAGTCATAAGCAAAAAACACCACCGTAAAATAAGTATTTAGCCAATTTTAATCAAAATATTTGGAAA
>JAFEIL010000354.1 GCA_017495105.1 Emticicia sp. | reverse complement strand
ATTCAAAGTAATCACACAAACAATATCTTAAAATATTTAAATTATTTAGTACAATCTATTCCATTGATAGTACAATTCAATGAACATGATTTTTATCATTTTTATTTCTTCTCAATACAGCCAATTTCGACCTGTAATTGATAAAAACAAATTAGTCAAATGAAACATTTTTGCTCTAACAAATGCCCTTGAAACAATATTTTCTAATAAAAATTGAAAATATTAAATCATAAACATTTTTTTATTAAACAACAAAACAATGAAAATCGAACAAATCTATACAGGCTGTTTGGCACACGCCGCATATTATCTTGAAAGTAATGGTGAAGCTGCTATTTTTGACCCTCTCCGTGAAGTTCAGCCTTATATCAATAGAGCAGAAAAAGATAATGCCAAAATCAAATACGTATTTGAAACTCATTTTCATGCAGATTTCGTGAGTGGACATTTGGATTTAGCAAAAAAAACAGGTGCTACAATAGTTTACGGCCCAACTGCCAAACCTGCTTTCGAGGCAACTATTGCCGAAGATAATCAAATATTTGCAGTAGGAGCTTGCAAAGTAAAAGCGATTCATACACCTGGACACACGATGGAAAGTACCACCTATCTATTGATTGATGAAAATGGGAAAGAACATGGCTTGATAACTGGTGATACACTTTTCATTGGAGATGTTGGTCGTCCAGATTTAGCCCAACATGTAATTGCAGACTTGACCGAAGAAAAATTAGCAGGTCATTTATTTGATTCGCTTCGTAACAAAATTATGCCATTGTCAGATGATTTAATTGTTTATCCAAATCATGGTGCAGGAAGTGCTTGTGGAAAAATGATGAGTAAAGAAACTACTGATACATTGGGTAATCAGAAGCTATTTAACTATGCCTTACGCCCAGACATGACCAAAGATGAGTTTATTAAAGCCGTTCTGACAGGTTTGACTGCACCACCTGCCTATTTTCCAAAAAATGTCTTGATGAATATCAGAGGATATGAAAGTATGGATACGGTGATTGAAAGAGGTGAGAAAGCACTATCGCCAACTGAATTTGAAGTGGTTGCTAATGAGACCGATGCTTTGATTTTAGATAGCCGTCAGACAGATGATTTTGCTGCGGGCTTTATTCCAAACAGCATTAATATTGGTTTAGATAGCAATTTTGCCATGTGGGTTGGTGAACTGATTCCTGATATTAAGCAAGAAATTTTGCTTGTAACTGATGAAGGTAAAGAGGAAGAAACCATTACACGATTAGCTCGTGTTGGCTATGACCATGCTATTGGATTTTTAAAAGGCGGCATTGCTTCGTGGAAAGCATCGGGAAAAGATTTTGAAACTGTGAATAGAATTTCAGCAGAAGAATTTGCTCAAAAATATGCAAACGACCAACCCTTAGTTTTTGATGTTAGGAAAAAGAGTGAATATGGTTCTGAGCATATTCTAAATGCTGTAAATATTCCTTTAAATGCCATCAACGAGCATTTGGCAGAAATCCCAAAAGATAAACCATTCATTTTGCATTGTGCAGGTGGTTACCGCAGTATGATTGCCGCTTCTATTTTGAAACAACGAGGTTGGGATAATTTTGTTGATGTGAAAGGAGGGTTTGCCGCAATTGCCAAAACTGAAGTCCCTAAAACAGAATATGTTTGTCCAACAACACTTTTATAGACCCCTGTTATTTTTCAAAAGCCAGTAATACTTTATAGTTTACTGGCTTTTTTGTTTAAAATCAGAGACTAAAATTGCAAAAACACTATTTATCCCAACTTTTATAAATTTTGCTCGTTCATAAAGTAAAAAATACTACGAATAAATAATTAGTGCTATACAGTGCATGATTTATCCTAACAAGATTTGAGTTTAGAAGACTAAATTTGTAACTATATAAAGATATTCTTATACTTTATATAGTTTTATTCAAACTATTTACCCTAAAAACTCCAAAATCATGCGTTATGTTAAAGATATTCTGCAACGTAAGGGGAATAAAATATTTTCTATTCAGTCTTTTTCAACAGTTTTAAATGCTCTTAAACTAATGTCTGAAAAGAATATTGGTTCAATGGTCGTTCTCGACGATTCAGGAAAATATATTGGCTTACTTACTGAACGAGATTATGCAAGAAAAGTAATTGTAAAAGGAAAAAGCTCTGATGAATTATGTGTGTCAAAAATTATGTCAACTGATTTACCGCACATCAAACTCACAGATAACATCGACTATTGCATGATGTTGATGGCTAATCATAATATTCGATACTTACCAGTTTCAGAAGACAATGAGCTAAAAGGCATTATATCAGTAGTTGATTTGATGCAAGAAAATATCATTATGCACAAGGATACAAACAATCACCTCGAAAGTTATATCAAAGGCTCTTATGTTGGTCATGGAGCTGTTGCTTAAAATACATATTACCCCAATTTACTCCAAATACATTAATCAATGAAAAATCATCATCAAATAATAATTGTCGGTGGCGGCAATGCAGGAATATCGGTGGCAGCACAGTTATTTCGTAAAAATAGCAAATTAGATATTGCCGTAATTGACCCTTCCGAGAAGCATTACTACCAACCAGCATGGACATTGGTAGGTAGTGGCGTTTATGATATTCAGAAAACGGAAAGAAATGAAGCCGATGTTATGCCTAAAAAAGCTACTTGGATAAAAGAATCGGTTCAATCTTTCAATCCAGAAGGCTTTGCTATCACAACTAATAATGCAACCTACACCTATGATTATCTGATAGTTTGTCCAGGTATTCAGCTCAACTGGAATGCTATCAAAGGTTTACCCGAAACACTTGGAAAAAACGGTGTTTGTAGCAATTATAGTTTTCAATCAGCACCTTATACTTTTGAGTGTATCAAAAACTTTAAAGGTGGTAAAGCAATTTTTCATAACCCGCATACACCTGTTAAATGCGGTGGAGCTCCGCACAAAATTATGTATATGGCTGCCGACTACTTTCGTAAACACGGAATATTGGACAAGTCAAACATACAATATTGGAGTGGTGCAGCTAAACTTTTTGCAGTGCCTCAATACGAGAAAACCCTTTTAGAAGTTTGTAAGCGTGGCAATATCAAACTTAATTTCATGGAAAGACTTGATGAAATTGATGGGCCAAATAAGCGTGCGAAATTTGTTGGTATTGGCGAAAACAATAAGGACGTTGAAACTTGGGTAGAATTCGATATGATTCACGTAACACCACGACAATCTGCACCCGATTTTATTAAAAATAGCCCATTGGCCAATGCTGGCGGTTGGGTAGATGTCGATAAAAATACGCTACAACATGTAAAATACGCTAATATTTTCTCACTCGGCGATGCTTCGGGACTACCAACATCAAAAACTGGTGCAGCTATCCGTAAGCAAGCACCTGTAGTAGTTGCTAATGTTTTATCATTGATTGAAAAACAGGCTTTTGGAGCAACTTATACTGGTTATACTTCTTGTCCATTATTGACTGGCTATGGCAAGTTAGTTTTAGCAGAATTTGACTATAATAATCAACCAATGGAAACTTTCCCATTCGACCAAAGTAAAGAACGTTGGAGTATGTATATGCTCAAAAAAGAAATTCTACCAAGAATGTATTGGGGGCAAATTCTGACAGGAAAAGCATAACTTTTTTTTAGATTTATCTTCAAGTTATTTTGAATTTGAGATAGCTTGAAGATAAATCTCAATTGCGTTGTATTAAATTGTTTAAGGATTATTTTTAATGAAATTTTCTACACTTCTCAATGTAAGAGCGGCAATAGTTAAAGTGGGATTCACTGTTCCACCAGAAGGATAAACACTTGACCCCAATAAATATAAGTTTTTATGCTCCCAGCATTGTCCATAAGTATTCACCACAGAATCGTTTTCGTTATTACCCATTCTACAAGTTCCCATGATATGACTTGTTGAACCATACCCTAATTCGGTTGGTATTGCAGGTTTGATTTCTGTTGCTTTCATTTTTTTTAATATTCGTATCAAAACCGTTTGTGCATATACAAATGTCTTTCTTGAGTAGTCGTCGATTTTAAACTTTATTTTCGGTCTTTTTATTCCAAAAGCATCCACTTCTTCTGCCAATGTTACTTGGTTGTATTGTTGTGGTAACATTTCGGTGGAGTAGCTGAAACGAAGTTGTTTTTGAATTCTATTTTTAAATGCCTTTTTCAATTCTGAACCAAAGATTTTCTTTTCATCAACAAGATTTGACAATATTGTTTCGGGTGTTTCTGACTTCCCCCAACCATCATTACCAATAGTAATATTAAATGCACCAATTTCTTTTCGTTTTTCGTGATTGCAAAATGTAGGAATAGCCGATGTACTTTGTGGGCCTCTAAAAGGATAAACATTTTTTGGAAATAGCCCTACAACTTCACCATTAAGGTGGTCCATTAGGTTTTTCCCAACTTGTCCACTTTTTTTAGCAAGGTCTGAAAGCAGTAATAATCGTGGCGTTTCGATTCCATTTGCTGCAATAAAAACCGTTTTTACTTCAACTTGTACTTCTACTTTATCGGTAGCCGTTTTATCCCATTTATAAAAACATACTTTATTTATATTTCCGCTATCATCAGTAGCCAGTTTATAAACAACACTTTTACTACATAGCTCAACACCATTTCTCAAAGCCAAATTTAGATGAACAGTCGCATCATATTTCGCTTGGATTGGACAAATTGGAATACAGTTTGCATTTCCTTGGCAGGCTGGTCTTTCTTGTTGTTTTCCATCATTACTATATTTTTTAGAGTTTCTTGCTTGTGGAATTGGTACAACAACAATCTCTTTCTCAATACTGTGCTTTTTCAAAACACCATTTTCATATTCTGGAAAATCTAAAATTTTGAAACCTTTCAAGGCATCTTTTATCAAATTATCACTATAACTTTGAACAATGGGAGGCATTGGGAATGGGGTTGAACGCTTTGCCCCATGATAGTTTTTTTCATTCCACTCATCAGCATCACAAGCAATGCCTAATTCTTTTTCTGCTTCAGCATAAAATGGCTCAATATCATTATAAAATGATGGATTTCCTTGTTCATCAACTACATCAGTTGGCCAATCCATTGCCAATTGATTTTTAGTTTGCATTGTAAAATCGCTTGGATTCATTCTTGGACAATTGCCTCGCCAAATCATAGTAGTACCTGCATACTGTCTTAAATAATTTGCTTTAAATAAATCAGAATCCCCAATAGCAATATCGTGTTTAAAATGTTTATCGTCTTTATTACTATCTGTCGGAGAGATAACTTCCTTCGCACTCAATAGATTATCAAATGGTGAAAGTGATTTTTTGTCAGGTGATTTTGCAAAAGAAACAACTAAATCTTTTCTTAAAGAAATACTCAAATCATTATCTATATCTGCAAGCAAAGCCTCACGGTTTGAATCATCCGAATACTGATTGTGAGAAGCCTCTAATATAAGTATTGAAAGGTTCTTTTTCTCGACTGATAGTTTATAAGCAGCTAAAGCACCAGCTACTCCTGAGCCAATAATTACAATATCGTATTTAGTTTGCTTTGGCATAATTTTATGATTTCATTATTTGTTCGGATTATTACTCCAATACCCATAGACAAATTTTTGATTTAGGTCTTTGGGACAATGATTAGCATAAGCCTTCACAGGAGCTTTAATCAACGGATACATTCGTTGTAATCTATATTGCTGTTCTGTTTCGGCTGGCAATACTTGTGCATTAGGAGAGTTGAACTGTGCAGTGTACCAAAGTAGAATAATCTGTTTGATTAGATTTAATTCAGTTTGAGTAGCCTTATCAAATATTTCTGATTTGAATTTACTTTCAAGTTCTTCGGGTTTTGCAGGTAAAACCTTTGATTTGAATTTTTCAATAAGGTCAGTTAATTCCGATTCATAAAAAGTATTTATTCTATCAAAATATTCTGTTTTCAACGAGTGTGGAATGCCATTGTCGCCTGTAACAACTTGCGATAATTTAAAAAAAGAGTCAATGTTTTTTTTCATATTATTGTATTTAATACGAGAGCCATCCAATTTTAAAATTCACTAACGATAGGATTATTTATCCTAATCATCGCCGATTTGAATCAGTAGGGCTTGTAGATTCTGGAGAATGAAAAGCAAACATATTCTTCATTAATCACCGATGCCAAATATACGCATAAATGCTCAATTAAGCACTGTTGCCACCAGCTAACTGCTTGCCATTCGTACATTAATTATTTTAATATCCAAGCAATAAATCTTTAGAATATAAATTAGAGATTTGATTTTTATTTCTTTGTAATCTCTTGATTATCATATATTTACATCATATATGTCAAGTCAATTTAGTAGCATATGTTTTGTTATATAATTTATCTTATGTTAAATAATAAAAACACATCTAACATTTGTATTGTTTCCCTTTGATAAAAGTCCACTTAAAAAAGAAATAGTGTCCTTGATTGAAACAAGTTTGATTGCTTAGAAAACGAAAAACTTATTTTGGTGTGAGTAGATTTCAGATGATTTTCATCATATTTAGCGAATGAATACCAAAGCACTGCGAAAGATTCTCTTGTGAGTCCATGTCAATCATCAACACTGCATTACCCAATAAATCAAGGACTTTTCCAATGTTAATTGCTGAAGCGGTCTTCCCTACCCCACCTTTATGATTCACAATCGAAATAACTTTGGCTTTTGAAAACAACTCATCCGTATTGTCTCAACACTGGCTCCAACTTGCTCAAATGTGTTTCATTGAGTTTTGCCAAACCATCAACTTCTTTGTAAAGTATTCTTGATAGAATTCCTGCCTCCTTTTCAATCTATGTTCAATTGAGTACAGATTTCATATTTAGAAACGTACTAACTAATTCCGAAGAAATTATAACGTTTGCTGTAAATATTTTCTCAAAAACACAAATATTTATCTTTTAAAACAAACAAAGGATAAAGATTTATCTAATAATTATAAAGAATAAATACATGCAGAATGCGAAATACAAGATTCGTTCTCGTAATAGAAAAATAAAAATTGGCGAGAACGAAGTTTCTATTTCTCTTTCACTAAAAAACTAAAAACAAGGTTCGAATTATAATAATCCATAGAAATACATGGCAAAAAAATAGTATATGTTATTAAAAAACGAGAAATTTGGTGTAAATAAAATGTTATAATTTATGACAAGTATTATATCAAATCAAAATTACCAACACCAATTATTCACTCTTCCTGCTATTACTACTAATAGCCTATCAAACGATATTTCGGCTGATGTAATTGAGCAACTCAATGATTTAATCATGGCTCAGTATGACATGTCTTTGTTTGAACGAAGAATTTTTATTGCAGTAATCGAACAAATCAATGATAACTTACTTGAGATTGATGGAATAAAAGTAATGCCCGAAATTTTGTTGGATGCTCGCCAAATTATTGCTGCGAGTGGACTGAAAGGAGAATCAGCTTTTGTAGAATTACAGAAGGCAACAATCAATTTAATCAAACATGTGTGCAGAATTACTGAGGCTGACGGGCTTTTACAGGTTTCGCTCTTAAGTAGTGCTAAGTATATGAAAGGGAAGGGGCAAATAAAACTCCGCATCGATGCCAATTTGCATCAATATTTATTGAAGCTAAAAAATCAGTTTAGCATTTATAGCTTAGAAAAATTGATTTTGTTTAAAAGTTATTATTCACAATGCCTATATGAATTATTTAAAAAGCTGCCAAAGTCGAATGGAACAATTACAATTTCAGTTGAACAGCTACGCAACATCCTACGAATAGGTGAAGAGGAATACGAACGTTATTTTGATTTTAAACGCTACATCATTCAACAGGCTCAAAAAGAACTTGCCATTCACGACACCAGTTTTGAGTTTAAAGAAATTAAAAAAGGAAAAAAAGTTATTGCTTTACAGTTTTTTTTTAAGAAATAAAATGTCAAAAAAAGCATAAGTACAAAATTTGCACTTATGCTCATATCACATATTTTCTTCTACTAAAGTTTACACTTTTCTCCATAATATCAAAAAAATGAATAACCAAATTTTCTTTTGTTTTATGACCTCCACAAAACTATAACTAATTGTTACGCTATTAGGGGAAGAAAAATTTTTAAGTAGTTAATAGTTGAATAAAACACTGATAATCAAACACTTCACTTATTTAAGTTTGCCTAATTGTACCCCAAATTAGCCGTAGAAAAAGAAAATTGCTTACAAAGTCAGGATTAACTAAAACCAACAAATGAATACATTTTATTAGTCAAATACTATCATATAATATTCGTTTTTATCCACTTTTTTAATATTATTCTTAAAAATAAATATAAAACATATACAAACTTTACTATATTATTAAGACCTCCAAATGCGTAGCAAACTTCCCAGTAAAAGGCTTGAAAATTTATAGCCGATACGCAACGGTTTTTGAGGTTCATATCCTTTTGAACGAAAAAATAGCGGCGACCGTCGCACGGTTTTAAGCTATCAAAAAGGTAAATAGCCTTTATTCCCATTTCATCGGCTGTAAACTGAACCATATCAATGTAAAATTCTGTATTTTGGTGCAGTTTCATTTGATATTCCAGTTTTCAATCGTTGGTAAATCCGTTTTTTTGATGCTTATCTTATAGGTGGTAGTTGGGTTCAAACCAAACACAAATGTCAAGTTTATTACATTTAAAACTTGACATTTATAATAATTGACTACTCTCCCACTGTTGCCAATTTAGAAAGTAACAAGTCTTTTAATTCC
The DNA here is from genome assembly GCA_017495105.1 of Emticicia sp. Classification (GTDB taxonomy): domain Bacteria; phylum Bacteroidota; class Bacteroidia; order Cytophagales; family Spirosomataceae; genus Emticicia. The sequence continues at coordinate 609 of JAFEIL010000354.1, read as the reverse complement.
CTTAGCTGTTGGTTTTCTGTTGAATAATACAATATTCATTGAATTGGCTTCATTACTTTTTCAAATTTAAAAAGAATATAATCTGCTGGTTTTATTAGTTCAATTTCTTCAAAATCGGTTTTACTCAACATTGGCATTGTTGAAGTGCCCATAGCTATTCTCACTATTTCATTGGCAATAATAATGAAGGTAATAGTGTAAGAAATCAGTGGCACGACAATTGAATTCATTGTAAACCATTAACCCCATCTTTCAATAATGTTATTGAAGGATGGGGTTTGAGGGTCTACCTCAGATAACTAATTAGCGAAACTTTCAAGTATTAGATTGCAGTAACCTCACAAACGCCTACTCATTTTCGACATTAATAATACTTAGTATTTACCTAAATTCACTTCGAACCGTAAAATTCGTTCACTTTTCTTTTTCTGAGTTTGACTCCCATGTTTAGTTAGCGAGAGTAATCTATAGCAAATGAAAGATATGACAATTTGGGTTTCATTGATAAACATCTTTGTCATATTGAACTACTGTAAAATTTATGATTTTGTAATACAAAAAGTAAAAACTCAACTAAGCAAGCAACCATATAAGGGTATTATTATAGTT
>JAFEIL010000056.1 GCA_017495105.1 Emticicia sp. | reverse complement strand
ACTAATAATACACTGACTATCAATAAAATAATCAAATATTTCATTGTTGTTCATTTGTATTTCTAGGTCTATTTTTTAAATTTTACTGAATAATCAACTCCATACATACGTTATCTAATAGACTCCGCTACTATCGGGCATGATTTTTGTTTAAAACTATTGAGTGATTGAATACATGAAAAGATTTTAACTATGTCCTGTATCAAATTTATTTTATGTTGGTTAGCTACTTTTTGCCTTACAAATCTTTCTTTTGGGCAACAAACCACAATGCCTAAGCAATGTACTAATCCTGGAAATGGTTTGTTAGTTGATGGCAACTTTGATCTAAGTCCAAAATATAGTTGTCTTAGTAGTACGGTTGTACGTGTAGAAAATGCCAAATCTCCAAACGGAACAAATGTTATTGGCGGAATCTACATTTTTAATTTAACCGATGGGAGAGATATTACAAGAAATTATTCGACCAAATTAGATACTACAGTTACTACTCCTGGTATCTATTGGGTAATGCAAGGTGTAATTGAAGGTGGACAAAGTTATGTTTCTTGCAAATCTTTTGAAGTAATAAAACCTGAACAGCCTGATGTAAAAGTAGGTTCGTGCGGGAACAATGTAATGACCGTAACATTTCTGGACACGCCAAAAAACAAAATCCATGGGGGCTATATAATTGATTGGGGTGATGGATTCCAAACAACAATTATTGAAACGGAACTTAAAACTATAGGATTTCCATTTAATAAAACACATACTTACCTTACTCCCCCGACCTCCAAACCTCAAATCGTTGCTAAATACACGAGAGGAAATTCAAACCTTAATGGGTGTGAAACTTCAATTAATTTTGAATTTGAAAATAATAATGCCCCCAGAATCAGTGAATTGGAAGGCTTAAATGGAGGAACAAATAATAAAATTACAATGGTTAAAGGAGCAAATGACAAGCCATATTCGCTCGAACAAAAACTAAAAGCAGGAAATTGGAATCCTACTAGCAAAACAATCACCCGCAAATCAGGCGAACAATTCGCAACCGAAACCATCACTCGCTTAAATGCCACAAATGAATATTGCTTTAGACTAAAAGCTTTTGATGATTGCACTAATCCTATTGTCTCAAACGAAGTTTGTACAATCATTCCGAAAGCAACTATTGTAGGTTCAAACGATATAAAACTTGATTGGAATTCACCTGACCCCGCAGTACTCAAATATTCAATTCCGTATAGTGAGTCTCCAAGTGGAGCCAATCCTACTTCAATTAACCCAGTCAACCCAACAGCAACCACATTCACAACCACATCCCTTGACTGCAAGAAAAAATACAATTTTTCAATTAATGCTTATATAGGAAATACCCCTGACCAGACAATCATAAAGTCACCTGTTATTGTGGTTGACCCTAAAACTTCTCCATTGCTACCTCCCATAACAGTTGGAATTGTATCAGTCGAGAATAGTAATCTTCTAGTATTCCGTGCCCCACAACTCAATCCTATACCACCGCTAAAATACAAGTTTTACCGTTCTGAAGGAGGAGTTGGAAATTTCTTGCCAGTATCAGAATCTGCGGATAACTTTTATGAAGATCAAAGTGCAGAACCTACAAAACAACAATACTGTTATAAAGTTGAATATGAGAATAATTGTGGTAATAATTCAGAGCAATCTCCCGCATTCTGTAGTGTTTTTTTAACATCAACTCAAGCAAATACGCTTAATTGGATACCACCAGTCATACAATTGAATAACCCAAACCCAATTGAATATTATATAGAAAGTATTGACCAAAATAATTTAAAACAAAATATTAATATTACCACAAATACATCTCAAAATGTCAAACAGCAAATTGATAACTTATTAAATTTGACAAATACTATTGGAGAAGCTAAGTTTGTAATTAAAGCTAGACAAAAAATTATTGTTGTTATTAATGGCACATCTATTCCGATTTCTTCAGAGGTTTCATCAAATGAATATATTTTCATTATACCCCCTCAAATCTTTGTCCCTACTGCTTTCTCCCCAAATGAAGATGGTATAAATGATATTTTTACCGCCAAAGGCAGATATTTTGTCCAGTTTAATTTAGAAATTTACGACCGTTGGGGTAATGTTATCTTTGAAAGTCAAGATTTGAATACTGGCTGGAATGGGACAGCCAACGATGGTGTTACACCAGCATCAGCAGGCAACTACGGTTTTAAAATATATGGTTTAGACACAGCAGGCAATAAATTTGAAAAAATCGGCTCAGTTAAACTTGTTAAATGATTTACTAATAATATTCAGGCGTGTTATTTTAACTAAAGGCAGTTCTTAACCAACTGCCTTTTTTGTATATTTGCCTAACATTTTAAATGAATACGGATATGAACATGGGAGACCTTTTTGGGATGGCAGGAAAAATGAAAGAAATGCAAGCCCGAATGCAAGAAGCACAGGAGAATTTAACGAAAATAACCGAAGTCGGTGAATCAGGTGCTGGATTGGTAAAAGCAACTGCAAATGGCAAAAAACAACTCATAAGCATAGAAATCGATGAAGATTTAATGAAACCTACTGACCGTGAAATCTTGCAAGACTTAATTGTTGCGGCTACTAATAAAGCTTTAGAAAAAGTAGAATTAAAAGCCAAAGAAGAATTGCAAAAATCAACCGAAGGATTGATGCCAAATATCCCAGGAATGGATTTGGATAAACTCTTTAAGTAGTCAATACATAGCCGAAAAAAATAGTTTAAATGTCAAAAATTTTCAAGTTCAAAAATAAAGTACTATGACCAAAGTTGCCGTAGTAATTTTAAACTATAATGGACAAAAGTTTTTAGAGACTTTCTTACCATCTGTAATTAATCATAACGATGGCTACGAAATTTTTGTCGCGGATAATGCATCCACTGATGATTCTGTAAATTTTCTTAAAAGTAAATTCGCTGATATTAAAATAATACAGCTTGCTAATAATGATGGATTTGCCGGGGGGTATAATAATGCACTAAGAGAAATTGAGGCGGAATATTATGTTTTGCTCAACTCTGATGTGGAGGTAACGCCAAATTGGACTAAGCCTATCATTGATTTAATGGATAAAGATAAATCGATGGCTGCTTGCCAACCAAAAATCTTGAGCTATCACCAAAAAACGCACTTTGAGTACGCTGGAGCAGCAGGTGGATATATTGATTGGTTGGGTTATCCGTTTTGTCGAGGAAGAGTTTTTGACAGCTACGAGGAAGATAAAGGGCAATATGACGATATAAGAGAAGTTTTTTGGGCAACAGGTGCCTGTATGTTCGTAAGAGCAGAAATTTTTCGCCAATTAAATGGGTTTGATGTTCATTTCTTTGCCCACATGGAAGAAATTGACCTTTGTTGGCGAATGAAAAACCAAGGTAATCGTATCATTTATTCGTCAACCTCAACAGTCAATCATGTTGGTGGTGGCACTTTGCACAAATCCAACCCTCACAAGACATTTCTGAATTACCGAAATGGCCTAGCAATGCTTTATAAAAATTTACCAAGTAACAAGCTATTTTCAACGATTCTACTAAGACTCATTTTAGATGGTATTTCTGGAATCAAATTATTGGCTGATGGCTCATTTGCCGACTTCTTGGCTATTATCAGAGCTCATTTTGCATTTTATGCAATGATTCCGAAACTGGAGAGAAAAGCACCAAAGCAGGTAAAGCATATTTATCAGAAAAGTATTGTTTGGGAGTATTTTGTAAAGAAAAAAAAACCAACAATATGAAAGTTATTGGTATAACCGGTGGAATAGGATCCGGAAAAAGTATTGTTTGCAAAGTTTTTGAACTGTTCGGCACTCCCGTTTACTATGCCGATTTACGAGCAAATTGGCTTACTAACAATGATTTACAGCTAAGAAAAGAGATAAAAGAACTACTTGGCCGACAAGCCTACGATGAAAATGGTTTGTATAATAGAAAATGGATAGCAAATCAGGTTTTTGAAAACCCTCAATTACTTCAAATGCTAAATATGTTGATTCATCCGAGGGTTTTTGAAGACACGCAACAATGGCTCAGACAGCATCAAAAGCAACCTTATGTTTTACGTGAAGCTGCTATCAGTAATGCAGCCGGAAAAGGCAATGATTTAGACAAGATAATTGCAGTAAGTTGCCCAATCGAAATCAGAATAAAACGTATTAAACAACGTGACCCTCAGCGTAGCATAGAACAAATATATTCGATTATTGCTCGACAGAAATCAGAAGATGAATTTCTAAACATTGCTGACTATCAAGTAATTAACGATGATAGTAAACTTATTTTACCTCAAATTTTAATCCTTCACAAAAATTTATTAGCCGGCATTAATAGCTAAATGCTTCGTTTTTAAATAATCTTTTTCTTCATCAACATCAGTTAAAGTTGGTAAAAAAGAATAACTTAAACTCATTTTTTCACAAGCATCAATTGCCTCTTGCCCTACTCTTTCATGGCTCCATTCTCTGTTCCAAAACATAATCTTTAAAACCTCTTCACTGACTTTTCCAATTAAATCAAAATTAAATCCAATCAAATAATATCCACCATCAGATGCTGGGCCAATAACTACCTCATTTTCAGATAGTTGTCGATATGCCTCAGTAATTAAACCTTGATTTAATTCCAAACAATCGCTACCAATTATCAAGACTTTAGCGTGTTTTTTTTGATACGTTTCTAGAAATGCCGAAGCCATTTTCAGACCTAAATCTTGTCCGGCTAACTGCACAGACTTATGGTATTCTGTATTTTCCCAAATATCTTTATTATCTATAAAGTCAGAATAAAACAAATACCTTTCAACATTTGTCAAAGACACAGTAATGATATTTGTATGTTGCATCAAAATATGATAAATTTCTAGGGCTCGCAGATTTCCAACAGTTGCAGCTAATCGCGTTTTTACTTTACCTAGTTGTGGATTTTTTATAAAAATTATAATGGCATCCATTTTTAAAAGATTTTGATTTCCAGATGATTGGATATTAGTCGTTTTACTCATTTATACTGAATAATTGTGTGACGAATATTGTTTATTGTCAATTTTATTCTGATTTTTGTGTTCCAAATTTACGAAGTTTAGCGTAAATTTGCATTAAAGAAAATACACAATCATAAAACAAACGTTATTTTCAACAAAAATTCATACATGAAAAAAATTATTTACACAGAAAAAGCACCCGCTCCAATTGGGCCTTACAGCCAAGCCGTTTTGGCAGGTAATACGCTCTATGTTTCTGGTCAAATTGCCCTCGAATTGGCAACATCAAGTGACCGAAAAGCCGAAACTCAACAAGTGATGGAAAACATCGGCAATATTTTAGCAGAAGCAGGTATGAGCTACGAAAATATTGTTAAATCAAGCATATTTTTGAAAAATATGGACGACTTTGGTCTTGTAAATGAGGTATATGGAAGCTTCTTTACATCAATGCCACCCGCTCGTGAAACAGTACAAGTGACCAAGTTACCAAAAGATGTAAACGTTGAAATATCAGTTATTGCAGTCCAATAATGTGCTTTAAAAACAATTACAGAGCCATTTTATTGACTATCAGCTACTTATTAAACAATTAAATCTATTTTAAAGAAATAAATTTAGCCGTAAAATAATTTTCGTGTTTCGTAATTGCTTAATATTGAATAAAAACATTTATATTTACAAAAAAACAAAGTTCCCTCCCAATATTAATATCTAAAACTGATTGTTTAGCTATGAGAAAAAATTATTTTTTATCCCTCTTTTTGTTGCTGACGGCATTTTGGCACGTACAAGCACAGGGTCCTGGTTCTCTCAACGCACCTACTGGTCTTTCAGGTGCGGCAGTTGGCGGAATTGGCACAAGAATTAACCTTAATTGGAACGATAATTCATCAGATGAAACTGAATTTGAGGTAGCATATTCAACGCTTCCAACAGGTTATCAATCAACATTTACGGGTTTTACAAACTCTATATCTGTTGGCTCATTCCAACTAACTAATTTACAACCAGCTACCACTTACTATATTTGGATAAGAGCTATTAAAAATAGTTTACCTGTAGGCCCAAGTATTTCTGCTCCGCTAGTCCCAAGTTGCGATCGCGTGGACAATATGCCACCCGACTCACCTCCAGGTGGTAGAATTGCATCTTGTTGGAGTAATGGTATTATTGTTTCAACAAATGATAATATTCCAGCGGCAGTCACTGGTGCTACAGTAGGAACACCTTATTCACAACGTACCAACACGCTATATTTCTTTGATAACTCTGATAATGAGACCTTTTTTCGAATTGAACGCTCATCAGGTGGCGATTATACAGTAATTGCCAACATTCCAGGTGTGGTTGGTAAGGGACAACGTTCTTTTATAGACACCTCTACTTTGCCAAATACATCTTACTCTTATCGTGTATCAGCATTTAATGGCTCTGGTAGAACTTTGCCAGAAGCAACAACACCATTTTTCAGAACACTTCCAGATCCACCGTTGTCACCAAATAGTTTGGCAACTTTCAATGTTGGTATAAAAACTATTGGAATATTTTGGATTAATCCTGCAAATAACGCAAATGATTTCGTGATTCAACAATCAGCTGATAACAATAGCTGGGTAACGATTGGTACAAATCCTTCAAACAACACTGGTTTTGTGGTTCAAAATTTAAATGAAGGTCAAAAATATTTCTTCAGAGTAATTGCTCGTAACGAAGGTGGCAGTAGTGCTCCATCAGGTGTGATAGATGCTACAACTGAAAAGCTTGTTGCTCCAAATCCATCATTCAACTTAGCTGCTAAAACAATTTCAACAACTCAGATTGATTTGACTTGGAATTTAGGAACTTATAAAACTGTTCAAGATGGCATTACTAATAAACGTATCTCACAAGAAGTTTACCGTTCATCTTTAAGTGCAACCGATGGTTTTACCAAAATTGCTACTATTGGCGACGGTGATGCAAACTACTCTGACAAAACTGGAATGCCTAAAACAAAATATTGGTACAAAATTTTGTCAGCAAATTTCCAAGGACAATCACCTTTTTCAAATGTAGTATCTGCTACAACATTAGGGCCGCCTTATGCTCCTTCAAACCTAACTGCTGTACTTGCTAGTGACGCTTTGGGAAATAATGTTATAAAAGCAACTTGGCAAGACAACTCAGACGACGAATGGGGTTTTGCACTTGAAAGATCAACAGATAGTACTTTTGCCAAAGGTGTTGTGAGAGCCGACCTTGACTCAAATTCAATAGTTGCTACAAGTATTCCAATTGAAGAAGGTGTAACTTATTATTTCAGAGTTAATGGCTCAAATAAATACGGTGCTTCTAAGTATTCAGCAACTACGAAAATTGAGGTTGCAGTTAGTGCTGCACCCAACGCACCATATGATTTAAAAGGAACTGCAACTTCAGCAGAGGTTTCATTGAAATGGGGTGATGATTCAAATAAGGAAACTGCTTTCGATGTAGAACGCTCATTAGATGGTACTGCTTTCACGAAAATTGGTTCAACTGGTCGTAATGAGGTAACCTATTCAGATAAGACCGTAAGTGAAAAAACTAAATATTCTTATCGTGTTAGAGCTACAAACACTAAAGGAAACTCTGCTTATACTAATGTTTTAGTACTAACGACTCCTGCAAAAGTATCTGCTTCAATTGATATTGTAGCTGATGAGGTATTCCAAGTTTATCCAAATCCAACGGCTGATGCTATAAAAGTTTCTGTTTCAGAAAATATGTTGAAAGATTCAGGAATGATTATCATCACTGACAAAACAAACAGAATAATTTCTAAAACTCTTTTAACTCCTAATCAATCGGAATATCGCCTTGATTTGAGTAATTATTCAGAAGGAACATATACTATTAGTCTTCGTACAGCAACGCAACAAATTACAAAGCGTGTGTATAAATTCTAATTTCAATATTGGGTAAATAAAAAAGAGGTGTAGCAAATTGCGACACCTCTTTTTTATTGGTTTAAACAGGCAGAAGAAAGCCGAGACAAAGGATATAAAACAATAGATGTGATACAGTTCACAGAAGCGATAAAATAGTCGATATTAACATTTATAGTATTTGAATTTGTTGTTTAATATCATCATTTCACTTAATTAATACCGAGCAAATTAATAGTCTTTTAAAATTTCAATCGGCTCATTGATAGTAGCAACCGCAGCATGCGTAAGTTCGACAAAATCAGATTCTTTAGTATCATGAAAGATAAATAAATAGTGCTGAATAATTTAATTTAATATCTATATTTTACTCCTTTAAAATCAAATATTAGCTTTTCACTTCCATTGGCTTTTTTAATGATTATTTTATTTTCTTCTAGTATGTCAACTCGTTGAATAAATTCAGCATCCTTGGGTAGATAAAAGTTTGTTAGCTGTGCATCAGAAACCGAGTAAGTAGGCATGCCAACACCACCCCTCTTCTCAATAAAAACTGAAGGATATATAACAGTATCACCCTTTGCATACTCACGCTGAATCACACTTGCTGAAAATTCGTAAGGATTCATTTGACGAGGTTCTGAAAAAGACATAAAATAACGTGGAGAGTTATCTTCCCATATAGTATTTATTAGACGAAATACCATGAAGAATTGTAGAGAAAAAATCCCGAAAACAGCAAATTTAAAAATTGGTTTAATATTCCATAAATCTTTAATAATAAGTGAAATTAAAACTAAAGAAAAGCTATAAGAATAAGCCAAATATCGGGGTATAATTCGAAATGTATTACCATCTTGATAAGCAAAAACAATCAAAGTCAATAACGGAATAAATGATAACAAAAGAATTAAAACCCTTAGTCGAAATTGTTGTCTATCAGAGATTTTTAGCGATTGCTGTACAAAAACAAAAAAACCAAAAAGTGCTGAGAGCATAATTAGAAGATATAGCTTTTTATAAAAAATAGTCTGTGAAGGATAGCCATCAATCAACAAGTACATAGCAGAAATCACATGGCGTAATTGCTTGAGGATATTTTTCAAATCAGCTACATTCAAGTAATCATCTGGTGTTGCGAGAGCCATCTGATTGTATGTTTTTACGCTATTTGCCATGTAATCAAACAACCATCTTCCTCCATCACAGTTTAGCCACCACAACACGCCTATTAATGGTATAATTGCGGCAAGTATAAAGCCAAAATATCCCCTTTTTTTTCTAAAAAAAAGAATAACAAATAGTGCATGAATCATGAATAGAGGAAAAGTAGCAAAATGGCAAAGTTCACAGATTAAAGCACAACAACCATAGAAAACATATTTCCAGAAGGGCCTTTGACTATATTCCTCTTCTTGAATAATTTTTAGTAATAAGTGTGTAGCTAATAAGGCAAAAAACAAGTTAATACTATAATTG
>JAFEIL010000518.1 GCA_017495105.1 Emticicia sp. | reverse complement strand
GCCAAATAGCTGTATATAAGTTCATTACATTGCTGTAGTCTTGGCGATTATTGACCGTGGACTTCTTGAGTAGTCCATTCAAATTAAAATTTTATATGGAAAAATTAACAACCAATCTATTAATTGTTGGAGGTGGAGTTGGAGGATGTGCTGCCGCAAAGGCAGCATGCGAAGCAGGTTTAAACGTAATTATGACCGAAGAATCTGACTGGATTGGCGGACAATTCACGAGTCAAGCCACACCACCCGACGAACATGGTTGGATTGAAAAATTTGGTTGTACGCAATCCTATCGACAATTTAGAAATAAAGTAAGGGACTATTATAAAAAACAGTATCCTCTCACCAATGATGCACTAAAAAATCTAGTTCTCAACCCCGGAGATGGTTGGGTTTCGCCTTTATGTGCCGAGCCGAAAGTTTTTTTAGCAGTTTTTGAAGAGATTTTGCAACCTTTTGTAGAAAATAGTCAATTAACAATTCTAAGAAATCATGTACCATTAAAGGCCGAATTTTCGTCGAATACCATCAAATCAATTTCAATAATAAATACCCAAACTAAGGAAAAAACAGTGGTTTCGGCTCAATATTTTGTTGATGCAACCGAACTGGGTGATTTAATGCCGCTGACCAACACCGAGTATATTACTGGCTCTGAAAGTAAAAACGAAACCAATGAACCTAGTGCCAAAGAGCAAGCTGACTCGAATAATTCGCAAGCGTTTTCGATGTGTTTTGCAATGAGTTATCACGAAAATCAAGATTGGACAATCGAGCGACCCAAAAACTATGATTTTTGGCGAAATTTTATTCCAAATCTCACACCAGCTTGGAGTGGAAAACTCTTGAGCCTCACTGGCCTAAGTCCTAGAACATTAGAGCCTGTTCATTATAATTTTAAACCAAATAATGAACCAAATAAAGCATTTGCAGGATTGTGGACCTATCGCAGAATTTTGCATAAAAACAATTTTCAGCCTGGTGCTTATGAATCAGATATTACCTTAGTCAATTATCCTCAAATTGATTATTTATTAGGTGATTTACTCCGTGCAAGTAGCGAAGAGAAAACTCAAATCATTGCCGAGGCCAAGGAACAAAGCCTTTCGTTTTTATATTTTTTACAAACCGAATTGGGTTTTAAAGGCTTAAAAATTAGAGGTGATATAACTGGAACAGAAGATGGTCTGGCAAAAAGTCCATACATTCGAGAATCACGCAGAATCAAGGCTGAGTTTACCATTAAAGAGCAACATGTTTCGGCTAAATATTTACCTAATCAGATTTTGGCAGAACCCTTTGAAGATTCAGTAGGAATCGGTTTTTATCGCATAGATTTGCACCCAAGTATCGGTGGCGACAATTATGTTGATGTAGAAAGTTTGCCATTTCAAATTCCGTTGGGAGCTTTGATACCGCAACGAGTTGAAAATCTTTTACCAGCTTGTAAAAATATTGGAACAACCCATATCACAAACGGTTGTTACCGCTTGCATCCAATTGAGTGGAATGTAGGTGAAGTCGTAGGAAATTTAGTCTCTTTTTGTTTAAATAACGAAATAAAACCAAAAGAAGTAAGAAATAACAAAATATTTTTGACACAATTTCAGTCATTAATCATGAGTAAAGGTGTCGAAATTGAATGGCCAAAAGACTTGATTTTGGCTGAAGGTGACCCTCATATTCATGCAATGTAAGAAAATATGAACCCTGAAAACTGTAAAACATTGGGTGAAAAATTAGCCAAAAATATTATCGAGCAATTTGGCACACAAAACGTTTCGCAATTGTGTCAAATTGCCCAAATCAATATCCGCTACGAAAGCTGGAATCCAGTAACTTTGGGTGAATTTGACCGAAAAAACAATACTATTTGTGTCAATTTGCTTGCAAAAATAAACCATAAAGAAATAATTACCCATGAACTAGGACATTATTTTATTCATAAAGAAGGCATTATTTTAAGCCGAAACGATGAAGAAATAGTAGTTAATTCTTTTACTACGTTTTTTACTGAATAAAATTTATACTAAAAATCTTATTGGAAAACATTTTCCATTACCAGCGAATAAGCACCAAGCATCGTAGATTTGTCGCCCAAATGCGATGTTTTTATTTCGCAATTGCCTACTAATTGAGGTAAGCCGTATAAACTTAGCCCCTTGATAACAGGATATTTCATCAACTCGCCCACATCAGTAAATCTTCCACCCAAAATGATTAGTCCCGGATTGAGGGTTTGAACTAATATTGATAGAGCCTGACCCAAACGCTCACCCATTTCGATTAACAATCCCTTCGCCGTTTGGTCGCTAGTGTGAATCAATTGTATAATTTCTCGATATTTTAGTTTTTTCGCCACATTGATTGGGTCTAAATCTTGAAATTGACGTTCCAAAGCATAACCAGAAACGACTGTTTCTAAACAACCTTTTTTTCCACAAACACAAAGTCTATCGTTTTCTTCAAAATGAATATGCCCAAACTCACCTGCAAAACCCGACTCACCGCTGTGCAAATGTCCATTTGAAATAAAACCAATACCCAATCCTCTACTCAAATTCACATAAATAATATTCGATTTTTCACGAGCGAAACCAAAGTTTTGTTCGCCTAAAGACATCAAGCGAGTATCATTATCTATAAATACGGGGCAACTCCAACGCTCACTTAATAGTTTTGCAAGTGGTGTTTCAAAATTCAAGAAACTATAACTAATGCCTTTTTTTCCATCTACACGCCCTGTGATACCGATACCTACCCCCAAAATCTTTGAATCTGGAATGCCTTTTTTATCAATCAAATCAGGAACTGTTCGAGCAACAAAATTAAATGCTTCGTCACGGTTATTAATGTCAAAATTATCAGTCTCATATTCATAAATCAACTCGTGATTGAGATTGACAATGCTAAATCTGAAAGAGTTTATCAGTAATTCGATACCAACAATATAACCTAAAGAAGAATCAAGGCAAAACAATGAAGGTGGGCGACCTCCCGACGATTCTCTTTTACCAGATTCAACCAATATGCCTTGTTCGACCAGTTCATTGATTAACTTTGTAGTAGTTGGTAAGCTTAAACCCGAAAAATCCTTGATTTCAGGAATCGTTTTTTCGCCTTCTTGCAATAAAAATTGAAGAATTTTCTTAGTTTGGGTATGCTGATTGTTTCTTCCATTAGCGGTATTTAAAGTTTCTATATAGGCTCTCATTCTTTTTTCTCTGATTTTTTTAACTCGAAATAGGCTTTTGAAAAATAAATTTAGAGTTTTATAAATATTTTAATAAAGATAATAAAATATTTATAAAAATATGTTCAAATTTGTACCTCGTATCTTTTTTAGACCAATAATTAAAATATTTTACTAAACTAAGAATAATCTTTGATTGTGAAAAATCTTGAAAAATATAGTAGCCAATACAAAAAAGAATTATTAGAGAATATACTACCTTTTTGGATGAAGTTTTCGAGGGATGAAGAATACGGAGGTTATTTCACCTGCCTAGAAAAAGAAGGCAAAGTTTTCGATACAGATAAGTTTATTTGGCTACAAGGGCGTGGAGTTTGGATGTTTTCGATGCTTTACAATAACTTGGAACCTCGCCAAGAATGGTTAAACTACGCTCAGCACGGGGCTGATTTTTTGCAAAAATATGGACAGGCCTCAGATGGTACATGGTATTTTTCTCTTACACGTGAAGGTGTTCCACTAATACATCCCTACAATATTTTTTCTGATTGTTTTGCCACTCAAGCCTTCGGACAGCTGTATAAAGCCACTCGAAAAGCTGAATATGCCGAACTAGCACGCACTACATTTTTTTCTATTTTGAAGAGGAAAAACAATCCAAAACGTGAGTGGTCAAAGGCAGTGAGCGGTACTCGCCCACTGAAAAACTTTGCCTTGCCCATGATTTTGTGTAATCTATCACTCGAAATTGAGCATTTGCTTGAGCCTGCAGTTGTAGATAGTCTTATAAAAGAATGTGTGCATGAAGTTATGGAGGTTTTTTATGACAAAAACTCGGGTTTAATATTAGAAAATGTGAGCCCCGAAGGGCAATTTTCAGATAGTTTTGAAGGGAGATTACTAAATCCAGGACATGCCATTGAGGCAATGTGGTTTGTGATGGATTTAGGCGAACGCTTGAAAGATACTAATCTTATTGAAAAAGCAAAACAAATTACGCTTCATACACTCGAATATGCTTGGGACAAAGAATATGGTGGCATTTATTATTTCATGGACATAAAAAATAAGCCATTACAACAACTCGAATGGGATCAGAAACTTTGGTGGGTACATATAGAAACAATTATTGCCTTACTAAAAGGGTACTTACACACGCAAGACGAGCGTTGTTGGGAGTGGTTTGAAAAAGTGCATGACTGGACTTGGAAACATTTTCCAGACCCAGAATTTGGCGAGTGGTATGGCTATTTAAATAGAAAAGGAGAGCCTTTATTAACGCTCAAAGGAGGAAAATGGAAAGGTTGTTATCATATTCCGAGAGGTTTATATCAATCTTGGCAAACATTTGATAAGATTAAAAAGAATATGCCTATTTAAGTAACGATAAAATATATACGAGCTTTGAGATTGTTTTCGCGGTTCGACGGTTCGAAAGTTCACCGACACAATAAAGTCTTGATAATCAGCAAAAATATTAATATTTTTTTGCTGATTATTAACTTCTCCATACTTAATAAGCATTGAGCTTTATTTGATTTTGACATAAAAACGATTTAATGGTGAAAACCTAAATTTAGTCGTAATAAGTACTTGCTTTCTAATTCATTCAAAACTTGCTAGACATAGATCTTTGTATCTGCGTTTTTTTAAGCCCATTGACTTGACCCGCTGCGTAGTATCTTTCGTTCATGCATCACCATTTCTCTGAACACAAACCATAAGATTTACTTTCACACGATATCGCTCATGCGGTAATAATGATTCTGCAAAGAATATACAATATTTTCGGCAAAGGTCTTCAGTGAACTTATACCTTTAACAGCTTCATAAACTTTACCAAATAAAATTTATTTTATTGCATTTCAATGGTGTAAATCATGAAAATTTCTCTTAAAAAATGATTAAGGTGTTCGAAAACAAGACAATTGAATGATATCTCAACACCATTTGAAGAAAAATTTTTGAATTATTAACAAGGAGTATTTAGCTTTGCATTTTGAAAATTTGTTTCAAAAATTTGAAGATTGAATTTATAAACTGATAGTCAAAACACAACATTATTTTTATTGTTTTTTATTATTTTCCTAAAAAACACTATTACTTAAAAACCTAGATTTCATGTTTATTTACGTGCCTTATTTATCTTTTTTAACTAGTGGGATAGGATGTCTATTTATTTTCTTTTTAATTTATCGATTTGGTAATATTTCTAAAGTTTATTGGTTGATAGGCTTGGTTTTATGTATTGTTTGGATGGAGTTTTATATGTATGCCTTAACTTCCAAACATATTTATCAATTATTGTTTTTATCTAGAACCGCAAATGTATTTCGGGCTTTCATACCAGTATTTCTATATTTTTATATTTGGACAATGTTAAATCCAGATAAAAAGATTGCCACAGTTCAATTATTACATTTTATCTTTCCAGTTACGCTTACCTTAGTGGTAGCCCCTGATTTTTTTCTTCCAAATTCGCAAAAAATCGCATTATTAGACGATTATTATAAACAAAATAATATATTATTGATCCGTCCTACAGGTTTAATTCCTGCGGGTATCATCCAACCATTATTGATTAATTTTGGTTTAATTTATGGATTTTATAATGCTTGGCTTATACAAAATACGAAAAAAATAAATGGACGTGAATTTTTTAAAATAAACAAACAAATCCTCAATTGGCTGAATTTATTAACCATTTCAGTAACCTTGTTTTTTGTTTTTCAGTTGTTCCAATATTTTTCTCTTTCATTCAATCAAACCTATAATCCACTTTCTCAGGTATTTAAATGTTCAATGGTCATTATCTTTTGTAGCTATTTAATTATTACACCAAATGTTCATGAGAACATGGATGGTTGTATTCTTCCCCAGCCATTGATGTCTTGGAATAATTATTTATCTATGGAAGATATTTATCCAAAATTATTAGCGGCTTTCCAAAAAGATAATTTGGCATTAAAAATGGAAGAAATATTTAAAACAAATAAATGCTATTTAGATAAATCTTGTGACCTGACATCCATGGCAAATCTTTTAGAAGTAAGTCCAGTAAAACTTTCTAGTAACGTTAAACTATTTTATGGAATATCATTTGTAGAGTTGATTAATCGCTTAAGAATTCATTATTTTTTATCCTCTGCCAAAGATTTTGATACTTTTACGTTTGAAACTTGTATAAATAACAGTGGTTTTAAAAGTCGGTCAACTTTTTATACTTCATTCAAAAAATATGTAGGCATTAATCCTTCTGCATATATGAAAGTCATTTCCAAATAAAAAGAGGAACAATTGCCCCTCTTTTTGTGAAAACTCAATATTTTAAAATCACTGATTGGGTATTCTGCTCAAATGATCTATGCGAATCGAGGTTCTTAATTGATTTAGTTTTTTTGCAAGCTCTACATAATCTTTATTTTTTCTTCTTTGAGCATTTCGCTCATCTGAATTTTTGTAATAATCTAATTTTGATTTATCTGGTACAAAAACAAGGTAGGTCATAATTGAACTTTTATACTTGAACAAAAGGATTAAACTTCAGAAAAGAATAATTAACAAGGAAAACAGTGTTATTCAATCTTATTTTACCGATTTGCCAATATGATGATGAAAAACAAAAAAGAACCACAATTACTCTTTACAGCGTTTTATGAATCACATTCTCTAATCAGTACACCCTTTTATCTCTGCCTTAAATATACTATTTCCCTGAACTTGAAATCCTGGCTTTAATTCAATAGATTTTAGGCCTCTATATTCAATTACTGAAGGAGTATTTATTTTATTGGAGGCTATAATATTGTTTTGTACAAATTTTTGAATATTATTTGCCTTTATCTCGTCAACAATAGGATAAGGATGATGGTCGAGCGATATAAAGTGAACTATATTTGAAATTATAGGAGTGCAATTATTCCAGTTTTGGTGACAATAGGCATTATATCCTATCGTAGACTCTGGCTTCACAATAAGATTTTGCCCATTTTGTCCATTAGACCAAGTAATTGTATTTGTTGGACACCCGTTGGCAATTATCAAATAGCTGTCATTTGCTGAACAAATTGTTACTGGATTTGTCAGTGGAGAAATATTACCTAGATTTATTTCTTTTTGAATTTTATCCTTCTCATAATAAATTATAGTATTACCAAAATTATCTTTTTTATAGTTTATGCTTGTATTGGCGAGTATAGAACTACTATGGAGTTGATTCATTATTGTTTCTGTGACTGGAAAAATTGAAATTTCAGGCACAGGCTTAACTATGAATTCTACTTCTGTTTGTTCGCTTGGGCAGAATCCTTCGCATTGATTGCCTACCATAAATTTTTGGGTACCTATTAAATGATTTGAAAGTAATAGTTCATTTCCTTGTTTTACTAAACTTCCTTTTGAATCCCACCAAGATATCAATGAGCTTTGAGACGGTATATTTGTAGTAATCGTTATTGAGAAACCACTTACACAAAGAGGGTTCCCCTCACCTACATCATAAGGCTCTAAACTCCAAATCCCATTAGGGTCATCATTTATATAACCTGCCAATGATTGAAAAGGGGCAAAAGTGCCGCTTTTAGGTTCACCATAAATATCCTCAAATAAGGCCTCATCCTCAAAAACATTTGTAATTTTACCAGCTGATACCGTTCCGATTGCAGAGGCAAAACCATTTTTAAGTAAAATAAATTTACCTGACGGAGAAGTAAGGAAAAAGTTTACTTCTTCATAATGTGGAATTCCTCCTAAATCTGCCAAATCACAGGAATTAGCATTGGCTTGGTTCTTTTTTTCCCAAGTTATACTTACTGAAATTTTTGTAATGTATCCAGACAATCCTGACACGCCTATATCCATCGTCGTAAATCCATATGGATCTGCGTTCACAGAACTGATATAATTATCAAATCCAATTGTGCCTCCATTATATGTAAAGGTTTGAGTCCCCGACTTACATGAAGCGACACTGGCTGTTAGTCCTTTGTCGGTTGGAGAGCAATAGGATGTAATGGTGTTATTGACAATCGGTTTAGGACTTTTTAAGGTTGTGACACCTACTTTCAAGGGTTTGGATATCAAAGAGCAGGCTTCTTTTGTAAATTTTACTTTATACATTCCTGCCTCGGTTGTCGAAAATTGTTGTCCTGTTCCAACCAAAAGTGTATCATTTTTATACCATTGATAAACTCCTTGAGATATATTTGTTGCTTCCAAAAATACACTTTGCCCTGTACATACAAATGGCGTATTTTTTGAAGTGACTAACATATTCTGATACCCAAGGCTTCCACATTTCATGGCATTTAGTAAATTAATTCTACCTGCACCAAGCTTTCCGATATAATTAGGATTCACTGATGAGATATCATCTGCTGTTCTATACATTAGTTCAATTAATTGTTCTCGACTCAACTCAGGGAAACACGCCCAAATATAGCCCAAACATGCAGCAACCAAAGGTGATGCCATAGATGTACCACTTAAAAAAGCATACTTATTTGTAGGCATCGTGCTTAAAATTCTATTTCCTGGTGCTGAAATATCTACCCAATATCCATAATTTGAGAACGTGCTTTTTACATCTGCTCCATCTAAACTTGCGACTGCGATTACTCCATTATAGGAGGCGGCTGGTCCATAACCATCTTCCATATCATCATTTCCTGCTGCACCAACTATAATACAACCTTTAGAATTAGCATAGTTTATAACTTC
This sequence comes from Emticicia sp., assembly GCA_017495105.1. Taxonomy (GTDB): domain Bacteria; phylum Bacteroidota; class Bacteroidia; order Cytophagales; family Spirosomataceae; genus Emticicia. The sequence continues at coordinate 489 of JAFEIL010000518.1, read as the reverse complement.
TCGATTTGTATTTGAAGGCCACCCTCCAACCCAAGAACAATTAATGATATTTGCTCCATTATCAGCTGCCCACACAATACCCTCATAACCTGAATCTTGAAAACCTGCTGGAGTACTATCAGAAGCACATTTAACTGGAATAATTTTCACAGAATTATTCGAAGCTGATGCCATGCCTCGACCATTATTGGTGACAGCACCCGCAATTCCAGCTACATGTGTCCCATGAAAAATTGAATCATTTCGAGGATTAGGATTATCATCATCATCAGATACATCATAGCCGGCAAGCATATTTGCAGCTAAATCTCGATGGTTTGTTTGTACCGCATCATCTGTAATGGCAATTTTTATCTCTCTGACAGGGCTCTTGACATCCCATGCTTCAAACGCTTGTACCTGATTTAAAGAATTTTGAAGCGATACAAAGTTATCATTTGGGACACCTCCTAATTTAATACGTTCAATTCTCTCTACGTACTCAATATC
>JAFEIL010000014.1 GCA_017495105.1 Emticicia sp. | reverse complement strand
TTTCGGTACGTATGCCATTGTATTCATGTTGATATCATCAAAACTTTTTTGACTCAAAATAGCATTAAATTTTATGAAGCATAAATCTTGATTATATTTGACAACTTTCTTGATGTCGTCAAATCTGTATTGAGTTGCAAACATAATACAGCCAAATTCTGCTAAAAAATATCATTTTATTAGCTATTTTGTGTAATAACCAATAAAAAGCCGACTGCCAACTGCCAATAGCCGACTGTTTTCCGTACTTTTGTAAAATAAAAAAAAACAAACGATGGATATTTTTGTAGGCAGTTTACCATTTAAACTTAAAGAGAAAGAATTAAAAGAACTTTTTGAAAAGTTTGGAGAGGTGACATCGGCCAAAATTGTAAAAAATAAAGCTACTCGCCAAAATAAAGGGTTTGGGTTTGTAGAAATGCCCAATGAAGAAGAAATACGGAAAGCAATTTTTGAGCTAAACGGTTTCGAGATTATGGGCCGTAATTTAGAGGTAAGTATTTCGGAGAAAAAAGATAAATCGAAAGGAAAATCAACTAAAGCACCTAAACTTAACTCGCAAGGCAAATTGTACGTAAAAGATAGTTATGTGCCTTTCAAGGGAAATGATAAACGTGGAAAACGATGAAATTCGACGATTATAGTATTTCGAACGAACTCAAGAAAAATATTGCAGAATTGGGTTTTAAACGCCAGACTGATATTCAGTTTAAGTCGATTCCGCCAATTTTGAAAGGTGAAGATGTATTGGCTATTGCCCAAACAGGTACAGGAAAAACCGCAGCTTTTGCTATTCCGATTATCAGTATTTTGCAGGAAATGAAGCATTCGGTGCGGTACGAAGAAGGCGTGAAGTGCATCGTCATGGAGCCAACTCGTGAACTGGCACTGCAAGTTTCAGAGGTTTTTCAGAAAATGGCCAAAGGAACAAAAGTCGAAACACTTTGTCTTTTTGGAGGAGTAGAGCAAGCTCCACAAATTGAGAAGCTCGTTAAAGGCGTTGATATATTGATTGCTACTCCAGGCCGAATGTTTGATTTGATTTACCAAAAACACCTTAAAATCACGGGTGTAGAAATCTTAGTGCTTGATGAAGCCGACCACATGCTAGATTTGGGTTTTATCAAAGACATTCAAGATGTAAAGAAATTTTTGCCTAAATTTCATCAAACACTGTTCTTTTCGGCAACAATCAATGAGCAAATCAAGAAAGTTGCTTATTCGTTGGTAAGAAATGCAATTAGAATTCAATTGTCACCCAACGACCCCGTTGCTAAAAATATTACACATTCGGTGGCTTTTGTTGAGATGGACGATAAACGCTTTTTCTTGGAAAGAGTTATCGGCGAAAATCCTGAAAGCAAAATTTTGGTTTTTGTGCGTACAAAAGTGCGTGCCGAACGAGTAAAATCTGCCATGCAGCGAGTTGGAATTGAAAGTGAAACGATTCATGGCGATAAAGAACAACAAGACCGACTTTTGGTGCTGGATAAATTCAGAAGTGGAGAAGTTAAAATACTGATAGCCACCGATGTAAGTGCCAGAGGAATTGATATTGCAAATGTAGATTATGTAGTAAATTATGACTTGCCTGATGTGCCTGAAAACTACGTGCATAGGGTAGGGCGTACTGGTCGAGGGATGCAAAAAGGCTTAGCGGTTTCGTTTTGTGCAGCCGAAGAAAAACCAATTTTGGCTGAAATCGAAGGCTTTATGGGTAAGAAAATCAGAGTTTTGGAACTTGACAAACAAGAATACGCTGAAACCATTGATTTTTCGAAAGATACAGCCAATTTTGATTTGAAGGCTTTACTAAAAGAAGCCGAAGAAATGGAAGCGTTGAAGAAAAAGTCGAAAAAGAAGAAAAAATAATTATTGATTCGAAAACTGCGGGGCCGCCCGTGCGGTTACTGGAAAATTGGGGAATTAGTTATTGGAAAGTTATACAAATCAACTCCCAAATAACAAGTAACCAATTTCCCGATAACTAATTGCCCACTAACCAGCAATAAATAACTATTCATCAGAAATGAACGAACAACCAAACAATCCGCTGCATGGCATTACGCTCGAAAGAATAGTAAGAGAACTCAGAGATTATTACGGCTGGGATCAAATGGCTTACCATGTAAATGTCAACTGCTTTGCCAATAATCCATCACTCAATTCAAGCTTGAAGTTTCTAAGGAAAACCGATTGGGCAAGAAAAAAAGTAGAAAATTTATATCTCCGTATGCTTCAAGAGCAGAATGGATAAAAAATAAAACCATCCCTTTGCTGAGGTGGTTTTATTTTTTTTTCGGTCGTCTTTACAAAAAAGATGCCTATCTTGGTCGATAGACATTGCCTAGGCAAAAATATCAGTATTAAGGCATTCATCCATAAGCCCCGCAATAATGAATAAAATTGAATATTCATTATTTTGATTATACTTAAATGACTCAGTAAGACTTTAATACCTTAATTTTAATTGGTTTTTCGAAAAAAAATTGAGAAAAGTTAAAATTATGTTTGATTACAAATTTATTTACTTACATTTGTGTTTTTAAAGTACTAATACAAATACAAAATGTCTAACGGAACAGTAAAGTTTTTCAATGAAACCAAAGGATTTGGTTTTATCAAAGTAAATGGCTCAAACCAAGAAGTATTCGTTCACGTGTCTGAATTAAAAGACCAAATCCGTCAGGATGACGAAGTTACTTTCGATATCCAAGAAGGAAAAAGAGGTTTAAACGCCGTTAACGTAAAATTAGCATAATTATATCATCACTTCGGTGAGTAGAATTATATAATTTACAGGAAGCCCCCGATAAGTCGAGGGCTTTTTTTGTGCCTTATTTTTTAAGTTATGATTACCTCTCCGTCACCCAAACTCCACGGCCATAAGTAGCAATGACCATTTTATTATCTCGAGGATGAATGAATAAATCCTGTACTGAAACGCTCATCGGTAAATTGGCTTGAACCGACTGCCAGTTTCTACCGCCGTTTTTTGAAGTATAAACACCTAAATCTGTTCCACAATAGAGAATTGAAGTATTAAAGGGGTCTTCACGAATCACATTGACTGGTGAAGTTGGTAAATCTCCCGTGATACTGATCCAAGTTTTACCAAAATCAGAGGTTTTATATATGTATGGTTTGATATTATCTTCTCGGCGGTCGCTGAGGGTAATATAAACCGTTCCGTCTTTAGTTTTAGATGCTTCTAGTCTCGAAACATGGGCATTTTGTGGTAAGCCAGCCATTATTTTTGTCCATGTTTTGCCATCATCAGTCGTTAGATGCACATTTCCATCATCAGTGCCTACATATAAAGTTCCTTGCTTGAATGGAGACTCTGCCAAAGCCGTAATTGCTTGGTAAGCAATGGCATACGGTAATTTACCCATCCGGTTTTTATCATTCGTTGTTAAATCTGGACTGATGCGTTTCCAAGTTTCTCCCATATCGGTTGACTTGAATAAATACTGCATTCCGTGATAAATGGTCTTGTTATCAAAGTTTGAAATGTGGGTGTAAGCTAACCATTCGCCACGATGCGTTTCTTCATCTTCGGCTTTTTTGATAGTTATATTTTTAATACGTTCTTTTCCCTCTTTTGTTAAGTCTCCTCGTTGGATTCTGCCGTAAAAAGCACTTGAGTATGTAATATTTGGGTCTTTTGGGTCAATCGCAATAATGCTACCTTCACCACCTGGCACAAAATGCCAACCGTTTTTCTTATCTGTTAATCCATTCCACGCTTGCCATGATACATTTGCTCCCATTGAGCCTTCATCTTGTACAGAGCCATGAATATTAAAAGGCGTTGCCATATCGTAAGAAACATTATAGAACTGTGTTGTTGGAATTTCCTTGAAGAAGTTTTTCCAAGTTTTACCACCATCATACGTTACCACTACACCGCCGTCGTTGGCATTAAGAATATAATTGCTATCCGATGGGTCAATCCACATTCCGTGATTATCGCCATGAATGCGTGTATCTGCCGTGTTTCCACCTTTTACAGTGTTCCAAGTTTTACCGCCGTCTGTTGACTCCGCAATGTTTAATCCCATGATAAAAACTTTGTTTTCATTCGCTGGGTCAACTCTAATTTGACTAAAAACCCAGCCATAAGTTCCACCAAATGTTTCCATTTGTTTGTCATTTTCGCTCATTTTAGTCCAAGATTCCCCTTTATCAGAACTTTTATATACTTCTGCTCCCAAAATAACCAATTCTTTTGGGCGGCCATAGGAGTCGAGTTCTCCATCATTTCCTTGACGTTTGGGTGTATGGTTATCAACATACGCATATAAAATATTTGGTTTTGAAGCACACATTGCCAAGCCAATTCGGCCGGTGTTTTTTGTATCGGGCAAACCATTTTTGATGATTTTCCAAGTCTTTCCCGCATCAGTTGATTTATAAAGATAATCGCCATCTTCGGGAGTTGGGTCGCTCCAACGCTTACGAATTCTATTCCACATAGAAGCATAAAGTGTATTTGGTTCTGACGGGTCAATCAATAAATCTATGCAACCATTTTTTTCGTTTTGATACAAAACTTTGCTCCAAGTTTTTCCGCCATCGGTTGTTTTATAAACTCCTCGGTCATTATTGTAGCTCCATTCATTGCCACTGGCTGCTACATATACAATATTTGGGTTGGTAGGGTGAATGACAACACGTGCAATCGTGCTAGTGTTTTCAAGGCCAAGGTGTTGCCACGTTTTTCCTGCATCAGTTGATTTATACATTCCCATTCCAGGAAGGGAGGCCCGAAGAATATTGGCTTCACCAGTGCCAACATAAATTACGTTGGGATTTGATTTTGACACGGCAAAGTTTCCAACGGCTTGCGTGCCGATTTTGTCCATTAAAGGCTTCCATGTTTTTCCTGCGTCTTCGGTTTTCCAAAATCCACTTGTGGCAAAACTTGCATAAATTATGTTTTTATTGCCTTCAATTCCCCAAACATCGGTTGCTCGCCCACTAGTATTATCAGGGCCGAGGAGTCGCCAATTGAGATTTTTATAAGGAGATTTTGTGACGAGTTCGACGTGTTTTTGAAAGGCATTCTTTCTATCAATGCCAGTTGATGCACGGTTGTTTTGGGCATTGATTTGCAGGTGAATAAATATCGCTAAAAAAAGCGTAAGTTTTTTCATTTTTAGTTCTGTTAGGGTTAAGAAAATAACTATTCAAGGCACATAGTTGCAAAGATTCAAAGGTACAAAGTTTTGATTTTAAAATGATTAACTGTCTGAATCCTCGCAAACCATTTTTTTATGTGTATAAGAAAATGAACTATTGATTACCACAACCATCAATATAAGCTTTAAAAATTGCTCCCTGCTGAGTTTGAAAACCTGCAGTCAATAGAATACTTTTGGCTGCATCATAAGTTACATTAGCCGTGGAAGTGATAATATTTGTAGCTTGTATGGTTTCTGATGACTCATATTTTATATTATTCGTAATTTGAGATGTTAGATTGTGGGTTGTCTGACACGCCGCTCGTTTCAAAACCATCACAAAACCACCATAAGGCTGCATATTTAAGCTAATTGTATTGCTGGCTTGAACTTGATAGTTGGCTTCGGAAGTAAGAATTTCTCGTGGAGTTGCTCCGTCGCTTAATAATTGTTTGGTGTAATCACCAGTAGCGATGAATGAAAGCGGTAATGAAACATTTCTCACTTGATTTTCACCATTAATTCCAGAAATATACCAGTTTTCTCCCTTGCGACGAGCCATTATAACGTGTGTGCCAGGGAAACCTTCTACCAAAAGTGTTTCGTCCCATGCTGTGGGGAGGTTGCTAATGATTGATTTTGCTAGGTTTGGAAGTGGAAGTTGAGTTGTGTCATTAGGGACTCCCAAATAGCTTTCTACTCTATCGACTAAATGAGTTACGCCCGATTCAAAAGTGTTAAGCAGTGCAATTTCGTGAACGTCGGTTGTAAGATGTTCAACTCTTCTTTTCCAACCGATAATAGTCGGTGTATAATCCATTGGGCCGATTACATTTCTAGTAAAAGGTAAAATAGTATGGTGACGAGGAGCATTGGGTAAGAAGTTTCCATCAAAAATATAGGCTTCAGCACCTTTTACGGCTTCCATTGCAACTAAATTAGGATATGTTCGTGACCAACCTTTTGGAATAACATTTCCATGAAAATTAACCATTAATTCATAATCAGCGGCATCTTTCAGAATATCAATATAAAGTTTCATTAATTCCTGTTTATCGCTCTGAAAATAGTCAATTTTTACACCTTTAATGCCCAAAGCGTGAATACGAGCAAACTCTTGTCGGCGAGCAGATTGAATGTGCATTAAATCACGGGGTTGTTCTGATTGGTCGTTTGAAGGTCCACCTGAATTATACCATAACCAAAGTTTTACATTTTTACTATTGGCATAAGTAATTAAGGCATTAATATCTCCGCCATTTCCCATTTGATTCCAGTTGGCATCAATCAACGAGTAGGGTAAATTTAACTCTGCCGCTAAATCTATGAAAGTTTTTTGCTTGGCGAAATTGGTAGGACTACCGAGGTCTGACCACCAACTCCAAGTCGAAATTCCTGGTTGTATCCAAGTTGTATTAACTATCTGTGAAGCTTTACTTACATGAGAAACGAGGTTAGATTCAACCACATTATTAAGCTGTTTGCCAATCATTATTACTCGCCAAGGCATTGTCCAAGGCAAAGTGGAACTTGCATAAGCGGCATAACTATTGCCATCGTCTGGGCTTGGTGCGGTAACCGAAAATGTTCCGTTGCCGAAATAAGAAGATAGATGAGATGCAAAAAAATTTTCATCTAAATCGGCCTCGGTGAGCAGTACCCAAGCATTGGGCGTTTGAAAAAGTGCAGGAAAAGCCAAGCCATTGAATTGATTAATAGCTTGATTGAGATTTATCCCATTTTCGTAAAGCTTTTCATAAACAGGTCTGAAATTATCATAGCCTTGAATCCATGTTTTGCTGTTATTTACTGGGATTTGGAAAGTTGTTTTATCTTCAGTTACGTGGTAAGTATTATTGGAAGTTTCGGAGAAACGATAACGTAGTGCTATTCCATCATTGTATGCTCTAAAAATCACTTGAAATTTACTATTATTTGAATTATGAAAATTGAGTGTGATTTCGTTGGCGTTATTGATAAGCTGTAATTGTTTGCCAATCGACATTGTATAATTTTCGTCAATAGTCGCCGTAGTGATACTTTCAAAAGTTAAATTATTATTAAAAGATTGGTCTATTCGAGAAATACCTAAATTAGATGTCTCTATGATAGTTTGTGTCTGATTATTCTCTAAGTATTCTACATTATATTTTAATGTACCATCTAGGTCGATGCGTTGAATTGTGGCTCGGATTTTAGCATTTGGAGAATTAACCTGCCAACTCTGAGCAATTAAAGTATGTGAAAGGAAGCAAGCAAAAATAGCGTTGTAAATGAATTTCATATATTTTTGATTATGCACTAAAGAATAATCAAAAATATATAAATTATACTTTTAAACCAACACTTCTTTGTACTGCATATTATATAAATTAGCATAAAAACCATCAAGTTTCAATAACTCTTCATGGTTGCCTTCTTCCATGATTCGGCCTTTGTCAAGAACAATTATTTTATTAGCTTTTTGAATCGTACTGAGTCGGTGAGCAATGACAATTGAAGTTCGCCCACGCATTAATTTATCAATCGCATTCTGAATCAATTCTTCGGTTTCAGTGTCGACTGACGAAGTGGCTTCGTCCAACACAATGATTTTTGGGTCATGCACCATTGCACGCACAAACGAAATGAGTTGTCGTTGCCCAACAGAGAGTGTTGCTCCACGTTCTTGTACGTTATAATCGTAGTTATTGGGTAGTTGCATAATGAAATCGTGTACACCTACAAGTTTGGCTGCTTCTACGATTTTTTCTCTGGAAATATTGCTATCGCCCAGTGTAATATTGTTTTCGATGGTATCAGAAAATAAAAATACGTCTTGCAAAACTACGCCGATTTGTTCACGCAAACTACGTAATTCATATTCTTTTAGGTCTTGATTGTCAATCAGAACTGTTCCTTTATTTATGTCATAAAATCTTGATAATAAATTAATTATCGAAGACTTTCCTGCACCAGTTGCTCCAACAAAAGCAAAGGTTTCGCCATGGTTTACCTTAAATGAAATATCTTTCAAAACATAATTTTCATCATTATAAGCGAACCAAACATTTTTGAATTCAACTTCACCCTTTAAATTTGCTTTTTTAGAACCATCATTGGCTGTATAATCATCACTATCGAGCAATTTTAATATTCTATCCGTACTCACAATTCCCATTTGGAGGGTATTCATTCTATCGGCAATCATTCTAATTGGGCGAAAGAAAATGTTAATAAACATAATGAAAGCCGTTACTGTACCGTAAGTTACCTCGGCGTTAAGCATTTGTTTTGCCCCAAACCAAACAACCAAACCAGTACCCAAAGCCGCAATTACCTCAGCAACTGGATAATAGATTGAATAATACATGATTGACTTAATATTTTCGTCGCGGTGTTTGGTATTGATGGCGTGAAATTTATCAAATTCAATTTTTTCAGAATTAAAAATCTGCACAATGCTCATGCCAGTAATGTGTTCCTGGACAAAAGAATTGAGGCTCGACACTGCATTTCGCACTTCGTTGAAAGATTTTTTTACTTTTTCTTTGAAAACATAAGTACTCACCAACATAAATGGAATCGTACAAAGGCTAATCAACGAAAGTCGCCAATCGGTATAGAACATTACCGAAATGATGAGAACTAATTGTAAAATGTCACCTGCAATGGCTGCGATTCCATCGCTGAAAACATCCGCTAGTGTTTCAATATCTGAAATCGAACGTGTAACGAGTCTGCCAATAGGAGTGTCATCGAAGAATTTTAGGCGTAAATGAAGAATTTTATGGTAAAGCTGAACCCTAATATCACGAATAATATTCTGCCCGAGCCACCCAGCTAAATAGGTATTGGTAAATTGTATGAGTGACTGCACAACCAAAAATCCAATCATTACAGCCATCATTTTGGCAAGTCCAGTATAATTACCCGCTGAAACTGGGCCATCAATCGTTTGGCGAATCAGTAATGGTAGGGCAGGAGCTAAGGCAGCACCGAGCATAATTGTCAGCACCAAACTATAAAACTTAACATTGTAAGGCTTAATAAATTGGAAAAGTCGTTTTAGAATTTCCAAATCGAAGATTTTGCCAGAGGGTGAAGTTTCAATAATATTTTGTTGCGACATATTGTAAAATCAAAAGTATTTTATAAATTTAACTTATAAATGACAATAATCGTTCAAAAAAATTGTTCGAATTTAACCAATTTGGCAACCTAATTCCGGGCAATACTCCTATACTTTGTACTTTTAATAACTTATTTGAAAGTTTTGCTTGGAACGAATAT
>JAFEIL010000539.1 GCA_017495105.1 Emticicia sp. | reverse complement strand
ATTATGAACTATTCAAAAATCATCTCCATTTTAATCGACAATGCCCGAAATTATAGTGTTATCGCTGGCATTACTTTCTTAGTTTTTTATGTTTTATTGAGAAAAAGGATTGCTTTCAAGAAAATCCAGCTCAAATTTCCCGAATTAAAAGACTATCAGCGAGAAGTTTTTTACTCTATTCTCTCAATTATGATTTTTACGCTTCCACCTGTAATTATGCTATTAAACGATGACATAAGACCCTATACATTGTATTATTCGGACATCTATGAGCATAGTATCGCCTATTTTTGTGTTGCTTTTATTTTAATGATAGCCATTCACGACACTTATTTTTACTGGATGCACCGATTGATGCACGATAAGGGGTTATTCAAATTATTCCATTTGGTACATCATAAATCCACCAATCCAACACCATTGGCAGCATATGCTTTTCACCCTTTGGAAGCAATTGTTGAGTCAGGTATTTTTGTTTTATTGTTGCTCATTATGCCTTTGAATGATTATCATTTGTTGGTTTTCTTTATTTGTAGCCTTGCATATAATGTTTATGGACATTTGGGTTTTGAACTTTATCCAAAAGGGTTTAGTAGAAATTGGTTTGGGAAATGGATAAATACTTCGGTCAATCATAATTTACATCATCAATATTTCAAGGGAAATTACGGGCTTTATTTTACCTTTTGGGATAGAGCAATGGGAACACTACGCTCAGATTATGATGAGCATTTTGACGAAGTAAAAAATCGTGAGAAAATAACTACTCAGAGTAAACAACTCATCTGATAGACTTTTATCTTTTTAGCAAACACTATTCTGAAATTCTTGGGTAGTGTTTTTGTTTTTAGTCAATATTTAAAACTTCAAAACAATATACCTAATATTATTTTTAGATTAGTCTAAATTACTGTACATTTGTCTTTCAAAATTGCAAAGCAAAACAAAATGAAAGCAAAATATACTTTATTATCTATCGCATTTAGCCTTTTCATAGCTACTGCTTGTGAAAAACTATTACCTGTTTCTCCCGAAGACAGCGAAGTTTTAGATGGTACAATAAAAGATTTAACCACCTCCGAAACGGCTCAATTTCTAAGAGGTGATGTAGCTTTCGCCAAAGTTTTTACTGCCAATACAGGTTTAGGGCCTTTATTTGTTTCAAATTCTTGTATCAGTTGTCATGCTGGCGATGGCAAAGGACATCCATCAACAAGTTTAGTACGTTTTGGTCAAAATGATGAAACTGGAAATAAGTTTTTGATGCTGGGCGGTCCACAATTACAGCATAGAGCTATTACAGGATTTAACCCCGAAAATATTCCCTCAGGAGCATCTCACTCCACGTTTATAGCTCCATCCAATACAGGATTAGGTTTTTTAGAAGCCGTTTCCGATGCTGATATTTTGGCATTAGCTGACCCCGACGATAAAGACAATGATGGTGTTTCGGGCGTGCCTAATTGGATTGACCTTCCAAGTTTTCTGACACCAAAATCCAATGCTATTACTAAAAATGGCAAATATATTGGTCGTTTTGGCAGAAAAGCAGGGGCATATAATTTATTCAATCAAACAGTAAATGCCTATAATCAAGATATGGGAATCATAAGCACATATTCTCCCAACGATACTTACAGTCAAGAAGCATTAGACCCCGAAGTAAATAATACTGAAATAGCTGATGTAGTACATTATTTACAAACATTGAAAGCCCCGATTCAAAGAAGTGTCGAATCGGTAGAAGTAAAAGCAGGGAAAGAATTATTTATAAAGAATCAATGTGCCGCTTGCCATACACCAAGTATGAAAACTGCAACCTCGCCCATTCAAGGATTAAACAATAAAATATTCGCTGCTTACACTGATTTGCTCATGCACGACATGGGCAAAGATTTAGATGATAATTATACGGAAGGTTCAGCCAAAACTTTTGAATGGCGTACCACACCACTTTGGGGCTTAGGTTTAGCCAAAGACTCACAGGGCGGAAAAGTCCATTTAATGCACGATGGACGTGCTAAAAATATTGAAGAAGCCATTCTGCTACATGGCGGAGAAGCTCAAAAAAGTCGGCAAAAATATGCAGCATTGAGCAGTAAAGAAAAACAAGAATTGATAACATTTTTAGAAAGCCTGTAATATGAAAAGACGTGATTTTATTCGCACAAGCTGTTTGAGTTGTATCGGCGGCAGTGCCTTAACGCTTGCCTTACAAGGTTGTAGTTCAGCCTATTATGCCAAACAAATTGATTTGAAACAAAATGAGTTGGTTATCAAAAAAAGCGAGTTTATTGAGATAAAGAAGGACAAGCAAAGTATGCGAAATGTAATTGTGGCTAAATATGAAAAATTAGGTTTTCCGATAGCAATTTTTCGTTTGGATGAAAACCAATATTCTGCCATTTATTTGGAATGTACACATCAAGGAAATGAAGTGCAACCTCATGGCAATTATTTGGTTTGTGAAGGACATGGAAGCGAATTTGATAATAAAGGAAAGGTAACACAAGGCCCTGCCGAAAAAGCTTTGAGAACATTTGCAGTAAAGACTGACAAAGAAAATATTTATATCAATTTAGCCTAACTTATGATGAAAAAACACTACCTACTTTTGATATTTATATTGGGCTTATCTCAAAATATTTTTGCCCAAATAGATACAACACTATTCAGACGTAAACCGATTTCAGATTCTGCCAAGATGAATATTGATGCGGTGTATAGTCGTCCATTTTTACAGGTTGGTCGTACTCCATTGGGCGTAGGTGGTTATGCCGAATTGAATACTAATTATGGGATAACAGATGGTGTTGGAGAAGGTTTTTCTTTTCAAATGCGTAGAATGACCTTATTTTTAGGTGGAAGTTTGCATCAAAAAATAAAATTTATGTCAGAACTTGAATTTGAAGACGGCACAAAAGAAATCAATATTGAATTTGCAGCCCTTGATTTTCAATTCAATAATTTGTTCAATTTTCGGGGTGGTATTATAGTGAATCCGATTGGTGCATTTAACCAAAATCATGATGGCCCAAAATGGGAATTTAGCGACAGACCTATTTCGGCTACTCAAATGCTTCCTGCAACTTTTAGTAACGTCGGAATGGGTTTTTATGGAAAAAAATACAGCAAAACTTGGGTATTTGCTTATGAAGCCTATTTGACAAATGGTTTTGATGAAACAATAATTGATAATGAAAGCAGTCGAACATCCTTATCAGCCGCCAAAGCCAATAGAAATCGTTTTGAAGAAAGTAGCAACGGAAAGGCTCTTTTTACAGGAAAAATAGCCATCAAAAATCGAAAAATTGGTGAATTGGGGCTTTCGTACATGGGAGGAATTTACAATAAATTTCAAGATGATGGGTTTATTTTAGCACCCAAAAGGTCATTAAATGTCTTTTCCATAGATTTTAATACAACTATTAAAAAAACAAAAACTTCCATTATCACAGAATGGGCATGGGTAAATGTTGATTTACCAAGTAATTATGCAGTACAATACGGTAGTAAACAAATGGGCGGATTTTTGGATATTATACAGCCTGTTTATAAAAAACCAATTGCAGGATTTCCCAATTCTACATTTAATATCGCTTGCCGTATCGAGCGAGTGGACTGGAATATAGGTAAATTCATAGAAACTGGAGATAAAATTTATGACGAAGTATTCTCAATAATGCCAGCCATCAGTTGGCGACCAATTCCATCAACTGTTGTTCGTTTTAATTATCGCATTCAAAAACAATGGGATTTATTGGGTAATCCCCCATCTAAAACGGGGGTGTTTCATTTTGGGGTTTCGAGTTATTTTTAATAAATAAAAGAGGTTTCTACTTTTTGTCTTTTTAAACGACCGTTTTAAGGAACTGACAATTAGGCTATTTCTTGGAATATTATCTTCGTCCACTCTAAAAAAAATCATGCATACATTCAAGATTTAAAATTGGTAGTTTAACCAAAATTTGGTATTCTGAATTAGAATAGATAGTTTTGTTTTAATAAGTTTACTTTCAAAGTAAACTTATTAAAACATCATTCATTTAATACTAAAATTAAATACAATGGCTCGGAAATTTATCGAAGACAAAGTTCTCTACCGTCAAAAGGAAGCGGCTCTACATAACTTAGTAAAATCTTTGACTCCTATGATTTTAGAAGTAGGTAAACATAATGTCAATGAAATTCCAAATCACTTGAAGATTATTTTCATTGAAAAAGAATTTATGCCCTTGTTCGCTCCGATGGCTGATGATGACATTAGAAGTTGTAAAATAGTTAATTTTGAAAAGCCCGCAGTAGAATTGTCATTTTTTACTAAACATAAATATTATCTCAAGAAAAAGGTAAACCTTGCCTATATCAGAGATTATTTAGGAATGCAGTTAAATGAATTAATAGAGAAAAAAGATGAAATTATTCTGTTAATTCCCTTGGAAATGGAGAAAGAAAATCGTGAATTATTAAAAGAACAATTAGACAGCTACATTCGACAAATCGAGGAATTAAAAAATATAATTGATAATCTCGAACAATATGATTTTGCCATTTCTAATTATGAAATGGGTTATTTGTACACAGAATTGAGTTATAAGTATCAAACAGCGAACGGAAATTATGACAATGAAAACTCACATATCATCAAAAGTAATGAGTTGGAAGAACGAATCAATGTTATTTTTATTGATGAACAAGCGATTCAAAAGCCAATAGCAAATCAACAAAAAAAAGTAGATGCCTACTTAGCCACCTTCCCTATTCAATTTACTGAACCTTCTAAGGTAATTTATTTAAAAAGGAAATGAAAAGATAATAATTGACTTATGCAATTTAATAAGTTTACTTTTAAAGTAAACTTATTAAATATTTCGACCTTACATAAATAATGTGGCTCTTCGGTTGCACCACAAATATTTTATATTTGAAAAATCGTTATAACGTTTTTATAACAGTAAAAAAGTCTTTAACTTGCAGTAAGTCTAATAAATCAAACGATGGAAGCTACAAAAACCTACGGCGAAAAAGTGGAGCAAATGAAAGCCACAATACAACAACTTTATGCAGATTCTGAATGGATGAGAGATTCAGCACTCGGAAAAGAGAAAAAGTATTGGAACGAATTTAGGGGGATATTTTTTGATGCTGAAAAACCATTGAGGCAAATGCTTGATAATATGGAAGAATCTGAATTTAAAAGAGAGCTGTGAAACCCTATACTGAATATTAAAAATGAGAGATTCACAAAGGGATTTGTTGATTACAAGTCTGAAAGAGCTTGGTGGCGTTACGATTACAGAACATGATGATTCTTTGTTATTGGTATTCGATGGAGCTAAACAAAAGTCCGTTTCCAAATTAATTATTGAGCATTTGGGCTTGATTAAGGGTGTTGGATTGCGAGCTAACAAAGATGATATTTTGAACTCTTACTTTCTTAAAATTCCAGAAAGACTATTCTATATTGATGAAGACGAACTTTTATTAAGAATTACTCAGCGAGTTAATGCGGCAATTCAAGAAAATCAAGATGAAATTGAGCGAAAAGAAATAGAAGATTTTCATCCATTACCTCTCAGTTCTAAACCATATAATGATAAACAACAAGAGTTTTTGGATACTATAAAAATTTCTAATCCCGACCTTTTTGAAATGATGAGTCGGCAGTTTAGGATAGGCAATGTAACTTTTAGGTATTACAAATTAGGGACAGCGTTTAATCCAACCGTTGAAGAATTTAATGATTGGTTAGAAGGTTTACCTCCAAATATTGCTGACGCACATCGAGAAATGGGTTTTGAAAAATCAATAACCTCTTTACCATTCAGACGTTTTTATATGGAACTACATGATATTGGCTTAGATGAATATTTAAAAAAATATCTTTCTGATGAAGATTTTGACTATCATAATCAAATCCGAAAAAGAATTTACTCAGAAAAAAATGGTTAAACATATTTACAAATGCTTGTACTGAAAATTGGTGAGCCATTTCCGATGCACAACAAAGCAAATGGTCAAGAATATTGCAGAATAGAAATCTTTGAGAATATAGATTATGTTTTCGAGTTGTTCTATTATTTTGATAATCCCAATCAGAGCTATAAAAATGCTTGGAGTAAAAAGGAATTTAAACACGGTGTTTATAAAAGCAATCACATTCCTTTTGTATTATTCCAATTTGATGTGAATGGTGCTTTGTGGCAGTTTGACGTAACAATAAACGTCCATACGCTTACTAATGAATTTGTTGATTTGTGGTTAAATTCAGAAAGTAAACTGGTGCGAATGTATTTAATTAACGCCCGAACAAATATTTTGGAGTCAATGGCGATTGCAGGTTTAAATAAAGATGTTGCCGATGAAATTAGGAATATTTGCGAAAACCAAGATGCTGAATACAATAGCAAAGAAGAAGTAGAACAAATGACTCGTAAAATTGAAATGACCATTACAACTTCGGAAATGGTCATGCGAACCAAAATGTATAGGGCTTAAAACCATAAATAGGAATTTAACAGAAATAATTACAATGGAAATAGTTTTGGATGAAATTATAGAGTCGGTTCATACTGCCGATGTGTTTTTTAATAATATTGATGAAAACTTTATACTACCTGCCCAAGAAAAAACCGTACAAAAACCTTTTTTTAGGTCTATTTTCGGAAAAGACTATTCTCCAACATTGATTGAAAATTTTAATGGAACGCCCGATTTCGCTGGATATTACTTGAATTTGGATTCAAATAATCAAAATTATCTGCTTTCATTTTTAGGCATTGATGGCGGGGACCAATACCCGATTATCACTGATGATAAAATGGTGGAGATAAAAGAAATGTATCCTGATGATGAATTGGATAGAAGCACCATTAACAGTCTGCTGAAAATAATTCATCAAATGAAAGATTCTGAGCTTTATCCGCCAGTGTTGGTGCTTTTTAGAAAACTGTTCTTGTTCTTTTATAATAATGGCATTTCAGGAAATATTAGGGATTTGGATAGCGAAGCCTTGAAAGCAACGCTTGCAAATTATACTGGTGAAAAATATGGTAATTTTACTAACTGGAAAACATTTTGGCACACGCTAAATTTTGATAATAAAGCTGCTTTGATAAACCATGTTTTGTATGTTTACAAGGGATAATAATCTATGAAGCTTGTTTCTAACATTATGAGATTTTTGAGCAAAAAGGGGTAGCCCCCTTTTTATATTACCCCCTCCTAAATACATACCCATCATGCTCAACGTAGTCATTATAGATAAATAGATTTAAGATTTATAAAACCCAACTTTTGGATGCCTAAAAAAACTTTTGATTTTATCAGTTTGAGTTTTGAGTATTTCAAAAGCATCGGACAGTTTTTTATTTAGTTCAGTAATTGTTTTACATACAATATTTTTGAGCATATCGTCTTTGAGTGTCTGCCAAACTTGTTCATCAGCATTCAACTCGGGACTATATGGAGGTATTTTAGCTAAAAAAATGCGGTCATTGTTTTCATTTTCTAAGAACTTTTTAACAGACTCATCTTGATGAATCTTAGCACCGTCCCATATTATTAATAATTTTTTGTCAAAAAACAGTAAAAGTTCACGAAGAAACGCCACAATCATTTCACCTGTAAAACTGGTGCCTCTGATTTGGTAATAAAGTTCGCCATCTGAACTGATAGCACTAATGGCTGATAAATGTTTGTAACGGCAACCTTGAAAAACACAAGGAGTTTTCCCTTTTTTTGCCCAAGTTGTTCCTAATTTTATCAACAAATAAAATCCCGCCTCGTCCACATATAGAATAGTTCTATTTTCTGATTCGGCTTTTTTTTAAAGCAGGGAGTGTTTCTTGGAGATAATTTTCTATCTTTTTAGGGTCTTGGCGATTATCTATAACCTGTGGTTTTTGCTGACTATAGCCTATACTTCTTAAAAAATCTGGCATATAGTCTGGATGATAACTCACTGCAAATTGCTCTAATATGAGTTGTTTGACACGTTTGCTATCCCAAAAATCACATTCAAAACCAAAATGTGAAGCCCCTTTTTCTAAATATTCAATCAAGAGTAACTTTTGATTTGAATTTAGTTTAGAACTACGGTGTCCACCCCATTTTGGTAAAAAACCATCTGTGTGTTTGAGCATTTGACTAACTCGTGCTTGTGTAATACTCAGTAAATCAGCGATTTGTGTTTGTTTAAAACCTCGTTTTCGATAATTATGTACTAATTCATAAAGACTGATTCGTTCCATTTTTATTAATTTGGTTCAAAACAAATATAATACTTAAATCTATTTATCTATAATGAATAAATCATTGGCATACTTTTCATAATCAAAATAGTATTGCAACTTTTCGGGTATGCCATCTAAAATTCCGTGTTCTTCTATGTATTGGTATGTAAATTCAACTTCTGCTCCTTCTGAACCATCGAAATAGCCTTGGTACTCATCATTGAATTCTTCTATCAATTCTTCAAAATCTGTATCTTCATTGATGTCTTTATCATCTAAGAAAAATCCCAAAGCCTCAATGGTTGTATCTTCCATATCCTTGATGGCTTCAATGTAATCAAATAGTTTATCGCTTACTGAGCATTCAGAAATCAACTTTTTAGGAATATACTCATAGTCTTGGAACATAAACTCTGCATCATCTTCATCGCTATGGAGTTCTTTACAATACTCATAGAAATCATCTTTGTTATCATAAATTTCTAAATCAACCCATTCGCCTTCGATTGAGCCGTTATTGTATTTAGCGTAAGTGCCAACATAGATTTGAGGTGTTTGTGAAGTTTTCATTGTAAAAAATGATTAAAAATAAGTAGCCCTGCACTCGCACGAGCAATCGCCGATTCCAACACGAGAATAATATGACAGGGATTATTCCCTCGATTGCAAGCCCATTTGATGGTTTACGGTGCAAGGGTTTGAGTAAGGCTAAATAATCAAATGACGTAGTGAAGGCTTGCGGTTGTCAGATTAGTTCTCGTAATTTTCGATGCACAGTGTGAAAAAGTGTGCGTGGGGAAAACGTAATACAGTCCGATGGGTCGGCAGACCGCTTCCCGCTGGTGCGTTGAAAAAAGGCTCTTTGACAGTTTGCTTTTTCTGCAAACGGGCAATGTGCCTTTTGTGCGGGTCGGCTCAGTGATTTATGAATTTGGAGAGAGTAACTTTTATCCAATCGGCAAACTGATGGTAATCGTTTGACGATTGGGTAAGGGTTACGGTGGCATTAAATATATATAAATTATTATTTTAATATTGTTGTGTCAAATCTCGATTTGAGGTAATCGAAAAAATCTTCATTATTCATTTTGATTTTTCTGTTTCCATTTCGGATGAAAAAATCACCTTTTAAAAACACTAACTGCGAAGAAGCCGTGATTTGGATAATGCAAATTTCGCAAAAATTTATTTGACAAAACGTTATTTTACACTTTGATACTGCATTAACAC
>JAFEIL010000311.1 GCA_017495105.1 Emticicia sp. | reverse complement strand
ATTTATTAATGAGCAAATTTATTAGTTTTTTGTTTTATTAACAAGAACTTGCCAAAACTACAGTTATACCATTTATTGCTATCAGTTACCAATCATTTGGCTGTTTTTGCAACTGATTTTTTAAATTTAAACATTAGTTTCAAAAAATAAGCCCTTTTTGCGTTTGTTTCATCGCCATTCTTATAAAGCAAGATAGTTGTTGTGTTTGGCTACGTATATAAGCCTAGCAAACCTTTGATCTATATAATTGCTGCACACCTTCGAGGTGTACCACATCTACTACCAAATATAAAGTTTACTTTCAAAAACCTTTTAAGATTTAGAAATTTATCTTTTATGTCCGAAGATAGCTGTAACACACCTTCGGATGAGTGCCATAAATATCTTCACCAATTTAGCAATCAATTCTCCGAACAACCAGTAATTTTTGCTTGAAAAGTGCTGCCCTGTTTGGCTTCAAAATTTGGTTCGAGCAAAATGTATTTCCCTGCAGAGTAACTTACTTTTTGGTTGGCATTGATAGAATTATTAGTATTAGCTTGAATCCAATCCCACGACTCTATGGTGGCGTTGGGCAATCGATTTTCTTTCTCTAAAACCAGTTGGCTATTGCAGTTGGGCGGTAATGGTAGCGTACTCATGTAAATACCACGGCCGTGGGTACCTACTGCCAAAACTCGGTCAGTCGAACGATACACCAAACCATCGCAACGTACATTGGCCAAACCTGTATTAGTTGGTTGCCAATTTGGGTTAGATATTGAAATATCCGATGTTTTCCAAACACCCAATTCGGTTGCCAAAAATACCTGCTTACGGTCTAATGGATAAAAAACTGCTGCTCTAATCGGCATATCATCTAAACCTGAATCCATTTGGTCTTTATTAAGCCATGTTGTGCCTCCATCATTTGTCAACCAAACCGAAGCAATGCCATAATTTGAAAAAGTCACTAACAGATTATCATCGGTTGCACCAATATCAATGCATGAAATCGTGGTATTTCCCGAAGGCAAGCAAGTATTGTCGATTTGCGTAACTATCTGACCAACAATACCTGCATTCTTAATTTTGTAGATTTTACCGCCCTTACAAGCAATAAATATTGTATGGTCGATTTTCCCTGCTTTTATAAACGTAATATCCATTTTTACGTTTATGGTCATACTACCCAAGACTGTTCTACCACCAACATCAGTCACTCTTGAAAGACGAGTTGTGGTAGAAGAAGTGTCGGAATACGAATAAAAAACATTGATTTTATCATTATAAGCAGCAGGATTCAGAAATTTTCCTTTATCGCCATCAATGACGATAGACTCGCTGAAATCTCCATATTGGTTATGTAACTCATATACATTTTTAATACCCGAAATAATCTGTACATTTGGATTATCTCGGTCGATAAAACAAATATAACCGTCGCCACTAAAAATGGCTACATCGGTGCCAGTTCCTTGCGTAAAAATTGTTGGATTGATTCTCAACGAGCCATTATCTTGCGTGCCACCAATGGCGTAGCCGCTTCCTGCAATATTTTTCACGGCCACACTATAAAACTGAGCCACATTATAACCTTTGGTTCGGCGTTGAAAAGTTGGCTCAGTGGTAGTGGCATTTCCATAATTATTCGATACAAAAACGCCGCCATCATTGCCAATTAGCACTTGGCCAGTGTTATAAGGATTAAAGATAATAGCATGCTGGTCAGGGTACGGAAGTCCATAATAGAGCATTGTCCAGTTTACACCGCCATCAGTAGTTTTGGCAAGATTCGTACCACCTGCAATGATTAAATTTGGGTCAGTTGGATGTACCGACAAAATCAGATTATACCAACCTTGATTTGAAGTAAAATTCGGTGTTATAATATCTGTCCAAGTACTACCTGCATCACTTGATTTCTTGAACCACTTTACTTTCCCAGTATTTGGGGGCGAATCTCCGTAAGTAGAGACCGCATAAATTACTTGTAAACTTCCCGATGTGGAAGGTGCCAAAGCTAGTTCAGTTCTTGCTCCAGTATTATCAGGCGTGATGTTCGTCCAAGTATTACCTTGATCGGTTGATTTAAAAATACCACTTCCCGAAGAGGTAATTTTACCGAAAGTTGCAAAAATAGTTTGGTCAGAAGCGATTTCTAAATCTGCTGCAAATGTTGAACCAATTGTGGGCAATAAAACTTGTTGCCAAGTTGTACCGTTATCGGTTGAACGATAAATACCATTTTGTGTTGTAACAAAAACTTTTCCGTTATTGTTTACAGCTATATCTTGCACAAAATTAAAATCGTCATTTGAAGCAGTCGCCGATAATTGCTGCCATGTTGTGCCGTTATTTGCCGAATACCAAACCCCTGCTCCACGTACCGCATCAATATTTTGCCAACCCTCTCCAGTGCCTACATACATTTTTTGTGGAGAATTTGGGTCGAATGCAATGCAAGAAACAGCTAAATTTGCCCAAAAATCATCAATTTTAATCCATTGTTGATTATTATCAGTGAAGTCATTAATATACCAAAGTCCGCCCGCTACTCCCCCAGCCCAAACTCTTTTATGATTGTTATCATTTGGATCGAGAGCTAACGCTCGTGTACGTCCACCTGCATCCAATGGCCCCATTTCAAACCAATTCATAGAAGAAGTTAAACGACCTTTCTGAATTTTCTCTTGTAGATTTTTTCTTGCCGAAACCAATCGCTCAGTTGGCACTTTCCCAGTTGCAGGGTCTTGTGT
>JAFEIL010000232.1 GCA_017495105.1 Emticicia sp. | reverse complement strand
TGATTCTATAAAATTAACCCTATCAAGGTACTATTGATTAGACATATAATACATAAAAAAGTTACCTGTAAATGAATGTAAAAATATTTCTGCAATAAAACAGATGCAACATTTATGAAATAATACTACCTCTTTATAAAAGAAATTTATTACTTTACCGTTTTGAAAGGGCAATATACAATTTTGTACAACAATTAAAACTTTTTAAGTAAATTATCATACTCTCATGAAAATAAATAATTTATTTTTATACTGTGCATTAGCGATTGGTCAGCAAGTGAATGCACAAATGCCAACAATATCTAAATATGACCATCGCGATGCTTTCAATCCACTATTCAATTTTATGCCAGGGACTGCTTATCGAAGTGGAACGGGTGCTCCTGGTCCATTGTATTGGCAAAACAAAGCAGATTATAAAGTTAATATTAAACTCGACGAAGAAGCCAATACATTAGCTGGAGATGTGGAGATTACCTACAAGAATAATAGTCCAGATAAATTACCTTTCATTTGGCTACAACTTGACCAAAATCAATTCAATAACAAGTCTAGAGGTGGAAAAACTACTACAATTGCTGGTGGCCGTTTTGGCAACGCTGGATTTGATGGTGGGTATACAATACAGTTTGTCAGCGTAGATAAAAATACTCAAACAGGAAAAAAAAATTCTATACGTTCAATTTATGCTGAGCATTTAATTGATGATACTCGTATGCAGATTCGTTTGGCTGAACCAATTTTACCAAACGAAGAAATTAAAATCAAAATTTCTTATTCATTCAAAATACCTCATTATGGCTCTGATCGCATGGGCAAGCAAGAAACACAAGACGGTATAATATACGAAGTTGCTCAGTGGTATCCAAGAATGGCCGTTTATGATGACGTCGAAGGCTGGAATACATTACCTTACTTGGGTGCAGGTGAATTTTATTTAGAATATGGCGACTTTGAGTATAATGTCACAGTACCATATAATCATTTGGTAGTTGGTTCGGGTGAATTAATGAACCCCAATGAAGTGTTGACAGCCGAACAAATCAAACGTTTTAATGCAGCTAAAAACAGTGATAAAACTGTAATTATCAGAAGTGCCGATGAAGTAAATGATGCAAATTCACGTCCACGTACCGAAGGTACTTTGACATGGAAATTTAAGTGTAAACAATCACGAGATGTGGCTTGGGCAAGTTCGAAAGCATTTATTTGGGATGCTTGTAAAATCAATTTGCCTAGTGGCAAAACCTCATTAGCACAATCGGTTTACCCAAAAGAAAGTAATGGAAATGATGCTTGGGGACGTTCATCTGAATATGTAAAAGGTTGTATAGAATTCTATTCAAAATACGTATTTGAATATAGTTATCCAAGTGCGGTAAATGTAGCAGGGGTTGTTGCTGGAATGGAATATCCAGGTATTGTATTCTGTGATTATCGAGATAAAACAGAAAGTCTATGGGGAGTAACTGACCATGAATTTGGACATAATTGGTTTCCAATGATTGTAGGCAGCAATGAACGTAAATATGCATGGATGGACGAAGGCTTTAATACCTTTATCAATTCACTTTCTACCAAAAATTTCAATAATGGCGAATATTACAGCCCTGAAAACATTCGTCAGATGACGCCCTATTATTATGACCGTGACCCAATTGTAAATATTCCTGATGTAATTCAAGATAATAATTTAGGAATTGCGGCTTACATGAAGCCTGGTTATGGTCTCACAATGCTGCGTGAATTAGTTTTAGGAGAAAAACGTTTCGACTATGCTTTCAAAGAATATGTAAACCGTTGGGCATTTAAACACCCAACTCCACTTGATTTCTTTCGAACGATGGAAGATGCTGCAGGTGAAGACTTAGGCTGGTTTTGGAAAGGTTGGTACATCAACGATTGGAAAATTGATCAAGGAGTAAGAGATGTATCCTACATACAACAAGACGCTACTAAGGGCTCTGTAATTACTATAGAGAATTTGGAAAAAATGCCTATGCCAGTAACGCTAGAAATCAAAGAAGTAGATGGCACAAAAAAACGAGTTTTACTGCCTTACGAAATATGGCAACGTGGAAGCACTTGGAGTTTCAGACATGATTCAAAATCAGCTATCGAATCAATCGTAATCGACCCTGACAATAAATTGCCAGATGTTAATACACGAAATAATCAGTGGAAGCCATCAAAACTTACCAATTTTCAACCAAATTAAGGTTTAGGGTATCGATATTGTCACTTTTGAACGATGACAAATTCCACCAAGTGGAGGGTTAAACTTTGAAACATTGACAGTAACAGCCTCAATGTGAGGAAACTTTGTCTTGATGGCCTCAATTATTTTGTAAGCTATATGCTCTAGTAGCCGATGTCGTTCATTCATGACACCGGCTACTATTTTATATACATCCTCATAATTGACAGTTAGTTTCAATTTATCTTCGAGTGCTGCACGGCTCAAATCCGCCGTAATAGCAATATCAATTGAAAATTTACTTCCTATTTTTTGTTCTTCATCATAATATCCATGATAAGCAAAAAACTCTAGACCTTCAAGTGAGATAATTCCCATAACAAAAATTTTTAGGCAAAAAAACAAAAAAGGTTCAAGCAAATACTTGAACCTTCTTGATATACATTATTAATTATAAATTATCAAAAAATGAGCTACCAGATGTGCCTTCATTTTTTGCAATAACATCATTCAAGGTCGTCAATGGTGTATTATCTTTTAT
>JAFEIL010000006.1 GCA_017495105.1 Emticicia sp. | reverse complement strand
ACGTTTTTCTCCTATGTTTTATAAAAAAATAAATTTCTATTACTGACTGTTTTTTTAAATATTTATAAGATATCGACAGCCTCTTTGAATTATTTTTTAAAGCTTTATTTTAATAAAAGATTGTCGATATGAACTACTTTTTATGTTATATTTTTTATCTACATTTGAATAAGTATCTAATAAATAGCACTTTATGTTATTTTTTTTAGATAAAATATTGCTTTTTCTGTAAATCTCGCAATTATATTTTTTTAATCAAAAACAATCAATAATCGAACAGAATATGTGTGGAATTGTAGCTTATGTAGGCGGTCGTGAAGCAGCCCCAGTCATTATTAAAGGACTAAAAAGATTAGAATATCGTGGATATGACAGTGCAGGTATTGCTCTTTTAAATGGGGATGGTTTAAAAGTTTATAAAAAGAAAGGGAAGGTTTCGGAACTCGAAAATGAAATTAAAGATAAAACATTACTCGGCAAAATAGGAATCGGACATACACGATGGGCAACTCACGGTGAACCAAATGATGTAAATGCTCACCCGCATTATTCAAATAGTGGGCGGTTTGCGATAATTCATAATGGTATTATCGAAAATTATGGTTCTATCAAACAAAGTTTGATAAATAAAGGATACACTTTTCAAAGCCAAACCGATACTGAAGTATTGGTTAATTTTGTTGAGGATATTCAGAAAAATAAAAACTGTTCACTCGAGGAAGCAGTAAGAATTGCCCTACACGAAGTTGTTGGTGCTTATGCCATCGTTATTATGGATGCTGAAAATCCGACTCAATTAATTGCAGCACGAAAAGGAAGTCCGTTAGTAATTGGTGTGGGCGACGATGAATATTTTTTTGCATCAGATGCCACTCCAATTATTGAATATACCAAGGAGGTGATTTATTTGGATGATTATGAAATCGCAATCGTTAAAGATAATGAGCTGATTGTCAAGAACTTATCGAACGAAGAAATTGACCCATATATTCAAACAGTTGAGCTTGAACTAGAGGCGATTGAAAAAGGTGGATATGAGCATTTTATGCTAAAAGAGATTTTTGAGCAACCTCGTTCGATAGCAGATTCAATGCGTGGACGTATAATTCCTGAAGATGCCACTTTACTTTTAGGAGGTTTGGGTAACTATTTGGATAAAATCGCAAAAACCAAACGAATTGTAATTGTAGCTTGTGGAACTTCATGGCACGCAGGTTTAGTTGGCGAATATCTTTTGGAAGAATTGGCACGTATCAATGTTGAAGTTGAATATGCGTCTGAATTCCGATATAGAAACCCCATTATCAAAGAGGGTGATATCGTAATTGCAATTTCACAATCAGGTGAAACTGCCGATACAATGGCTGCTTTGGAATTAGCAAAATCGAAAGGTGCTATTATTTTAGGTGTTTGTAACGTAGTTGGTTCATCCATCGCACGCATCACTCATGCAGGAGTTTATACCCATGCAGGGCCAGAAATTGGTGTGGCAAGCACAAAGGCTTTTACCGCACAGGTTTCAGTTTTGAGTTTAATTGCGATTGCAGTAGCTCAGAAAAAAGGCATCATTAGTAATGAACTTTACCGTGAATTAATCTTTGGTTTAGACGCGATTCCTGCGAAGGTTGAGAAGATTTTGAAAAACGCCGATAAAATAAAAGATATTGCCAAACTCTTTACATTTGCCTCTAACTTTATATTTTTAGGTCGTGGTTTAAACTTTCCAGTTGCTTTAGAAGGTGCTTTGAAACTAAAAGAAATTTCATACATTCATGCAGAAGGTTATCCTGCGGCCGAAATGAAACACGGCCCGATTGCCTTAATTGACGAAGATATGCCTGTCGTATTTATTGCCATAAAAGATAGTTCTTACGAAAAAATTGTATCGAATATTCAGGAAGTAAAGGCTCGTAAAGGTCGAGTAATTGCGATTGTAACAGAAGGAGACACGCAAATTTCGAATATGGTTGACTTTACGATTGAAGTTCCTCGCACCAACGAGTTACTATCTCCGCTATTGACTTCAATTCCATTACAATTGATTTCATATTATATTGCCGTGATGCGTGGCAGAAACGTTGACCAACCTCGTAATTTGGCGAAATCAGTTACTGTAGAATAAAATATTTGAACGCAGATATTTATGATTTTTAAGATAAAAGTATGATCCATATCTTATCAAAAATATCTGCGTTTCACTATAATACAGCTTTTATTGTAATCACTACCGATTTTGAGGTAGGCGTTTTACTAATATCGGCAAAGCTATCAATCGGTACTAAAACATTGGCTTCTGGAAAATAAGTAGCTACGCATTTTCGTGGAATGTTGTAAGGTACGACTATAAATTTTTCGGCCACTCGCTCTATTCCTCCGTGATGATTAAAAAGATTTACTACTTGGTATTTTTCTAATTTTGCTTCCGTCATATCCGATTCATTCATAATAATAATTCTTCGCTCATTATAAATCCCACGGTAACGGTCATCTAAGCCATAAATGGTTGTATTGAACTGGTCATGACTACGAATAGTCATCATAATATACTCATTATCAAGTAATTGAATCGTTTCCAGTTCATTGATTGAAAACTTTGCTTTTGCCGAATCTGTACCAAATTTTCGTTCACGAGGGAGGTTTGGCAAATAGAAACCACCATCTTGACGCACTCTGACATTATAATTATCAAAACCTACGATTGTCTTTTCAATCAAATCTCTAATATGATCATAATTCGCCACGAGTTTATCCCAGTCGAGATTGATGTTTGCTAAAGTAGCTTTTGCCATTCCTGCAACAATAGCTGGTTCTGACAAAAGATGCTCTGAAATTGGTTTTAAAACTCCCTTACTACTATGCACCACCCCCATCGAATCTTCAACTGTCACGAACTGCTCGCCATTGCTTTGCAAATCAAGGTCAGTTCTACCCAAAGTTGGTAGAATTAAGGCAGTTTTACCATGAATTAAATGACTACGATTGAGTTTTGTAGAAATTTGAACAGTTAAATCACAATTTTGTAAAGCCTTAGCCGTAAACTCAGTATCAGGTGTGGCAGAAAGGAAATTACCACCCATTGCTATAAAAACTTTTGCTTTATCTGCTGACATCGCCTTTATGGAAGCTACTGTATCAAAACCATGTTTGCGTGGAGGGTCAAAACCAAAGACTTTTTGCAAATTATCAAGTAACACTTTTGGTGGTTTTTCATAAATACCCATCGTGCGATCGCCTTGAACATTTGAGTGTCCACGCACGGGGCAAGTACCGCCTCCTTCAATTCCGATACTTCCTTTGAGTAAAAGTAAATTGACAACTTCACGAATCGTAAGGACTGAGTTTTTATGCTGTGTAAGTCCCATTGCCCAACAAACAATGATTTTTTTGTGGTCAATTAGCAGTTGAGTTGCTGCTTTTATTTCATCCAAGGCAATTCCACAAGCTTCCGAAAGTTGTTCCAAATTCTCACTTTCGAGGCTTTTTATATAATTTTCATAGTTTTCTGACTGATTAACTATGAAGTCATTATCAAATACATTTCCTGATTTTTGTTCGGCTTCAAGTAAGAGTTTATTCATAGTTTTGAGCAAAGCCAAATCACCATTGATTCTGATTTGCAGGTAAATATCGGTCAGTTTTTCTCCTCCGAAAAGCACATCTCGCAATTCTTGCGGATGTTTGAATTTCAATAAACCTGCTTCAATTAAAGGGTTGATTGAAATAATCTTTGCACCCGCACGTTTGGCTTTTTCGAGAGCTGAAAGCATTCTTGGGTGGTTTGTGCCAGGGTTTTGCCCCAAAATCATAATAACTTCTGCTTTTTCAAAATCATCCAATTTTACCGAACCTTTACCCAAACCCAAAGTTTCACCCAATGCCGAACCACTTGATTCATGGCACATATTCGAGCAATCAGGCATATTATTTGTTCCGTACATCCGGATAAAAAGTTGATATAAAAATGCCGCTTCGTTGCTCGTTCTTCCCGAAGTATAGAAAATTGCCTCATCGGGTGAAGGCAAATTATTCAATTGATTACTAATAATTTTAAAGGATTCTTCCCAAGAAATTTTCTCGTAATGCGTTTGTCCTTCTCTCAAAACCAATGGCTGCGTCAAACGCCCCTGCTGACCTAGCCAATAATCAGATTTTTGAGAAAGTTCGGATACCGAATGTTTTTGAAAAAAAACAGGTGTCACTTTTCGAGTAGTTGCTTCTTCGGCAATTGCTTTTGCACCATTTTCGCAATATTCGGCAATTTTTGAGCGTTCGCCGTCAGGGTCAGGCCATGCACAACTTGGACAATCAACACCACCTTTTTGATTGAGATTTAATAAAGATTTTAAACCTCTCCTAACTGGCATCGCTCCAAAAACGTGCTTCATTGATGAAAAAACAGCCGAAAAGCCAGCGGCTTCGGTAGCAGGTTTTGAAGTTTCGATTCCTGTAAAATCGGTTGGTGGTTGGGGTTTTATTTTTGGCATTAGAATATTAAGTCTGGATAAACTTTTTGAAACATTTCTACAATTTTAGGTGTGAGTTCATCAAAGTTTTTATTCTTCTTATTTACCATTAATAGGCACTTATTGAAGATTCTTCGAGGTGGGAGAAAGCTGTTTTTGCGAAAAAATTTAACATCAATTTAGTATATATCCTAAAACGTTGGGTATTTGTCTCTCCTTCACTTTCTCCATTACTTATGGTATTAGCCCCGATAAACCCAAAACTTGCTAAAGGTTTTTCAGCTAAAATATCAAGCATAATATTAATACAAGTCCGAATTACACGAGGAGCATCATAATCATTAAAGATGACATTATATTTTTTATCTGAAAGCTTATGGCTAACGGGAAAGAATTTAACAATAAAAACTTGGAATTCATTTTCTTCAACAACTGCAATATATCGGCGTTTTGAAGCACGAAAATTGTATAAATGCTGTCTTAAAAATAGTTTCTCCGATACTTTTGTTATACTAATCCGATGATATTTATGTCCACTATCAAACATTTATTCTACCAAATATTTATACGCAGGATTTCTTCGAGCATCAATTTCTGCATCAGACAAAACATGATAATTTATCTTGCCATCGGGGCGAGGCTTACGAGGTGGGTCATTTGGATTTTTGAGTTTTTTGGTTGCAAGTGGTTTGCGTTTTTCAACAAGTGTTTCCATTTTGCTTTTATTTAATAGTCAAATCTACTTACTTTTTACGAATAATAAGCATTTTTATCAATAAATTCTATCAGTGTGAGTATATACATTAAAGCTCTCTTCTCGAAGAAATCCTATCAAAGTAATACCCAAAACTTGGGCAGTCTCAATGGCCAAACTCGAAGGCGAGCCTACACAAGCCATAATCGGAATACCAGCCATTGCGGCCTTCTGAATCAACTCAAAACTGGCTCGACTACTCATTATCAAAACAACATCAGATAAGGGTAAAAGATTTTGTTGTAGAGCAGCACCGATTACTTTATCAAGGGCGTTGTGACGACCGATATCCTCTCTTAAAAAACATTTTTCTAACTTATTTAGAATCATTGCAGCATGAAGTCCACCGGTATGTTTGAAAAAAACTTGATTATTCGCTAAAACTTCGGGTAAAATTCTTACGAACTCAGCTGAAATTTTGAAACCAGTTTTTGGTAAAATTATGCATTTTTTTTCAATAGCTTCGATTGAGGCCTTCCCACATATTCCACAACTTGAGGTTGAATAAAAATGACGTTCGAGGCTTTGTAAATTTACTTCAATTTTAGGTTTTAGCTCAACTCTTACGATATTTTCTTCAGCTTGCCGGCCAGTATCTTTGCAATAATGAATGGATAAGACATCATCAAACGAAGAAATAATTCCTTCAGTAAACAAAAAACCTAAAGCCAATTCAAAATCATGGCCTGTTGGTGTTCGCATAGTTACAGAAATACTTTTTTGCTGTCGGCTGTCTTCTTTTCCAAAACCCAAACGAACCTCCAAAGGCTCTTCAATTACCACCAAATCAGAGATTTCTTCCATACCTTTTGGCTTGAATTTCTTTATTTCAAAAGATTTTATTCCGTACATTTGCTTTGGATTTTGTTGTTAGGCCAATTTAGTAAAACTTCTTTGATTGGCTTTTGTTTATCACTTAAAAAGTAAGTTGTGTTTAAGTTTACAGTAAAATTACAATCACAATTCATCAGATATTTAAAAAATTGTTAAACAATTAATTTCATCAATAACAAAAATCATTCATCAATAACAAATATAATCAGATGCATCATCAGACCTTAAAACTATGAAAAAAATCCTTATTTCTCTCTTGTTCCCCAGTTTAGCAATGGCACAGTACAATTATCCAGTTACAAAAAAAATCGACCACACAGACAATTATCACGGCACGACCGTTGCCGATCCGTACCGTTGGCTCGAAGATGACCGCTCGGCTGAAACTTCTGAGTGGGTGAAGCAACAAAATGCGGTCACGACAAAGTATTTCGAGCAAATTCCTTATCGTGCTGATTTAATGAAAAGGTTGGAAAAAATCTTTAACTATGCCAAATACTCATCACCTTCTCGCAAAGGTGAATGGTTTTATTTCTACAAAAATGATGGCTTACAAAACCAATCGGTGCTTTATCGCCAAAAAGGCCTGAATGGAAAGCCCGAATTGGTGATTGACCCGAATAAACTTTCGACTGATGGTACTACTCGTTTAGTACAGTTTGTGCTATCGAAAGATGGAAAATATGGTGCAATGGCTTTATCAAAAGGTGGTTCCGATTGGCAAGATATTTTGATTATGGATATGGCCACAAAACAAAATCTTAGCGATAAACTAGAATGGGTGAAGGTTTCAGGAATTTCGTGGCAAGGAAAAGGCTTCTATTATAGCCGATATCCGAAACCAGAAGGAAGTGCTTTGGCTGCCAAAAACGAAAATCACCAAGTATTTTTTCATAAAGTAGGTACAAGTCAAGAAGCTGATGAATTAGTATTTGAAGACAAAGAAAATCCGCAACGTTTCAATGGTGTTTACGCAACAGAAGATGAGAAATTTGCTTTTTTGAGCATAAGCGACCGTGGTAAAGGGAAAGATGGTAACGCCTTGTATTACAGAGCTTTAGGTCAAAAAGAATTCAAGCCGATTGTTTCAGAAATCACTGATTTTAGCTTCAGCGTGATTGATAATGTTGGACAATCTTTTTTGATTAAAACTAACAAAGATGCCCCGAATGATAAGGTAGAAAAATATGACATTGCAACTGGAAAATGGAGTAATATTTTACCCGAAAAACCAGAGCCATTGCAAGGCGTAGGAACGGCTGGCGGAAAATTATTTGCAACTTATTTGAAGGATGTTACAACTCGTGCCTATGTTTATGATTTGAAAGGAAAACTCGAAAACGAAGTACAATTGCCAAGCTTAGGTTCGGCTGGTGGCTTTGGTGGCGAAGCTGACGATAAATTTGTGTTTTATACTTTCAGCACTTTCAACTACCCTCCTACTATTTTCAGATACGATATTGCAAGCAAGAAAAGCACGGTTTTCCGTTCTCCAGAAGTTGATTTCAAGGCCACCGATTTTGAGACAAAACAAGTATTTTATACAAGCAAAGACGGCACGAAAGTACCGATGTTTATCGTCTATAAAAAAGGCTTGAAACTCAACGGACAAAATCCAACTTTGCTTTATGGCTACGGTGGTTTCAATATAAATCTCAATCCAAGTTTTAGTCCAACTTTGATTCCGTTTTTGGAGCAAGGTGGTGTTTACGCTTCGGCAAACTTGCGTGGTGGCGGCGAATATGGTGAAAAATGGCACGAACAAGGCATGAAACTCAAAAAACAGAACGTTTTTGATGATTTTATTGCGGCAGGCGAATATTTGATAGCTCAAAAATATTGTGATAATTCACATTTGGCTATTCGTGGTGGCTCAAACGGTGGACTTTTGGTTGGGGCAGTAATGAACCAAAGACCAGATTTGGCAAAAGTCGCTATTCCGCAAGTGGGTGTGATGGATATGTTGCGTTTTCAAAAATTCACAATTGGCTGGAATTGGATTGCCGATTATGGTTCGTCAGATAATGCTGAAGAATTTAAAGTTCAATTTACCTATTCGCCATTGCATAACATCAAGGCTGGCATTAATTATCCTGCGACGCTCATCACAACGGCTGACCACGATGATAGAGTTGTGCCTGCACATTCATTCAAGTATGCAGCCACTTTGCAAGAAATCGGAGCGGCAAGCAGCAAAAATCCGTTATTGATAAAGATAGACACCAACTCTGGACACGGAGCAAGTAATACCAAGAAAAACCTCGAATCAACGGCCGATATTTATGCCTTTATTTGGTGGAATATGGGTTTTGTACCGAAGTTTTGAGTTAAAAAAATGTGCGACGTTCATGGAACTTCGCACATTTTTTTTTAAAATTCATCAAACTTGCTCGACAAGTTTTCTAAAATCACTTTCCGTTTCTTGATATAAGGCTTGCTGGGTATTTTTTTCAGCTATCACTTTTTCTTTTAATAAGGT
This sequence comes from Emticicia sp., assembly GCA_017495105.1. GTDB lineage: Bacteria > Bacteroidota > Bacteroidia > Cytophagales > Spirosomataceae > Emticicia. Next base: position 1,013 of record JAFEIL010000006.1, on the reverse strand, counting down.
TATTGAGTTAAAAAGAGATAGTGTGGAGTTGTAAGCTTCCAAAATCCTTTCTCTTATTTCCATATCTACGAAAATATTATCGAAAAAATAGTCTGCGAACTCCCATGAGGTATTAAATTTTATTTCGGTTGGAAACAAATCAGGTTTAAGGTCTTTTAGTTCTCGTCTGAGCTTATCAAGAGCGTAATTTATTTCGGTAATTCCCAACTTAGCTTTGTGCATCTTTTCGCGTTTAAGATAAGTTGCCATTGTTCCTCCACCAACCATATCCCAAGTTGCATAACCTTTTGCATCTTTCAAATCTTCGATTACTCTTGGAATCACACCTAACACTTTTTCAGCAGCCGAAATTGCTTCTTGAATTTCGTTTTTATAAGCATCAATCTTCACTAATTCTTCTTGTTTTGTAAAAATATCAACTAATCGTGGGTGATTATTTTCTTTCAATAATTTTACTTTTTCTTGAACAAGACATTCATATTGAACTTTAATCGTTTCAAAATCAAACAGTTGAGCTTCGTAAGACTTTATTTCAAGTGAAAGGCTATCAAATTTATTTTGCTGACTTTCAAACCGAATTTTCGCTTGATAATACTCAGCTTGTTCACGCTCCAATTCAGTAAATTTCTTGTTCAATAAATCATACCAAACAGATTTCAACGTAAACGTTTCAAGGTCTTTTACATCTTGAAACTCTTCGTTCATGCGTTGTTTTGTAGCTTCAAGTTTGATATGCTCGGCTGCTTGAACTCGCTTTGCTTCTTGCATTTTTTGTGCAATTTGCTTTCTATTTTCAAGCTTATGACTAATGTTTAATAATTCGGCATTGAGTGAATCTGGAATCATATTTTAGGGTTTAATTTGGAAACAAATTTTGAATTAAAACTTTCAATATCAAATCATTTTTAAGCTGAAAGACCTGTTTTAATGATTTTTGGACGAAAATTGAGATGAATTTTATTAATTCAAAAAATTACAAAAAAATAATAAAATACATAAAATCACTTTACAAA
>JAFEIL010000486.1 GCA_017495105.1 Emticicia sp. | reverse complement strand
CTTAGACGAAATATGAGTTTTTTGAATCTTATTTCAATCTGAAGTAAATTCGACATTGTATGATGTAAATTATAGTGCTACCACTCTCATTATGCATCTACGACCGTCATCACCTATTATTACTAAATAATTGATACTACGGAGCAAAGTTTCAGATTTTATTTTATAAATATTATCTCCGTTTAAGCTACTGTCGAATCCTAATTCTTGCCCAAGCGTATCATAAAACTTGATTTCTTTTGCTTTTATATTTCGGAAATAGACGTTGAAATCTATGCGATTCGGAACTGGATTTGGGAATGAAATACAATAAGGAGTTTTATCAAATTCAACTTGCTTAGGGTCGAGTACTTTTCTTGTACCATCTTTATCAACATATACGATTCGATAGCAATTAATACCTCCATATGGGAAATTATCCATAAATTCATAAGTACTTCCTACTGTTTTGCTTAAAACTTCTCCAATTTCTACAAAGTTTTTGCAGTCAGAACTTCTTTCTATAATGTAATAATTTCCTTGAATTTCAAGGTTAGATTGCCATGTTACAGAAACTGATTTTTCATCTTTTTTATTGACATCAAATTGAATTATGGTCATGTACTTATTAGCAGTTGCACCAACTTCCGAGAACTCATTAAGGTCAAATTGTAGGTAGAAACTCTCACTGGTAAAGACTTTTCCAAGAATATTTTTATATAAAACTTCGCTAATGCCTTCTTTGAAATTATCGTTATCTTCAAAACCACAGTTTTCTCTTATGCCATCATAATGCACAATGTTGAAATCATTGATAGTGAGCGAAGGTAATTTAGTCGCTTTTTTGTAGACGGTTAGTTCATTGTTTAGATAAAATAAACGTACAGAAACAGCTATATCAAAAGAATCTTTTACAGAGCTGCTGATGTCAAAATATCTACTCATCAAGCGTGTACCGAAACTAGTGGTAGGGATATTTTCTTCGCCATTTCCATAATGTCTGATTTTTAGCGTTACTTTTCCTAAATTCTGACCATTTGGATTTATTGAAGCATATAATCTGCCATAAATGTCGTATAAGTTAAACCATTTATTTCCAATAACAGAGTCGGCAACAGCTTCTAAACAATCAATGTTACCTACTACAAATAGGGCAGGGTCTTCGTCATCTTCGTCATATTTTTGGATTGTGCCACCAACCACATCAAATCTACCATCGCCATTACCCAAAATATAATCATCCGTTGGTGAATTTGCTTTTCCACCAATATCATTATTTGGGTTTTTATCGTAGCGACTATCATTATCTTGGTCAATGACAAGTTTTGCGTTTTTGTCTAGGGTGGCTCTAAAAATTTCAGAACTATTGATATAGGCACCCGTAGCCGTCTGTGGTTTTATCTTTAGAAGAATCTCAAATTTAGTGCTATCGCTACCCGCTAAGCTATCAATTCTGGTTACTGCATTGGTATCAATCGAAATTATTCTGTTGTTCGACATGAGCGTATCAATTGATAAACTCCAGCGTTGATTGATATTTGGAGATTTTACCAACAAAGTACCTTTCGGAATATAATCTACTACATCAATATTATAAATTTTTTGATTTTTACATTGATTAAATACTGTAATTTCAAATCGAGTTGAGTCGTTTGGTAAATAGACCGCGGTTACTGGGCTTGACAGTAGTCTCTTACGAAGAGCTAAATCTAAGCAGGTGTCGCCTGCAATCACATTGATTAAAGCAGGGTCTTCATCGTATTTTTGGAGAATTCCCCCGATAATATCGAATTTTTCATCACCATTTCCTAAAATGTAATCATCTGTCGGCGAATTTGCTTTTCCTCCAATATCATTATTTGGATTTTTATCGAATCGACTATCAATGTCTGAAATAACATGAGTTTTAGCTAATTTATCTAAATCTGCTCCAAAGATTTCCGTTTTGTTAATAAGCTCTTTTGTTTTAACATCGGAAGCGATTTTCAACGTAATCTTCATAGACAAACTATCTCCAGCTGATAAACTGTCTATTCTACGAATAACATTGTCTCCATCGATTGACCAACCACCGCTATTATAGGACATTCCTTTTGGAATATAATCTATTAAATCAATATTATAGGCTTTGATTTTGCCTTGATTAAAAACTGTCACATTAAAGTCAACTAAATCATTTGGTTTAAATGTATTGATAGACTTAGATATTGTTTTTCTTAAAGCAAGGTCGAATATAGAAGGAGTACAGTCGTTTACAATTATTGTAACGGATACAAGTCCACTTTCACAACCATTTTTACTTACTTGACTCACAAAATATGTCTTTTGACCAATAACGTTTGTATTAGGTTCTTCAATAGCTGTATTTGAATCGTACCAAATAAGTTTGTTTTCGGAATCAAAATTAATATTTGTTAATGAAATTTTCTCACCCAAACAGGCGTTAACGTTGCCTATAATTACTGGATTATTAATCGCTTTCCCATCTGCAATGCCAACACTTCTTGTAATAATACAACCGACGGCATCATTAATTGTTACTGTATAAACTCCAGCCGATAGATTTGATATTGAGGTAAATGTTTGACCATTACTCCAGACATATTTATATGGACTTATTCCACCATTTACATTTGGTATTATTGACCCACTATTACCGCTTTGGCACTCAACATCTTTTACATCAAAATTTACGTTTAACGCCTCAGGTTGAGTAATGCTTGTGGATGCCGTTGCAGTACAACCATTGGCATCTTTTACTG
>JAFEIL010000154.1 GCA_017495105.1 Emticicia sp. | reverse complement strand
GTAATAAGTGATACTGATGAAGAAAATGAACTTCAAATACTTCCACTTAACTCCATTATTAACTTAAAACAAGGAGAAAGACACCGTTTAGTTGGACTTGACGGGTGGGGAATTATTGCCGAAATTTGGCAACATACCGACCCAAAAAATCCATCAGATGAAGATGATATTGTAAGAGTTCAAGATGATTTTGGAAGATAATATTTCAAGTGTAGTGTTGAGAATGTAGGATGTGTATGAAATATTACATTTTTATAATCTTAACTCTACATTCTACACTATTGTTCAGTCTCCGATGATAATTCATTTGTCCAAGATGATAATTGAGGTGCGAGAGCAAATGTATCAAGAAAAACTCGTTGGTATCATCTCCGCCATAAAATTCTTGTGTATGGTTTTTAACCAGAGTTTCGGTTGAAATATTTGGCAAAATTTGTTTGAGCATTGCTCGTGTAGCTTCTATTTTTTCGATTAAAATTGCTTTTGGTACATCTTTATCCGAAAATTCCAATGGTCGATTTCTAACATAATCGGTTCCACCTAACTGATGTCCAATGAAGTGATTTAGATTGCCAATTAAGTGCAGACAAAGATTTCCTGCTGAATTATTTATTTCTGACTTAATGAGCCATAAATCAGTTTCATTTTCATAAAAATCAATTTCGCTTCTTAGTTTTTGTAAGTCTCGGTCGTAAAGTTTCGCTAAAGATTCAAGCATAATGGTCTGATTTTATTCAAGATACATTATTGCTCGAAATCAAGTTCCATCAATACGTAATCTTTACCATTTTTTCTGATAATATCAGAGGCAACTTTCATTCCGAAACGTTGGTAAAATTCGATTGCCGTCATGCGAGCATTGCACCGTAGATTTTTGATATTCCGTTTTTTAGCTTCACTTATTAAATGATTTAAAAGCTTTGTTCCGAAGCCTTTTCCTTGATAATAATTGTCGGTAGCAAATTTTCTAAATTGCCCATCTTGACTTTCAATAAATAAGGAAATGACCGAAACCAACATCTCTTTTTCAAATAAACCAAAATGTAGTCCTGCTTCATCATTCGGAAGGACTACAAAATCTAATGGTTTATTTGGCCACATCACTTTGTGTCGGAGTGGCCATGTTTCTGATGCTTCTATTTCTTTAATTTTCATTCAAAATTATTTACCAGCGTAGGCCTGATAATATTTTTGTGCTTGTGGCATTTGTTTTTCTAGATCAGCAATACGCGTTGCGTCGGCTGGGTGAGTTGAAAGCAATTTTGGCGGTTTCTGTGACTTTGCTCCTGCCTCAGCCATTCTTTTCCAAAATTCTACGGCATTTTGTGGATTATAACCAGCCATAGCCATAAAAATCAAACCTAATTTATCTGCTTCTGATTCTTGATTACGGCTATTTGGCAAAACATATGTAAGCTGCGACCCAATTCCCAAAACCTGTCCTGCAATATCCATTACTCGTTGATTACCAGTGGCAATACCTACACCCACTGCACCAATCTGAGTGATACCTTGACTCATCATCGCTTGACTCATACGCTCACGTCCGTGGCTAGCAATTGCATGAGCAATTTCATGTCCCATTACAACAGCAACTCCAGCTTCGTCTTTGCAAATGGGCAAAATACCTGTGTAAAAACAAACTTTTCCACCTGGCATACACCAAGCGTTTAATTCCTTATTTTGAACCAATTTAAACTCCCATTGATAACCATCAATTACTTGGCTATAATTATTCTGAATCAAATAATTTTCAACAGCAGTTTTGATTTTTCCACCCACACGAGCAATCATTTCCGCATCTTTGTTATTCTGTGAAACAACTTTGGACGTATCCATAAAGCCCTTATACTCAGTAAAACTCATCGACATCATTTGTTCGTTAGAAACTAAACCAACCAATTGTTTCCGACCAGTAAGTGGTACACGCTGGCAGGCCCAAATAAGAGTTACTAAAGCGATTGCGGCAATCGAAGATTTCAGAAGTGTTTTCATTATTTATTAATTATTAAAATTTACTTTTAGACGAATTTTTGACTCAAATATTACAATTTTAAACGAGTATTTTTGAGAAAACTTAAAAAATTATGCCCGCCAAAGGGTACTAACAAACAATTTATTACCTATTTTTGTAAACAGGATTAGTTTTTCAATGTGCAAATATTGTCAATTCATCCGAAAGTCTTTCTTCAATTTTTAGAATATTTTTCATGAAAATCATCGCTATTGGCCGAAATTACGCCGAACATATCAAAGAACTCAATAACGAACGCCCCGACGAACCCGTTATTTTCACAAAACCTGAAACGGCTATTTTGAAAGATAATGAGCCATTTTACTACCCTGATTTTTCGCAAGATATTCACCATGAAGTTGAAATAATTATAAAAATCAGCAAGATGGGAAAAAATATTGAGGAAAAATTTGCCCATAAATATTACGAAGAAGTAGGAATCGGTATCGACTTTACAGCTCGTGATGTGCAATCAAAACTAAAAGCCAAAGGTTTACCGTGGGATTTGGCAAAAGGTTTCAATGGCTCTGCTCCTATTTCTGAGTTTGTTCCAAAATCAAAATTCGAAGATTTAACAAATCTTAATTTTCATTTAAACGTGAACGGCGAACTTCGCCAGGAGGGTAATACGTCAATGATGCTATATTCGATTGATACAATTATTGCTTTTATTTCAAGATATTTTACCCTAAAAACTGGAGATATAATTTTTACGGGAACACCCGCTGGT
>JAFEIL010000348.1 GCA_017495105.1 Emticicia sp. | reverse complement strand
GGTCAGACCTGCGGGTTTATGACCAAAAGAAACGTCTTTATTTTATTCTAAATACAACTTTTGCTCTTCCTTTCTGACCTTAAATCCCATTTTAGATAGATATTCAGCAGCAAGATTAGCGGTATATGGATGCCATAAAAACTGAGGTAAATTTTTGGGCAACCATTCTTTAAAATCTGTGCCATAACTTTTCGACGCCCCAATCCAATCGGAAATCATCTCACCTACATATATGCTTGGCATAGGTAAAGCCGTTGTACTCCCATTTCGTTCTACACTCAACCAATATTCAGGGTGATGAGCATTATTCAATTTGTGATGATGCCAGGCTCGTTGGAACAATGACTGTGTTGGCTTCGGATTTTTGAAATCATGTATAGCATAACCATACGCCTCGTGTATTGAAAACTTGGAAAGGTCATGTATCCAAAGATTATACTTGAACTGCTCCACAGGGTCGTTTGTATTAGGATTATCCGATAAAGAAAGTAATTCTTTAAACCATTTTTCTTTCAGAAAGTCCAATCCAGCTCTGCGAACTTCTATTTTATGAGGAATAACCTTATTGATGAAATAGTTTTCAGCGAGATTCCAAACCTCGTCATCTTCATAATCAAGACTTTCTATTTCAAACCGTTCATATAACAAACGCACAAGCTTTTGTGTATCGTTCTTATTATCACAAAATAAAGAAAAGATTTTACTCTCAAAGATACGTTTTTTGTTCATCGATGATAGGCTTCTGATAATACAAAAACCCTCACTAAATAGAGAGGGCTTTTGTATTAATATATTTTTGGAAGAATTATTCGAAAATATAACGAATTCCGAATTGTCCTTGCCAAACGTTATTAATGTTAATACTTTTCACAAAAGCATCACGTAGTAGGATAGTTGAACCATCTACTACTTGAGTAGCCATACGGAAAGAAGGTTCACCAGTAGCACTGATAGATGCTAAACTCAACGGATTTGTACCTGTTGATGACATAGCTACACCCCACTTGTTGTTAAGAAGGTTACCCACGTTCAATACGTCAAAACGTAAACGAATGATATTTTTCTTATCTTTTTTGCCAGTAGATACATAGAAATCTTGCTCAACTGTGAAGTCAAAACGAGTCAAAGATGGAACAGCTGCACCATTTCTTTCAGAGTACTGACCGCGTACTGTACTTAAATAAGGGTGATTGCTGAGGTATGTTTCATAAGCAGTTGATTGTTGCTCAGGCGAGAATTTAAGGGCAGTTGCACCAGAACCCACTGTCAATTCAGTAAACTTCAAATCTGAAGCCTTACTTGGAACAAAGATAAGGTCGTTGTTTTGGCCATCACCGTTTAGGTCATTACCATATTGGTATGAAATCTTGAAACCGCTGTTTGAAACCATACCTAAAGTAAACATTGTAGAACCACCAAATTTACCACCATAGTTGATACGGTAGTTTACATAACCTACTAAACGGTGACGTAGGTCGTTATCTGACCAAGAAGGAGTCAAATAATTTTGACCTTGTACGGTTGGGATATTAGCTAATACAGTACTTGCAACCGACTGAATATCTTTTGCTTTAGAATAAGTATAACCAATCATTCCACTCAGCCCTTTAGTAGCTGTCTTTTCTAATTTAGCTGTTAAAGAGTAAGAGAAGCCCTCTGGGGTGTTAGTTAAAATAAATGCATTCGTATTGGCTGTATTGATAAAACGAGCTGGGTTTACTGCTGCACCAGACAAATTAGAAGCTGGGAAACGGTCACGTGAATCTGATCCGCTGAATTTAGCAGTTGGTGATTTCAAGTTACCATCGATATAACGAAGAGCTTGGATATTATCGTTATAGATACCTTCAACTGTACCGATTAAACCCCAAGGTAATTTTTGGTCAATAGCTAAGCTACTTTTCCAAATGATAGGATTTTTGAGGTTATCATTAGAAGCATTAATTACATAGGCAGGAAGCTTTGTAATATCAGTAGTAGTAGGTTTGAAACGGCTAGGGTCTGTTGTAAACGGATATGCAGTTGTATTAGTAAAGTTCAATACTGCAGTATTTACACCGTTATTACCCAATTGGTTAGATACCAATACTTGTGGAATACGTGAAACAAATAATCCAGTACCTCCACGAATTTGAGTACTCTTATCTCCTTTTACATCGTAGTTGAAACCTAAACGAGGAGTTACAATTACTTTATTACTTGGAAAAGCTCCAGTCGAGATTTTCAAATTAGCGTTGTTCTCATCTTTGTAAGTTAAACCTTCTACAACTGGGTTGTTGAAGTCTTTAGCATAAGCATCGTTATAATCAAATACATCAAAACGAACACCAGCAGTAACTTTAAAACGGTCGCTAACTGAGAACTCGTCTTGCAAATATGTTGAATAGGTATTTTGTTTCAAAGTCTGTAAAGGCTCTCCACCGTCTGGTAACAATGAATAACGGTAGTTGAAACGTGCTACTGGAACTGGCGATACAGTAAGGTTTGGATTTGCTTTATAAGCCAAAGCAGCAGTTTTAAAATCAGCGATAGAGTTAAATACCCAAACACCATTTGATGCAGGGAAGAACACGTTGTTAGACTGGAAAGCTTCGAAAGACAGACCAAGTGTAAGGTTATGTTTACCCGCAAAATAACTCAAGTTATTCGTTACATTGAATGTAGAATAATTCAATTTGTTATTAGGCGTAAATGGATCGAAACCTACTGAAGTATAGGTACTTCCTGCATTTAAGATATCAACTGTTGGGAAAACGGCAGTACGGTAAGTACGATCTTCGATTTGCTTATTGTATGTAGCAATTAAATTGTTAGCAAATTTACCCTTGAAGTTAGAGTTTAATTCCGCCACAAAAGAGCGAGTATTATCAGCAATTTTATAACCTGTGTTTTGTGGTGATAATGCTAAGGCCGAGTTCGTACGGTTACCATTACCCGCTGTATTACTACTATTACTATTACTAATAATAGCATCTGAGCCCGAATCATGGTGTGAATAACGCACAGATAATTTGTGGTTGTTGTTGATATTATAATCTAAACGAACCAAACCTTTCTTACTATTGATTTCGTTATTAAAACCATCAAGCTCACCTGCTTCCCATCCAAAATTAGAACTCATAAAACCTGCTAAATCCTGCAAATCAGAATAAGAAGTTCGAGATACATTACCTGATGCACCAGAGCGGTTAGCTGACCATGTAAGTGCTGGTGTAGAACTATTAAACATTTCAAAGTTAGCAAAAATAAATAGCTTATCTTTGATAATTGGAGCTCCAACTCTAAAACCAAATGTTTTTTCGTTGATATTTACTGGCGGTAAATCTTTACCATCAGCTTTTTTCCCAACCATGTCACTTCCTCTGGTGAGGTAATATACAGAACCAGTTACATCGTTTGTTCCTGCACGAGTTACTGCGTTGATACCCGCACCAGCAAAACCTGATTGACGAACGTCATATGGAGCAATGTTGATTTGTACTTGCTCAATCGCATCAAGAGATACTGCAGTTGTACCAGTACGTCCACCCGCTTGTGATGAGCTACCTAAACCAAAACCATTATTGAAAACCGAACCATCGATGGTGAAGTTATTTAAACGGCTATCTTGACCAGCAAAAGAGCGACCATTACTGTAAGCATTATATTTAGTAATGTCATCAATAGTACGGCCTATAGTTGGAAGACTATTAACAGCATTCAAACCTAAAGTTGTCGATGCTCCAGTACGGCTCGACGAGATAATATCAGAACGTCCAGATGTAACTTTTATTTCATCTAAGAAAGTACCTGTCTCATCTAACTTAACGTTAACGTTTGCAGCAGAACCTAAGCTGGTGATAACACCTTCTTTTACCGCTTCTTTGTAACCAACAAATGTAAATGTGATTTTATATGGGCCACCAACACGAACCGAAGGAAGTATATAACGACCTGCTGTGTTTGAAACCGTTCCATATTTAGTACCTGATGGTACGTGAACTGCAACAACCGTTGCACCTGGCAAACCTTCGCCTTTGGCGTCTGCAACCAAACCGCTAATAGAAGAGGTTGTAACTTGTGCAAAGCTTTGAAAAGCAAAAAGCATTACTGCAAGAAAGCTAAATACTTTCTGCATTGAAGTAAATTTTCGCATCATGTTTTTTTGAAGTTAGAAATATTTGGAGTAAAAATAATTTGTGATTTTTAAATTTAATGTACAAAGGTCTTAAAAATTTTCTCTAAAAAAAACAAGCACCCACCCTTTTTATTTTGGTAAGTACTTGAAAAACAAGTTTTTATAAAATTGTTAATGAAAAATATTGGTAAAATTCAATTTCGATTAGTTAAGAAATTGTTATGCATGCCTAATATTTTAAACGTTTAGAAATTATATGTCAATAATTTACAATTTCTGTATTTCTATGAAGAATGATATGGTTATTTTTGTTTAATTCTTTTATTATCATTTGCTGTGGTATTGATTACAAGTCTATCAAATTCAAAAAGTATCTTGTGTACTTTAATTCACCCGTTTTTGTTAGGGCTTTGATATTTGTTAATTCTTGCAAATCTCTTGTTACGGTTGCTGCCGATGCACCTGTAATAGATTTATAATTAGCTGCACTTAATCCACCTCTAAAACCTTCAATCCCTTCATCAAAAATCCTTAATAGCACCTTTGACTGCCTTTCATTTATATCATTATATTTGATAAAAAACCTTGATTTTTGTACTAAAAAACTTACCATTTTGATGGTATATTGCTGTGATTCGAGTAGTATTTTGGCAAAAAACAAAAGCCATTTATTCACATCTTTACTATGATTACACGATTGTAGTGCATCATAATAAGCTTTTTTATTTGAATCAATTACTTTTGCAAGAGAATTAAAAGAAGGTGTTTTTATTTTTTGAGAAATCGCTTTTTCGACCAAGGCCCGACCTATTCGTCCATTACCGTCTTCAAAAGGATGAATAATTTCAAAATATAGATGGGCAATGCCCGCAAATATTAAGCTAGGCATTCCGTTTGGATTATCTATTTGGAAATTATACCATGCTATCAATCTTTCCATTTCATTACGAACTTGTGTCGAAGGTGGTGCTTCATAAAACACCTTAGGGGCAGAAAAATTGCCTGAAATAATCTGCATTGGTTCTGCGTGTTGGCGGTAATCACCAATAACCTCAATATCTCTTCTTCCATTCATGAGCATTTTATGCCACAAAAAGAAAGTTTCATCGCTCAAAGGATTATCATAATGCTGATAAATATTTACCATCATTTCGGCTATACCAGCTTCATTTGGTTGTACTTTTCGGTAATCACTTTTAAGTCCTAAATGTTTTCTGATAGAACTCTGCACAGATTCTCGTTTTAGAATTTCTCCTTCGATGCTCGAAGTTGACAAGGCTTCTTGCGTGAGAATATCTATCTTTAGGTTTTCTAAGCTATCTGATTCCAAATGACTAACAACTCCATAAATTATACCTATATTCTTATGAAATTCGTTCTCAAATTCAACTAATTTTGAAGGATCATAAGTAAAATCACACCAGTTTTTATGTTGCCAAATCCATTTCATGAGCGATAAGAATAAGTTTTATAGCTCAAATAAACAAAAAAAATGAGTTATAAACAATTGTTTTATAACTCATTAAAGGATAATTTTTTACGAATATTTTTAAGAACCCATAATATTATGTCCCATTTTATCTCGTTTGGTTTCTAAATATCCGATATTATGTGGATTCGCTTCTATCTCAATCGGAATCGAATCAATGATTTCTAAACCATAACCAATCAAACCTGCTCGTTTTTTAGGATTATTTGAAATCAGCTTCATTTTTTTAATTCCTAAGTTTCTCAAAATTTGAGCTCCAACGCCATAATCACGCTCATCCATTTTGAAACCTAATTCGAGATTTGCTTCTACAGTATCACGCCCCATTTCCTGCAATTTATAGGCTTTCAGTTTATTCAATAAGCCAATTCCACGCCCTTCTTGATTCATATACAAAATTACACCTTTACCTGCATTTTCGACCAATTCCATAGCGGCATGAAGTTGCGGGCCACAATCACATCGACAAGAACCAAAAATATCGCCCGTTACACAAGAAGAATGCACACGTACCATAATTGGCTCATCTTCTTTCCAAGTTCCTTTGATGAGGGCCAAATGCAGTTGGTCATTATCCAATTGGCGGAAGGCAACCATATCAAAATTACCCCATTCGGTTGGCATATTTACGCCAATTTCTCTTTTTATGAGCGATTCTTTTGCCAAACGATATTCAATCAAGTCTTTGATACTCACAAGTTTAAGATTAAACTTTTTGGCAATCTCAAATAGTTGTGGCAAACGAGCCATTGTTCCATCTTCGTTCAAAATCTCAATCAAGACACCCGCAGGTTGCAAACCAGCCAAAACTGCCAAATCAATGGCTGCTTCAGTATGCCCAGAACGGCGGATTACGCCTCCTTCGGCAGCACGCAAAGGGAAAATATGCCCTGGACGCCCCAAATCATCTGGTTTTGTAGTTGAATTTACAAGTGCTTGAATCGTTTTTGCACGGTCACTTGCCGAAATCCCTGTGGTGCAACCATTGCCCAATAAATCGACCGATACTGTGAAAGCGGTTTCATGTTGGGCGGTATTTTTACCCACCATCATATCAAGTTCTAATTCTTCACAACGCTGACGAGTAAGTGGCGTACACATCAAGCCTCTACCCTCTTTCACCATGAAATTGACCATTTCAGGCGTAGTTTTTTCGGCTGCACATATAAAGTCACCTTCATTCTCACGGTCTTCGTCATCAACCACGATGATTATTTCTCCATTACGAATCGCTTCGATTGCGTCTTCTATGCGGTCTAATTTCATTTTTATTCTGTCTTGTATTTTATAAGTTTTTAACATAAAAAATTATAAAAACGTTTATAAACAGTCGTGCCACATTGCGGAAATGTGGCACGACAAAAAATTTACATATTTTTACTTCTTATCAAACTCACGGTGGGCTACTTCATCAAAAAGTCTTTCTCTTGGTAAACTCTTGAAGTATTCATAGGTAATTTTCAAACCTTCTGCACGATTTATTTTTGGTTCCCAACCTAAAATTTCTCTTGCTTTAGTTATATCTGGTTGGCGTTGCTTAGGGTCATCTTTCGGTAATGGCCTATGAACAATTTTCTGGTCTGTTCCTGTCAATTTAATAATTTCCTCAGCAAATTCATTCATCGTAATTTCTGATGGGTTTCCAATATTTACTGGATAAGCATAATCAGATAATAATAAACGATAAATACCTTCTACTAAATCATCAACGTAACAAAACGAACGAGTTTGAGTGCCATCACCAAAGATTGTTAGGTCTTCACCACGCAAGGCTTGACCGATGAATGCAGGCAATACACGTCCGTCGTTGAGTCGCATTCTTGGGCCATACGTATTAAATATACGCACAATACGTGTTTCCACACCGTGGTAAGTATGGTAAGCCATTGTCATGGCTTCTTGAAAACGCTTGGCTTCGTCATATACACCACGTGGACCAACTGGATTTACGTGCCCCCAATACTCTTCCGTTTGTGGGTGAACCAATGGGTCTCCATAAACTTCTGATGTTGAGGCAATGATTACTCTTGCCTTTTTTACACGAGCCAAACCAAGACAATTGTGAATTCCGAGTGAACCAACTTTCAAGGTTTGAATCGGAATCTTCAAATAATCAATCGGACTTGCTGGTGAAGCAAAGTGTAAAATATAGTCGAGTTCGCCTGGTACGTGAATAAATTTACTCACATCATGGTGATAAAACTCAAAATTTGGATGTTTGAACAAATGCTCAATATTGCGTAAATCTCCTGTGATGAGGTTATCCATTGCAATTACATAATGTCCTTCTTTGATAAATCTATCGCAAAGGTGCGAACCCAAAAAACCCGCACCGCCAGTTATTAATACTCTTTTCATAGCCCCCTAACCCCCAGAGGGGGAATTTAATTTTATTTACTTAATGAAATCTCTTTAAAATCTTTTTCTTGTAAAACCCTCTATTAGCACTTTTGTTATAATTAAAAGTGTCAAAAATTCCCCCTCTGGGGGGCAGGGGGCTTTTATTTCACCGTTTCTCTACCGACTGAGAAGTATGTATAACCTAACTCACGCATATCTTTTAATTCGTAAAGATTACGACCGTCAAAGATAACTTTGTTTTTTAACGATGCCTCCATCTTCTCGAAATCTGGTGTACGAAATTCTGGCCATTCGGTCATAATCATCAAGGCATCTGCTCCTTCGATGGCTTCATAAGGAGTTTTGGCATATTTTACTTTTTTGCCAACTACACCACGTACATTCTCCATTGCTTCTGGGTCATAAACTACCACTTTTGCACCTGCTTTACGCAATTCTTTGATATTGTATAATGCTGGAGCTTCACGAATATCGTCAGTATGAGGTTTGAATGCCAGTCCCCAAAGAGCAATTGTTTTGCCTTTCAAATCGCCATCAAAATGAGCTTTGATGTGCGGCATCATTTTAGTTTTTTGCTTTTCGTTTACTTTCATTACTGATTTCAAGATTTTGAAATCATAATCAAATTCGGTAGCAGTCTTTTCTAAAGCTTGAACATCTTTGGGAAAACAACTTCCACCGTAGCCAATTCCTGCAAATAAGAAACGTTTGCCAATACGACTATCAGTACCGATACCTTTACGAATTGCATCAACATCAGCACCCGCTTTTTCGCAAAGATTGGCGATTTCGTTCATAAACGTAATCTTCATTGCCAAAAACGCATTCGCTGCATATTTAGTCATTTCGGCCGAACGCTCATCCATAAAGATAATCGGATTACCTTGACGCACTAACGGTGCATATAATTTTTCCATTAGTTTTTTTGCTGTTTCAGAAGTTGTACCGATAACTACACGGTCAGGCTTCATGAAGTCTTCGACGGCAACACCTTCACGCAAAAACTCAGGATTTGATACCACATCAAACTCAACTTTTGCACCTTTTGCCACACGCTCTTGTACTTTTTGAGCTGTTCCAACTGGTACTGTGCTTTTATCAATAATTACAACGTAGTTTTCGAGCAATGGGCCAAGGTCATTGGCTACTCCCAAAATATATTTCAAATCGGCCGATCCGTCTTCACCTGGAGGAGTTGGCAATGCCAAGAAAATTACTTGTGCATCTTTGACACCTTCAGCTAAATTGGTTGTAAATTTCAAACGACCTTCTTTAGTATTACGATCGAAAATTACATCTAAACCTGGCTCATAGATGGTTAATTTCCCTTTGCGAAGTTTTTCAACTTTACGCTCATCAATATCTACACAAGTAACTTGGTTGCCTGTTTCAGCAAAACAAGTTCCTGTTACGAGTCCTACATATCCTGTTCCTACTACTGCTATTTTCATATTTTCAAATCCACCCCTAGCCCCTAAAGAGGAGTTATTTTTAAAACTTGTTTCATCTGATTGAGGCATTTTTCAGATTATAGTTTTGTATTATTTGGTATTTAGTTTAACCATACAAATGTATAACTTTTTTTAGAAACAAAAGTTTTATTTAAACAAAAAAATTAAAATAATTTCTCAAAAAAAAGGACTTAATGGATACTTTACTTCTTTAAGTCCACATTTTAGGTATATAAATTTTATTTTTATAATTTAGCAAAATCACAATATA
>JAFEIL010000320.1 GCA_017495105.1 Emticicia sp. | reverse complement strand
CCTACGGTGGCTATTCATGTTTAACCAATTATGGCTTGTCTTACTCGCTAAATAATTCTCGAAAAAAGCCCTACGGGCTTTAACATGAATAGCCGTAGGTGCAACCTACGGAATAAAAGATTTTGCATAAACTCCTAACCCCGAATGGGGTTAAACTTAAAAACCTAAATACTTAAAATTTACTATAAACCTCACCCCCTAACAATTGCTTCTTCCATATTAAAAATCATTTGGATAGTTTGCATGAGAGCGGCGGTTGCGTTTTTATCTTTTATCGTTTTTTGCTTAAATTCGCCGATTTTGAGCATCATTTCAGCTTTTTTAACGTTTTTCTTGAAAAAATCGCTTTCTGAATTGAAATATTGTGTCAAAATTTCTAATTCTTTTGCTTTTGGTTTTCGGCAAATAATGCGTCGGAATGCTTTTTCTAGTTTGGTTTCTAAAGGGATATTTTCGCTCATTAAATTCTCTGCTAAAACCCTCGACCCTTCCATTGTTTGTGGGTCATTCATCATTGCCAATGCTTGCAGTGGCGTATTGGTTCGGCTACGTTGAACTTCGCATTGGTCACGGTTACTGGCATCAAAAATGAGCATTGACGGTGGCGGAACAGTTCGTTTGATAAAGACATACATTCCCCGACGATAAAGGTCTGACTCATGGTCTTGTACATATCTTGATAGCGTTCCACGTCCCGAAGTTGCCACTTCCCAAAGTCCTTTTGGTTGGTAAGGTTTAACACTTGGGCCGCCGATTTCTTCGTTCAGTACACCACTGCTTGCTAAAATGTGGTCACGCACATTCTCTGCAGGGAAACGCATTCGAGTTGAACGAGCCAAAAATATATTTTCAGGGTCAGTTTTCAAGTGTTTTTCTGTAATAGTCGAAGATTGTCGATAAGTCCCTGACATTACTATTTGTTTCACCAAACGCTTTACATTCCATCCGTTTTGTTTGAAATCTACTGCCAGCCAATCGAGCAATTCGGGGTGCGATGGCAATTCTCCTTGCATTCCAAAATCGCCTAAGGTTTTCACAATTCCTCGTCCGAAAAACGAAGCCCAAAGTCGATTGACGTATACTCGTGCTGTCAGCGGATTTTTATCGTTTAGCATCCATTTTGCTAAACCAAGTCGATTTTTTTCTAATTTATTGGTATCAAATGGCATGATTGCTTTCGGAATACCGACACCAACAAGCTCTCCATGCGAATCATAATTTCCACGATTCAGAATATAAGTGGGACGCACCTTAGAGGTGTCCTTCATCACCATGACCATTACTTTTGCCGTATCTTTTTTGTTGATAAATTTCAAAATAGAATTTACGTCTTCAGTCGTGATTTTCATGTTTGGTGGGTCGGCAAACGAAGCATCTATTGTTCCAAAAAGTCCTTTTTCTGGTACTTGATTGAAGAAAGCGAAGGTTCGATAATAATCTTTTTGAGAAATCGGGTCATATTTATGGTCGTGGCAATGGGCACACTCAAAAGTAAGAGCCAAAAACGATTTACCGAAAGTATTTGTGCGGTCGGTCACATACTCAATGCGGTATTCTTCATCAATTACGCCTCCTTCTTGCGTGATTTTATGGTTTCGGTTAAAACCAGTTGCCAAAAGCATTTCTTTACTCGGATTGGGCAATAAATCTCCTGCTAGTTGCCAAGTCAAAAATTTGCTATACGGATAATTTGAATTAAAAGCATGAATCACCCAATCTCGCCACGGCCACATTGTTCGTAGTCCATCATCTTGATAACCATGCGAGTCGGCATAACGAGCCACATCAAGCCACGAAATGGCCATTTTTTCGCCATAATGCTTGTTTTTTAGTAATTCATCAACAATTTTCTCGTAAGCATTTGGCGAATTATCCTTCAAGAAACGCTCTTGCATTTCGATAGTTGGCGGTAGCCCGATAAGGTCGAAACTTACACGTTTTAACAAACGTTCTTTGTCGGCCTCTTCATTAGGTTTTAGGCCCTTTTCGTCCATTTTCGCATAAACAAAATGGTCAATTTCATTCTTTACCCAATCTTCGTCAGCTTCGGGTAATTTTGGTTTTTGTGGAACAATAAACGCCCAGTGAGGTTTATATTTTGCTCCTTGTTTTATCCATTTAGCAATCAGTTCGATTTCGTGTTGAGTCAGTTTCAAGTTCGATGAAGGCGGCGGCATCAAAACAGCAGTATCTTTAGCAATAATTCGCTGATAAACCTCTGATTGTTCGAGACTTCCAGCCATAATTGCATGGGCTTTTGGGTTGTCTTTCAAGGCTGCATACGCACCTTCGGGTGTATCGAGGCGTAGGTTTGCTTCACGTTTATTAACATCGGGGCCGTGACATTTGAAACAACGGTCGGAGAGAATCGGGCGGATATGGAAATTAAAATCAACCTCATCGGGGATTGACCCTGTTTCGGCAGAAGAAGTTGTACAATTCCACACAATTGTTGCTAAACTTACACTCGTAAGCAGCAAAAAGAAAAAAGTTTTAGCCTTAAAAACTATACTTTTCATCGGTTAGGAATAGTTTATATCGAATAGAATATTGAACAAAATTTCAATAATATTGCTTTGAATAAGCATTTATTAAATAAATTTAATAAAGATAATAATAATTGCTATAAAAGCCATATTCTTACAAAAAAACTTAAAATTATTACATTTACTAAGTTTTTATCCTCTTATTCAAAAAACATGATCGCCCCAAAAATGCAAAGAGGTCTGTACAATAAATGTACAGACCTCTATACGAACAATCAAGTTTAGTTTATCTTGCCGAAACAATTTCGATATCGAAAACCAAAGGAGAATATCCTGGAATATCTCTTCCCGCACCACGTGAGCCATAACCCAACGATGAAGGGAAAATAATTGTACCTTTTTCGCCTACTTTCAATTTGGCAATACCTTCGTCGAAACCACCAACTACTTGCCCAACTCCCAGAATAAAACTGAAAGTGCCTTCATCGAATTGCTCATCGGATAGGAGCCTTCCAGCGTATTTTACCGTAACATTTTGTCTTGCTGCTAACGCCGAACCCGCTTCATTTGGTGAAGTTAGAATAAAGCGTAGACCCGAAGAAGTTTTCTCGGTGATAGCCAAGTTTTTACTATTGATATAGCTTTCGATTTGCTCATCTTCTGTACCCGAAAAGCCATCTTTTCCGTATGTTGCCATTATTATTAAATTTAAATTATAAACTGATTTGAGTATTTAGTCTAAGCGTTCACACAGACCTTATTTTACCTTGCCGAAACTACTTCTATATCAAAAACCAAAGGCGAATTTGCAGGAATTGGCCCAGAGCCCGACGAACCATAACCCAAAGTTGAAGGAAAAATAAGCGTTGCTTTCTCTCCTACTTTCATTTTGGCAATACCTTCATCAAAACCCGCAATCACACGACCTCCACCCAATACAAAACTAAAGTTTCCTGAATCAAATGATTTTCCTGATAAAAGTGTTCCTGCATAATTTACATTAATGTTTTGCCCTACTTTCAAAGCTGCTCCCGTTGGATTGGCTTTCGTGACAATATAACGCAATCCCGAAGCTGTTTTTTCAGTAACAGTCAGTTTTTTGCTCGTAACGTAGCTAGTTATTTGATCATCTTCTGGAATACCATCTTTCTGACAAGCTGTGATTGTTACCGCCAAAATCGCAAGGAATAAATAAATTTTACGCATATAATTGAGTTTAGTGATTGCTTAGAAAGTTCAAAATTAGGCAAAAAAGCTGAGAAATATACCTTATCAAATACTTAATTCATAAGATTCAATTTTACAATTTTCGAAATCTTCAAATGCACTTGTTCCTTTTTCTACCGCTATCAACAGTTCATTTTCCCAGCCCGATGGGCGATAAATTTTGCCTTGCAACTTCCTGAAATTCTGCTCTACAAATTTGTCAATATCATCCGAAATGATTTTTTTGAACTCAAAATTCTTATTCAGATAAGCAATCAGTTTATTTCTAAAAACTATTCTTGTGGTCTTCTTAAAAAGCTCTTTTTGGGTTGTACTACTCTGAACGTAAGCTGCTACCACAAACAAAAAATTAATATTATAGGCTTGCAGTATCAATGTGTCTCTATCAAATAAGCGGTTGATAAAATGTTTATTACGCTTGAAGTTTTCTTTAAAATCTAAACCATCATTCCGAAAATCAAGGTTATCATTCACAAAAGCACTGTTAAAAATTAAAATTCATTATTAACAAACCTAAATACTGCATGAGGGTAAAATTTCTTCTCTCCGAAATCATTAGTAAGACCGAAACAAACTTGACAATAACTTCTGTTCTCATCGAAAAGAAATTTTTCAACTAATTACGTTTTATTCAAGTATCATAATCAATTTTCAATCAATTGAACCTGAGAAGAATATCCTTTAAATTTTTCATCAGCAGAAATAATTGGAATATTCTCACTTAATGAAGTTGCAAGCAATAAACGGTCAAAAGGGTCTCGGTGGGTATCTAATAATTATATTCTTTCATAAGCTTCAATATGAACATTTTTCAAACTTAAAATCTCAAAACCATCTTTCAATAAACAATTTATCAAATCACTCATTGATAAATCTAATTCTGAAAGTTTACCAATTTTTTGTTTAATGGCAACTTCGTAAAGACTTCTTATCTGACTAACACCATTACTATTATTTTCTAAAATCTCTCGCACCTTAGAAGATAATTTATTTGGATATATAACCGACCAAATGAGAATTTGAGTATCAATAATAAAGTCCATTACATGTAGTCTTTTAAATCATCTAAAGGTTCATTAAAATCATCAGGTATATTATAAACTTTTCCTGCTAAACTCCCCAATTTTATACCTTTTTTCTTATTTGTAGGTAAAGTTTCTACTTCCTCCATAAACATAATTACTACTTTCGTTTTTTTGCTGGTCGGAGGGGTTTCGGTCAAAACAAATTGTCCGTTTTCGTAAATACCATTAATAGCCGTGTACATAAGCTTATTTTTTAAAACCCTAAAACTCCCTGCACGGTATTTTTAGAGCGTATGTAATTAATTTTTTCTTCGGCAACCCTTAGCACTTGCTCAGAGTTGGTTTCGCCAACGAGGTCGTAGGCAACTCGGTCGGAGAGATACAGCACCAAGAGTTCTTGCTCATCTAAGGCAAATAGCTCGGCCAATTTCGTGATAGGCTCACGGCTGGGGTAGCGGAGGTTTTTCTCAAATTTGGCGAGCGTACTGGTATCAATATCAAGGTATGCCGCTACTTTCCGCAAAGGCAGATTTGCTGTTCACGGTGCTGCCTTATTACTTCGCCAAACGTCTTTTTTATGGCATCCATAAATTTTGGAGATTATATTTTGGACAAAATCTGTCAATATAATTCATTTTTAAAAGTTTTTCCAAACCTTTTTATACATTTTTAGGCAAAAAAAAATGTCATACCAAATATTTTGGTATGACACAAAAAAATGGCATGTCATTTTACTCCAACGGATGCTCTAAAAGCAATTTTGAGACATTATAAATATCCTTCTGATTAGCTACAGAGGCACGCACAATTTTCACTTTTTCAGGCGAAATTACCGATGCTTTATTACCAAACGAATTTCTAACGTAAGTCAAAACTGCCGCTACTTCTTTGTCGTTGAGTAAGCCTTCAAACGGTGTCATCGGTACTTGTCCGGGATAAGTTTTGCCATTTACATCTATTTGTCCAAGCAAGCCTTTTAGTACAATTTTAATAGCTCGGTCTTCATTGCCTGTTACCCATTTTGTGCCTGCTAATGGCGGAAATCCAGAAGCCGAAAGACCTTCACCATTTGATTGATGACAAGTTGTGCAATAGCCTTCTTTGGAGTAAATAGTTTTGCCTAATTTGAAAAGCACTAAGTCTTCACCTTTTAAAACTGAGGCCACTTCTGCTTCTTTTTTCTTTCTTACATTCTCGCCTTTTAGGTGAGCAACAGCCGTTTCGTGGGCATGAATCATCCAATCATCCATTGGTTTTTTTTGGGCTTCTACTAAAATCGGTAAGCCTTTTTCTTTACTAATCCACGAAGTTGCCACGATGGCATCTAACCGCACTCGACTATTTTCGTCTCCTACAGCTTGCATCAATAATGCCGCTTGGTCAGGTACTTGATGCCCCACAAAACGTAAAACCTCCACTGCGGCCGCTCTTGCGTGATAATCTTTGGCCTTAAGCATTTGGCGGAGTAGTTTTTGGTCAACTTTATTTAAACCCCAAGTTACCCAAAGAGCCTCCAACACATTGTGTTCGTAGCGAGGGTCATTTTTGTCTAAACTAGCAACCCATTTTGTAATTTTTGGTAAAACTTCGGCGGCATTTCTTCCTCGTAATTCTCGACGTGTACGATAACGAGTACGATATTCGGGCAGTTTCAAATTATCGAGCAAAGTTTCTACGCTTGCACCATCAATCTTTGCTGGTGTTAATAGTGGTCGTGACGGGTACGTAACACGATATACACGCCCATGCACGTGGTCACGCAACGGATCACGTGCATTGTGTTGCATGTGTCCGATTAGAATATTGTGCCAATCAATGACATAAAGCGAACCATCAGGAGCAATTTCCATATCAACTGGACGAAAATTTCGGTCCTCGCTCACTATTAAATCTTGACGATGTTTGGTTTTATACCCAGTGCCATCATCTTTAATCGAATGTTGTTTTGTGCCCAAAAATCCAATGGTATTATTGATGAGCATATCACCTTGAACTTCATCGGGAAAATGGCGACTCCACAAAAATTCAAGTCCCGAAGTTGGACGCACCATGTGGTCTTTTTCTATCAATTGTACGCCCTTGTGGGTAGCTTCGCCATAACGTGGAAGCACCGTTCCAGGCATCATCCAACGCACATCGGGGCTTGATGTTTCGGCAAAAAATGGTTGTCCCCAATCATCAAAGGCAATTCCCCAAGGGTTTGGAATTGATAATTGAGCAGTACGTTCGAGCTTGTGTAATTGCGGAGAATATCTATAAAAACCACCATTGGTAGCTCGAACAGTTCCGTATGGAGTTTCTACGTTTGTATGCAAGAAAACGCCTTCTCCGCCATAAATCGCACCTGATGGGTCGGCACAAAATGCACTATTATTGTGGTGCGTATCGTGGTCATCGAAGCCACTGAGCAAGATTTCTACTTTATCGGCTTTGTCATCGCCATTGGTATCGGTGAAAAGTTTAAGATTTGTTCCTTGAGAAACGTATACGCCTTCGGGAGCAATTTCAAAACCTAATGGCAAATGCAAACCTTCAACAAAAACCGTTTGTTTGTCGGCTTTTCCATCACTATTGGTGTCTTCCAAAATCAAAATTTTATCATTTGGTTTGGCATCACCAGGTTTATAATGCGGATAACTCGGCATCGTAGCCACCCACAAACGCCCTTTATTATCGAACGACATTTGTACTGGATTTGCTAAGTCATTAAATTCTTTTTCGGAAGCAAAAAGCTCAATTTTATAGCCTGCAGGCACTTTTAGCTTATTGAGGGCATCTTGTCCATATAAATATTCGAGGCTACCATTTTTTTCTGGATTGAAATTGGTTGTTACCGATGGCAGACTTCTAGTGGTTTTATCTGCAGCAGCAACATCCATTTTTTCGCCTTTTGTAGCCGCCAACCAAATGGCATTATCACGAATATCGGTCATTTGGCGAATCTTTTCGATTTCAGCTGGGTAATTATCTGGCCCAAAAGGATTATATCGACGACCGTAAGCATGAACGCCATTCGGAATTTTGAAATCATTGTGCCACATCCAGTTTTTTTCAATTACAGCGGCATGAATCAATGCTCGGTTTGACTCTGCTTTGGCAGGAGTTTTACCAAAGATTTTATCAGAAAGTAAAAGACCGAGTTTTTTATAACCTTCATCGTTTAGTTGTGAACCATCAATCGTCAAAGGCTCGGATGTACTGGCATACCAAGCTTTTGAAGGTGAAAAAGCATCGACAAACAACACTTTGTTTGCTCTTGAAACTTCACGCATGGCGTTGGTGTAAAGCAAAAGGTTTTCGTTTTCTTTTATACCATTTGGTAAATCATATTTGCTGGTTAAATCTTCAAAAGCAATAGGCGAAACAATGGCAAGCTTGGGAGCAGAAACACCATTATACTTTTGATTCAAAGTATATTTAATAAAAGCATCCAATTCGGCTTTGAAATTTGCTAAACCTGCTTTGCCTTGAAATGATTCGCTAAAACCAAAAAATGCAACAATTACGTCAGTTTTTAGGCGAGTAAGCCATTGGTCGGGATAATCAAAGTGACCTTCGCTGCCTGAATTTTTGGCATATTCAGTTTGAAATTTTTCTGCACCTGCAAATGCCCATGGCAGATTTCGACTAGCATGCGGACGAAAACCTGGAGTGTCGCCACCGTCGCACATATTGCGAATCACTAGCGAATTTTCGGGGTTACGTACGTGCATTTCAGTCTCGAAATAATCGTAGTTTATCATCCGTGAACCAAGATTTCCACCGATGAGTGAAATATGGCTGCCTCTTTCTACCTTGATAATTTCAAGCGGAGCAGGGAAAAACGAGCTTACCAAAAAAACTGTCAGTACGAATAATGTGAGTAATATTTTGATGTTGATTTTCATGAGTTTTAGTATTTTTAGAGGAAGCGAGAAATGTTTCAATCATTCTCTCATTCACTAATTTAAATATTGGCTTTATTTCACCATGCCACGATATGGCACATTAATATCTATTTTGCCTTTCCAATTTTTAGGGACTTTTCTGCCCAATTCCCAATGAATGGCATTAATAACGAGGCGTTGGAAAGCTTCTACTTGAAAATCTTCGGGATGACCCATCGTGGTAGTAAAAACTTTAGCACCAAACGAATTTGTACCTGTCCACGCAACTGGATTTTCTATGGCGGCTTTATCTGGATTGACTGACTTTCCCATCAACAGCCACTCCGACCCTTTAGTAGGATAATCGGGCAGCACTCGATATAACCACGAACGCACATGAAAACTCGGAGCAACGCCAGTCAAAATCGGGTGGTTTTTGCCCGCTTCAATAACCGAAACATCTGTGCTACTTTCGTGTCCGTAATGCGTATGAGCAGCTTTTCCACCCCAACCCGGAGGAGCATTAAGTGCAAATTCGCCAAAGGCATTCCAACGTTCAGAAGCATTACCTTTAGGGAAATTGAAAGCGTGAGTTGTTGTTCGGAAACCCATTACTGGCTTTCCAGATTTGAGATATTTATCAATGTGTTCGAGTTGCTCGGGCGGTAGTTGTCGCCAACGGAGATAAAAAACTGCCAAATCAGCCTCTTGCAAAGCCTCCAAACCTGGAATATCTTTTTCGGCATTTTGGTTCGGATAAGCCTTCAAAACTTTGGTTCTGAAACCGTAGTTTTTTTCGAGCTCGGCAGCGATTAATGGTAGAGTAAATTCACCACTGTACTCGTGGTCGCCAGTGACAAAGACAATCAACGGCTTTTTCTTAGCTTGTGCAGTTGCTTGATGCCAAAACGCACCTAACAGCACAAAACTCAGTAATAAAAAAGTTTTACGCATTATAGTATTATAGATTGAAGGTTGAGTTAAGTTAGTGGCTCACAACCGATTAAAGGCAGTTTTTCAGTCACCAAACTTTTATCCATAAAAATAAGTATTAATTTTATTAAATCTCACTAGGCGAAAGAATATTATTAAGAAAACTCAAGAATCAATTCAGTCTTCTACTTTTTTAAACATAATTTTTTAAAAAACGAGATTAACAACTTTCATTTTTTCAAATATAATATTG
>JAFEIL010000079.1 GCA_017495105.1 Emticicia sp. | reverse complement strand
GTATCATATTATGGATAAAATGATTAATGAATATTTACAGATAATATTTCGGTTTCTGTAAAACAATAAATGCACAAGAATCTTATAATCAATGAATTAATGCATAAATAATCATTATTTTGCCTAACAAAACCATGAATTTTTCAGAACAATTATTCGAAAAGATAAAAGAGTTTGCTTCGCCAAAAGAAATAAGTTGGGTTGTATCAAAAAGTAATGGTAGTCTGCAATCGCTGCAAATCGCATTTGTTTCCACACCCAGATTTATAAGTAAAACACCCATTCTTTCAACTTCTGTTATCAATGATATTTCTATCAACGATTGGTCTTTGGATAGATTGGTAAGAGTCTATCTACTAACTACGATTGATGGTTCAGAGAAGGATATTTACACTAAAACCCTTAATTCGCTCTTTGAAACTGCCGAAAACAATGAAGCAGTTGCCTTAATGTCTGCCCTTCCTTTTTTTGCATATCCAGAATATTGGCTTCTGCGTTCCACCGATGCGGTGCGTTCAAACATTGGTTTAGTTTTCGATGCAATTGTTTTTCAGAATCCATATCCGATGCAAAACTTCTCAGAACTAGCGTGGAATCAATTAGTTTTGAAATGTATTTTTAATGATAAACCCATTCACCGCATTCAAGGTTTGAATGAACGAGCAAACCAAGCATTGGCAATTTCGATTTCTAACCTAGCACATGAGCGTTGGGCGGCAGGTCGCACGATTCCTGCACAGGCATGGCGTTTGGTGAGTAAATTTATTAATGAAGCAATTTTTGAAGATATTTGTACCTTATTTGAATCTCATAATTCAAATGATAATATCGCAGCGGCCTTGGTTTGTAAAGAAACTAATTTTCTTGCACTCAAAGAAGAATTAAAAAAACACCCAGAACTTGATAAGCAAATGCTTACTTGGAACACACTTGAGGTTTAGAATAATGTATTATTAACAACAATAGAATCAATAAAATGTGTCAAAAACACGCTGAAATATCGCAAAATCCTTCGCATTTTGAAGGAACTGCCGAAGAACTTGCAACATCAAAAACTGTACAGGCAAATTATATGGATTACATCAAAGATATGAAATTCTTTGACCCACATATTCACATGACTTCCCGAACTACTGACGATTATACGGCTTTGATTGATGCAGGCGTTGTGGCGATTATTGAGCCTGCTTTTTGGTTAGGTCAGCCACGCACTGGTTTGGCTTCATTCAAAGATTATTTTAGCAGCTTGGTTGGTTGGGAACGTTTCCGTTCGTCACAGTTTGGAATAAAACATTATTGCACGATTGGCTTAAACTCTCGTGAAGCCAATAATGAGGCTTTGGCTGAACAAGTAATGGAGATTTTACCATTATTTTTGTATAAAGAAGGTGTAGTTGGTGTTGGTGAAATAGGTTTTGACGACCAAACAGCTGCCGAAGAAAAATACTATCGTTTGCAACTCGAATTATCGAAAGAAGCAGGTTTACCCGTGCAAGTCCATACACCCCACCGTGATAAAAAGAAAGGAACTGAACTAAGTATGTCAATTGCTATCGAACACGGAATTGACCCAAGCATGGTAATAATCGATCATAATAATGAAGAAACCGTTGAACGTGTACTAGACCAAGGTTTTTGGGCGGCATTTACGATTTATCCATTTACCAAAATGGGCAATGAACGAATGGTAGAAATTGTAAAAAAATATGGGTCGGAGAGAATTATGATAAACTCCGCTGCTGATTGGGGCATAAGTGACCCACTAGCTGTGCCAAAAACAGCCGCTTTGATGAAAATAAAAGGAATTTCGGACGCTGATATTAAATTAGTAACATACCAAAATGCCATCAATGCTTTTGCCCAAAGTGGACAAATAAATGTGGCTGATTTTGAAACGCCAGTAGTAATAGACCAAAGTCTCAAATTCAATGGGAACACAGTTTTACGTGGTGGACAAATTCCGAGAGTCGATAAAAATTCCTTGATAATCAGTTAGATAAAAGTAAAAATCTTGATTCTAGAAAAACACCAAAACCTTGAACCTAAAAGCTTACTTACAACTGACCCGACCTGCCAATATCATCACGGCTATCGCTGATATTTTGGCTGGCGTTACCATTGCCACCTTTTCTTTTTCAATGGAAGATATAAACCCAACGAAAGTTGTATTTTTATGCCTATCAACTATTGGTTTATACGGTGGAGGCATTGTTTTTAATGATATTTTTGACTTAGAATTGGATAAAATTGAGCGTCCAGAAAGAGTAATTCCGAGTGGGAAAGTGAGTAAAAATAATGCGATTCTTTTCGGAATTCTTTTGTTGTTTTTGGGCGTTTTTGGAGCAATGGCAAATAGTTCATTAAGTAGTTTAATTGCTTTAGCAGTTGCCACTTGTGCCTTAATTTATGACAAATATGGCAAGCATCATTGGTTTTTGGGGCCAATCAATATGGGGCTTTGTCGAGGTGGAAATTTAATTTTGGGAATGAGTATCATCGAAAATTCTATTCCGCAGTGGTGGTGGATTGGGCTTTTACCTGTTTGCTACATTGCCGCTATCACGATGATTAGTCGAGGCGAAGTGCATGGAGGAAATAAAAATACACTTTATTTTGCTGCTTTTTTATACGTTTTGGTCAGCACTTTTCAGTTGTTTATCTCTTTTAATTTAGGAAACCTTCTAATTACATTAGGATTCGTAATTTTACATATTTATTTGATATTTAAACCCTTGGTTAATGCCATTTCAAAT
>JAFEIL010000526.1 GCA_017495105.1 Emticicia sp. | reverse complement strand
TGACAAACATCAAGCAATACTTATTCTTTGCCGTCACTTACAACACACTTGGCGTGCCAATTGCAGCAGGGGTTTTATTTCCCTGTTTTGGTATTTTATTATCTCCTATGATAGCTGCCCTAGCAATGTCATTTAGTTCGGTATCAGTAATTGTAAATGCTTTAAGATTGAGGAGTATTAAACTTTGAAAAATATGAAATTCTTAAAATGGTTATTCAAAAAAATGTTTGTCAAAAAATGCTGTCAGTAATAGTGTATTATTTATTAATTAAAATTCAATAAAATGAAAAACTCAATGTTTCCAGCCATTGCAATGGCATTTGTATTTGCCGCTTTCAATGCTAATGCAGACAATACAAGCGGAATAAAAGTAGCATCAACGACAGTTCAAAAAACATCAATGATTGATGAAATAGTGAGCAATTACCTGGTTTTGAAAAATGCACTAATCAAAGATGATGCAAAAGGTGCTGCCAATGCAGGGAAAGCAATCATATCAGCAATGGCTAAAATTGACATGAAAAGTTTATCCGCCAGCCAAATGAAAGGCTATATGGATGTTGCCGATGATTTAAAAGAAAATGCCAAGCATATTGAAGAAAATGCTGGAAAAATAGCTCATCAAAGGGAGCATTTTGTTATGCTGAGTAAAGATGTGAACGATTTACTTAAAACCTTTGGCAATAGTGGTCCAAAACTTTATCAAGATTTCTGCCCGATGGCAAATGAAGGCAAAGGTGCTATTTGGATAAGTGAAACAAAAGCAATCCAAAATCCTTATTATGGAAAAAAAATGATGACTTGTGGTTCAGTAAAAAAGGAGATTTAGCATGAAAAGAATCATCAAAAAAATCTTCCTCATAAGCCTAATACTTTTTTTGCTGATACAATTCTACCAACCTGCCCGAAATTCAGACAACGGGCAGGTTTTGCCTATTCATTTTACTAAAATGTATGATGTACCACTCAATGTGCAACATATTTTGGAAACCTCCTGCTACGACTGCCATAGCAACAACACATATTATCCTTGGTATTCATATTTACAGCCATCAAGGTTTTTAATGGAATATCATATAAAAACAGGAAAAGAGAACCTAAATTTTAGTGAATGGGGCAATTATAGTAAAAGAAGACAAGAATCTAAATTAGATAGAATTGCAAAACAAATCAAATCAAACGAAATGCCGCTGGCATCTTATACGCTGATTCATCTAAACGCTAAATTATCCGAACAACAAAAACAAGAAGTAATTAATTGGATAAACGCTATTAATACAGACGAATAACTCATGCAAAAAACTCAAACCTATATACCTGCATTAGGCTACGATTTCTTGACGGCATACTACGATTTAGCAATCAAACTAACTATGCCCGAAAAGAAATTTCGTAGGCTTTTGGTTGATATAATCAAACCAAATTCCAATGAAAAGATTTTAGAATTTGGATTTGGAACTGCCCAAAATTTACTCTTGGTCAAAAAAGAATGTACGGATGTAGATTTGCAAGGGGTAGATATTGACCCAAAAGTAAAAGAAATAGCAGCCTATAAAATAAAAAAAAATAATCTACCCATTCCATTAGACCTTTACGATGGCGTTACGTTGCCTTATGGCAATAATCAATTCGACAAGGTTTATAGCTGTTTGGTATTTCATCAGTTAGATGCTGAAACCAAGATAAAATGCCTAAAAGAGTTATTTAGAGTTTTGAAACCAAACGGAAAGTTGATAATTGCAGATTGGGGCGAAGCAGCAAATATACTCATGCGACTAACTTTTGGACTGGTCCAGATTTTAGATGGTTTCAAAACCACCAACGATAATGTAAGAGGGCTAATGCCCAATTTTATAGAACGGGCAGGCTTTGATAATGTTTTTATTGCAAATTCAATCAATACCGCCATCGGTACATTTTCATACTTTACAGCTCGAAAAAATGAAATTATTAAAGTGGATTTTCAAAAAAACAGATGGCATTCTGCTTCTTAAAAAGTGTGGTCAATCTATTACGTTGATAATGCTCTCTAACTGCGTATTTGCTATGAATCACGTAACTAAAATCGAAATTGTTGGGAAACAACCAAGCCAAATTTATGATTTTATGTTTAGTTTAGATAAACCCAAATACATGGCATGGCATCCTGAAGACCATGCAGGTTTTACGATAATTGAACAAACTGAAGCAAGAAGGGGTTCGGTTTTCTATTTCGATGAAAGAATAGGTGATTTTCGAGTAAATTATCAGTGGGAAATAGTTGGGGTTATGAAAAATTACAAAATTATTATGAAAGCTAAATATAAAATCCCTATCTATTTGATTTTAACCTTTGATAAAACACTAAATGGGACACTTGTTACTCATGATTTACAAATAGGTAATCAGCATAAATCTGGTGGGATTAAAGATTGGTTTATCAAAAAGTTTATTTTTACTCTTTCAAGACAAAATGCCCTAACAAAGCACGCCATCGAAGAATTTAAAAACTTAGAAAAACTAATCGAATGACAACACATTTAACGCAAATTATTCAGCAATACAAAAACGACAGCCAAAGTGTCTTTAATACTTGGTTTATTGACAATGACCAACGCCTCAAAGCATTTCGCACCATCCGAAGGGGTGTTTTACAAGTAGTCGAAGACATTAAAAACAAAACTTTTCCAAACGATTTTAAGGGCAGTTCCTTAGAGTTTGTTTTGAATTGTATTGCTGAACAAAAACAAGTTTTTGTAGGGGTATCGCATCCGTTTTATTGGAAACCTAAACTTAGGATTCCTGATATTTATGAAAACCAAAACAACAAAATTGCTTTTGGCCAATTTCTTGAAAATTGTATCAATGCCAAGACTGAGGAACAAATTGTTAAAGAAATTGTACGTTTAGATGCCCTTAAAATCAAAGGTTTAGGTCCAGCCGTCGGCAGTATTTTGTATTTTTTACATCCAACTTTATTTCCCCCTTTCAATACTGCCATCGTCAATGGTTTCAATACTTTGTTTAACGACAAAAAAAAATTAGGCTCATGGTCTGAATACTTGAAAATTAGAGAAATTTTAATTGAAACCAATCAAAAACATAAAACTGATTTATCAAATGATTTGGGTGCAATTGCAGGGCTTTGTTTTGAAATCGGAACACAAAAAATGCTCATAGGAAATGATGAGTATTTGAGTGAAGAAGAGCGAAATAAATTAGAAAAAAGTATTGAAAAACGCCAAAAGGAAATCAGAGAAGAGAAATTAGAAGAAAACCTTCATTCCGAAATGCAATTTCATTTACTGAAAATTGGTCAAAGTTTAGGTTATGATGCTTTTGTGGCATCTAATGACCGTTCGAGGTCGTATGATGGTAAAAGTTTTTCGTTTATAAGTCCTGATAAGTTTCCTGCGATTGATTGCGACAAAGATACGGCAAACACCATCAAATTGATTGATGTTTTATGGTTTGAAAAAGGGACAAACAATGTGATTTGTGCTTTTGAAGTAGAAAAAAGTACGAGTATTTTTTCAGGAATTTTACGCTTGACTGACCTATCTTATTCAATAGCTGATGGAGATGAAATCTTTTATTTAGTTGTTCCCGAAAGTCGTGAAAAAGATGTGATGATGCAGCTTTCACGTCCATCAATCAAACAAATCAAAACACCTATAAAGTATATATTATTTACAGAGTTACGCCAAAATTATGATGCACTTTGCCGATTTGGTGACAGTCATAGAATCATGGAAAAAATCTCGAAAACGGTTTAAATAAAATGAAAAAAGCAGAGTTTCATAGAAAGATTAGAAAGTCTCACCGATGGTTAGGTGTTATTTTGGGCATCCAATTTCTATTTTGGACAATTGGGGGCTTATATTTCAGTTGGTCGAATATGGACGAAGTACATGGCGACCACCAAAAGGCTCACATTCATCCCATTGAAAGTGATATAAAATTAGTAAACCCACAGGATATTATTCAGAAAGTCAAACAGAAAGATACCATTAATTACATTTTTGATATTCGGTTGATTCAGCTTTTGGGTGAACCTGTTTACCAAATTTTCTATTCAAAAGAACATGATAGGGGCAAAAAAATACAATTAGCTTACGCCGTGTCTGGCGAACTACGTTCACCATTAACAAAAAAAGAGGCTACCGAAGTAGCCCAACAAAACTTTTCGGATGATGGAAAAGTAAAAATTGTAGAATATTTAACCACCACCAATGGGCATCACGAATATCGAGAACAACCACTACCCGCTTACGCTGTAACTTTTGAGCATCCATCCAATACTACCGTATATGTGAGTTCAGAATTAGGAACGGTTCAGAAATTCAGAAACAACAAATGGCGTATTTTTGACTTCCTATGGATGATGCACACAATGGATTATCAAACCCGTGATAATCTTTCCAATTGGCTTTTACGAACCTTCTCAATATTCGGTTTATTAACTATCCTTTCGGGTTTTACCCTATTTTTTATAAGTCAAAAACCCAAGAAAAAAATCTAACTTTAACAATATGAAACTATTATCATTGGCTTTTCTATTTAGTTCGTTTGCTGTTTTTGCTCAACACGAACATCATCAACCTGCTACTTCTCCAAAAGAAACAGCTTTGCCAACAGTCCAAGTTCAACCACCGAAGCAAAATTATGTTCCCAAAACTGTTCGATATGATTTATATGTAAAAGATACCCTTGTAAATTTCTCTGGAAAAGAAAAACGAGCAATCGCCGTAAACGGACAAATTCCGATGCCTACGCTCACTTTTACCGAAGGAGATATTGCAGAAATCTATGTACATAACGAATTGAACGAAGAAACCTCATTACATTGGCACGGTTTGTTTTTACCAAATAAAGAAGATGGTGTGCCTAATCTAACACAAATGCCGATAAAGCCCCATACAACTCATTTGTATAAGTTTCCTATTATTCAACATGGTACACATTGGTATCATAGCCATTCGGGTTTACAAGAACAAATTGGAATGTATGGCTCATTTATTATGAATAAAATTGACGAGCCAACAATACCCACAGTACCAATAGTTTTGAGTGAATGGACAGATTACAATCCTAATAATGTACATCGAATGTTACACAATGCCACAGATTGGTTTGCTATAAAAAAAGGAACGACCCAAAGCTATGGTGAGGCAATCAAGCAAGGTTATTTTAAAACCAAAATAACCAATGAGTGGAAACGAATGAATGCAATGGATGTAAGTGATGTATATTATGAAAAATTCCTTATAAATGGTAAGAATGAAAGTCAACTTTCGCAATATAAAGCAGGAGATAAAGTACGTTTGAGAATCTCAAATGGTGGAGCTTCAACCTACTTTTGGCTAAATTATGCTGGTGGAAAAATAACAGTAGTAGCCAATGATGGTAACGATGTTGAGCCAGTAGAAGTTGATAGATTGATTGTAGCTGTTTCAGAAACGTATGATGTAATCGTTTCCATTCCAGAAGATAAATCTTATGAATTTTTAGTAACGTCCGAAGACCGCACAAAGTCTGCTTCTTTATTTATAGGAGCTGGGAATCGAATGAATGCCAAACCAATGCCTAAACTCAAATATTTTGAGGGCATGAAAATGATGAATGGCATGATGAAAATGAATGGAGATTTGGACGATATGGGAATGTCAATGAGCCTCAATCAGATGGATATGAATGTAGTGATGTATCCAGAAATTACAGGAGAAGTGAAAACACATGACATGAAAAACATGGAAATGGACAACATGAAAGGACATGATATGAAAATGGATGAATCTCAATACAATAGCAACGAACTTTCAGATATAGTTACGTTGAACTATGCTATGTTGAAATCGCCCACAATTACCCACCTTTCCAAAGATGCAACAGTCAAAGAATTGCGTTTTGAATTGAGTGGAAACATGAACCGCTATGTTTGGAGTTTAGACAATAAAGTAGTTTCGGAAGCCGACAAGATTTTAATAAAAAAAGGTGAAAATATACGAATTGTCCTTTACAACGGCTCTATGATGCGACATCCCATGCACTTGCACGGACACGATTTTAGGTTACTAAACGGTCAAGGCGACTATGCTCCATTAAAAAATATCGTAGATATAATGCCAATGGAGACCGATACCTTAGAGTTTAATGCCAATGTTGAAGGCGATTGGTTTTTTCATTGCCACATTCTCTACCACATGATGAGTGGTATGGGTCGGGTTTTTACTTATGAAAATCAAGCAGCAAATCCTCTTATTCCAAACCCTAAATTAGCACAAAGAAAACTTTTTGCCGATGATAGAAAATTTCA
Organism: Emticicia sp.; assembly: GCA_017495105.1. Classification (GTDB taxonomy): domain Bacteria; phylum Bacteroidota; class Bacteroidia; order Cytophagales; family Spirosomataceae; genus Emticicia. The sequence continues at coordinate 3,499 of JAFEIL010000526.1, read as the reverse complement.
TTTGATGGCTGAAAATGACTTTGCTACCAACGGAAACGATGGAATGTTAATGCTACAAAACACTCGTTGGAGTATCGGTACTGAATGGAGATTGGGCTATAATGATATGCACGGCTATGAAACAGAAACCCATATCGGGCGATATATAGGTAAAATGCAATGGTTTATGCCATTTATTGGGTTTGATTGGCGATATAGAAAATTTGGCATGGATGAAGTAGAAAAAAACATTTTTGGGCAAACTAATACCAAAAATAACCGTAGCTTATTGAGTTTAGGTTTCAATTATACTTTACCAATGTTGGTGCGTTTGCAGTCAGAAGTATTTACTGATGGCAATGTTCGTTTTCAATTATCAAGAGAAGATATACCATTGACAAAAAGGGTAAGAGGAATGTTTATGATAAATACGGATAAGGAATATATGGGGGGATTTGATTATATTTTTTCAAGAAACATAAGAGGTCGAATCCATTATGATAGTGATATGGGTTTTGGAGTAGGGATTAGTTTAAATTACTAAAAATTTAATATTACTGAACATAAATCTAATATCAACTGTTAAAACAATGAACTAACAAGCTGCAAAATTTGAATGAACTAATCACATATTTCAATCAATTCAACCATCTTTCAGAAAATGCCATCAACGCCATTTCTGAGATAAGTAAACCTGTAAATATCAAGAAAAACCAAAATTTACAATCAATTGGGCATACTTGTCGAACGATTTATTTTATCAAAAAAGGCGTAGCTCGTATTTATTATTACAAAGAAGACATCGAAATAACAGAATGTTTTGCTTTTGAAAATGCCATCATTGCACGGGTCGAAAGTTTATTTACTGGTAAACCCTCTCGTAAAGCCATTCAAATGATTGAAGATTCGGAGTTGATAGCGATAAGTTCTGTCAAACTATTTGACCTTTATGATACTTTTCCCGAAATAGAAAGGCTGTTCAGAAAGATATTTGAATCGGCTTATGTAGATACCGTCAATCGAGTAGAAAGTATCCAATTTCATTCTGCCGAAGAACGCTACAATGCTTTATTGAAAGAAAGTCCAAATGTACTTCAAAGAGTTCCATTAAAATATATTGCTTCTTATTTGGGTATTACACAAGTGAGCCTTAGCCGCATCAGAGGCATACGCTGATTATTTATCTTATGTTAAATTTTACTAAAATTGGGCTATCTACCTTTGCATAAAATAATATGCAAAATGGAAGAAATCAAAACACTCAATGCCAATACCTTACGTAATTGGTTAGAAATTGGACAACCAGTTTCAATTCTTGATATACGTCCCATCGCCGAAAGAGCCGAATGGCATATTCCCAGCAGTATCCATTTTAATGCCTACGAAAAACTAAAAAACAATAGTTTTGAGGCATTTAGTGGTTTACACCTTGACAGAAGTGTACCTGTTGTAACTTATTGTGCAGGTGGAAAAATGAGCTTAGTCGCTGCCAAAATGCTACAAATGCAAGGCTATGATACCTATTCTTTAGAAGGTGGCTTGAAAGCGTGGAGTTTGGCTTGGAATACTGCAACGATTAATTTTTCCAATTTTGATGTCATACAATTTCGTCGAACTGGTAAAGGCTGTTTGTCTTACATGATAATTGCCAACAATGAAGCCATTATCGTAGATGCTTCAATAGATGCAAGCGTATATGAACAATATTTGAAAGTCAATAATGCGGTTTTAAAATACGTCATTGAAACCCATATTCATGCCGACCATCTTTCAAGGTCAAAAGAATTGGCTGAGAAAAACCATGCAACCTTATTTTTACCCCCTAACAATAATTTACGTTTCGAGTATAACCCAATCGAAAATGATACTGTTTTCAAACTTGGAAATATTTCAGTTTCAGCAATTTCAGCACCAGGGCATACATTAGAAAGTATGAGTTTTAACATCGAAAATAAAGTATTGCTCACTGGTGATACCTTATTTACAAACGGTGTTGGACGACCAGACTTAAAAGCCGATAACGAAGGAATGAAAGTAAAAGCGAAACTTTTGTACCAATCACTTCAAAAATTATTGAGTTTAGATAACAAAATAATTGTACTACCTGCCCACACAAGCCAACCCATTGAGTTTGATAATCTATTGATTCATTCTACTTTGGAAAAAGTAAAATCTATTGCTCTCTTGCAATTGAGTGAAGAAGATTTTATAGAAACCATCATCAGTCGAATTCCTGCCACGCCTGCCAATTATCTTACCATTGTTGAAAAAAACCTTGAAGGTGATTTTAGCGACATCAACCCAATAGATTTAGAAGCAGGAGCAAACAGATGTGCCATTTCTTAAAATCAATCTCATGGAAACAAAATTAGGACTCAAAGAAAATTGGCAACAGTTTGGTTTACTGGTCATTGTCAATGCTTTCGTGGGCGGAATGGTAGGTTTAGAGCGTTCAATTATTCCACAATTAGCCGAAACCGCATTTGGTTTATCGTCAAAATCTGCCATACTTTCGTTTATCGTTGCTTTTGGCATCACAAAAGCTATTGCCAATTATTTTACAGGGCGATTAGCCAATAAAATAGGTCGGAGAAACCTCTTGATAATCGGTTGGCTTTTGGCATTGCCCATTCCTATTATCATTATTTACGCTAATAGTTGGTCATGGATAATTGTGGCAAATATGCTTTTGGGCATTAGTCAGGGACTTACTTGGAGCAGTACCGTAGTAATGAAAATGGATTTGGTCGGTGAAAAACAGCGAGGTTTAGCAATGGGAATCAATGAATTTGCTGGCTATTTGGCTGTTGGAATTGTTGCGTTCTTGACAGGGTATATTGCCGAAAAATATGGTGTTCGACCATATCCATTTTATATTGGAATCGTCATATCTATTTTAGGGCTTTTATTAACTGTCATTTGGGTGAAAGACACCAAAAGTCATGTTTCGCAAGAAGCCAAAAACTCTACGATTGCTAATGCTGAAAATATCTTTTTGACAACCACTTTTAAGGATAAAACTTTGAGTTCTGTAACCCAAGCTGGGCTTGTCAATAATCTCAATGATGGTATGATTTGGGGACTTTTGCCAATTTTATTATTACAATTAAAGCTAAATAATCAAAATATTGGCATAATCACGGCTATTTATCCAACTTTTTGGGGCATTGGACAACTTTTCACAGGAACGATGTCGGATATATATTCTAAGAAAAAGATGCTTTTTTGGGGAATGTTCGTGCAAGGAATCGCTATTGTTTTATTGGTTTTTGCAAAGGATTTTTATATTTTAGCTATCTTATCTGCCTTTTTAGGCATTGGTACGGCTTTGGTTTATCCTACTTTTTTATCAACAATCGCCCAAGTTACCAACCCCAATCAAAGAGCAGAAAGTGTTGGTACGTTTAGACTTTGGAGAGATTTGGGATATGCTTTTGGGGCTATTATTTCGGGCATAACTGCCGATATTTTCAGCATACAATACGCTATCATTTTAATAGGAATAATTACAATCATTTCG
>JAFEIL010000505.1 GCA_017495105.1 Emticicia sp. | reverse complement strand
ATTATCGAACAGATGATTTAAATGATAAAGTTTTTGATTTTGAAAAACATTTTTTAGGTTTAAGTAATGAATCAAAAAAGTTTTTTGACGATGTCTTAGCCGTTCTCACATCAAGTGATTGCCTTTTAATACAAGGAAAACTGAGTAGCGAAATAAGTGATATAGCTAATTTTATTTATCTTTTTAGAAATTTGCACTTTGAAATTCCATTTATCGAAATAGATTGCAAGCAAACTTTAGAAGAAAATTTCCTCATGGAGATTTTTGGTTGTTATAAGCGTAGTACAAATAATCGTTTTATCGTAAGCGAAGGAAAAGAAAAAATTGGAAGCTTTGAACAAGCTAACGGTGGAATTGTTTTTTTGAATAATATTAATGATCTCTCGATTAGAAATCAAGAGGCCTTATTTAGCGTTTTAAAGAATGGACATTATACGCCAATTGGTGGTTTTAGTAAAGAACATCGAGTTGAAATAAATTTTGATTTATTTGTTGGAGCTACAAAGAGTTTACACACACTCGTAAATAAAGGAGAGTTTAAATGGCAATTACTCAATTATATCGCTCAAGGAAGTGTTTTAAGAATTCCTGATATTATTCAAAAGAAAGATGACTTTAAATTTATTTTTCATAATATTTTGATAAATTCTGGGATGAATGTGTTGCTTGATGATTCCGCAATAGAGTTTCTCGCAAAACAAAATTGGATAGAAGGTACTTTATCCTTAAACCGTTTTGTTAATACTTGTTTTCAGAAATACTCTAAATCAGATATAGTGGTTTTAAACGCTTTTGAGATTGAAAATGTTTATAATAGTTTTAGCCGTGGTTTTGAAAAAGAAAGAGATATTGAAAAAATATCCCTTTATGAATTATATTTGAACACCAAAACTATTAGTACGGTAAAAAAGGTATTAGATTTTTTAGAAAGTGTTGCAATAGATTATTTTACTGACTTTAAAATTATCAAGACTATAGATTTAGGTAAGCTAGCCTACCAAGACTTTCATCAACATTTAGAAGAAAAAAGTTCAACCAAAGGAAGAAAGAGATTAAAAGATTGTTTAATCACGCATAGATTTAGAAAATATCCTAATAATAAAATCAACCAACAAAGATTGGCAGTAAAGTATTTAATGAACCTAAGCCCTGAAAAGTGGTCTTTACTTCGTAAAGTTGTGCTTTTTATTGAGATTTTATCAGAGGATGAAAATATATTCAATATCGAAAAAGAACAAAATTGTCAACCTCTAAATTTAAAATTAACTCAACGAAGCAATAATTAAGTATTAAATTAATTTAAATCAACAAATTTGAGAACAGCTAAAAGACTGTCTATTAGTTAATTACCTTTCTGTATACTTGTCGACTATTGACTACTTAATTGTAGCTACTTTTATAAAGTAACTTTGCAAATACATGTCCTTTTTCTGACAAATAATATCTACCATTCTTTAAAGCACCTTTAAAATCAATGATTTTATTTTCTTTCAATGTTTTTACATCACGAGCAATTGTTTCTCTTGATACATTTAATTGTATTATCAAATTCTGAGTTGTAGAATATTGGGTCTCTCGTAATAGGAGTAAAATGTTTATTAATCTTGTTTTTTTACTGTCATTGGCATAATCAAAAAGATTTTTGTAAATTTCTTCAAACTTTATTTCATCATTTGTCCTATTTTCATTTTGAGATTTCACATTAATATTCAATTCATCGTCAACTGATTGAATTGTCTCTTTTTGTGAGTTGTCATCCTTAAATGGTTGCGGAATATTAGTTATTTGATTTATTTCATCCGTAACCTTTTGAAATGTATCTTCATTATTTTTTATTTGAGAATCAAAATTCAATGGAAAATCAGAAATGATTTGTCGACTAACATCTTGTTTAAATATATTTTTTGTTGGTGGTGGGATTGATGTAAAAAATATTTGACCATCATGAAATTGTGGTTTATCATCAGAAAAGATACTTACCAAAGATGTTATTTTTTTGAGTCCAAAACCCAACTCCTCTGCTAAACCCATTTCTCTCAAAAATTTCCCTATCAAAGGGTTTTTAGGAAAAGGGTGATAATTATCAGGATCAATATTTTTATTAAATACTATTTTATTACCATTCGCTGTAAATGTTCCATCTGATTGTGTAATAGCAAATTTTGAAGGAAGTCCAGCACTATAATCTTGGTGTATTAAAAAATTAATAAACACCTCTCTGTAAATTTGGTCTCTTATACCGATTTTTGCAGAATCCTTTACGATAAAAATGTCTGGTAGATGTTTACCAACAAAACTCATTAATCTGAAATATGTATCAATTAGATTTGTTGTAAAAGTATCTCTGTCATAATAACCTTCATAACCCACTTTCTCTCTCAATGCATCAATTCTAAAACTTGGAAAGATGGTTGAAATTACTTCATCTTTGCCGAATAGTAATGCTGCTGCGATTGTATAACCGCTTTCTCTTGTGTATAAATCTACTCTCCAAAGGCCTGAACTTTTCATAACCTGCTCAAAATCCATTTTTAACCATGGATGTGAGGCTTTTGTTTGTGCAATTAAATTGAGGGCTTTATTGTAAATATCTAAGTTAAAGTGGCTTTCGTTTAGATACTTAATAATTTTTATGTCAGGATAGTAAACTTGTTTATTTTCTTGTACTCTAAGCTGATCGCTTATATTGGTCAGAAGATAATTTGTAGCACCTCTTCGTTCATAAATACTTTTACCTCCTCTACACGTAAATACACCT
>JAFEIL010000352.1 GCA_017495105.1 Emticicia sp. | reverse complement strand
ATTCAAAATCATTCTAATATTGTCGAAATTTTTTCGACCAATACTTCATTAATTTTCACATAAGACTCAAATGTCCACCCCGCAATATGTGGTGTAAAAATCACCTTTCTAGAAGCAGTAATTCTATCAAATATTGCTTTTTGCTCTGTTGAAAGTTTTTGAAGTTTTTCATTTTCTAAAACATCTAAGCCAGCTCCAATTATTTTGCCTTTTTCGATAGCATCAACCACTGCTTCAAGCGAAACAATTTCGCCACGAGAAGCATTGATAAAGAATATATTAAACCTAAACTTTGACAAATAAGAGGAATTCACCAATTGATTACTTTCATTAGTCAATGGAATATGTAAACTCAAAACTTCGGCGTTTTCAAAAATATTTTCCATTGTAGATTCCTCTACAAATTCATCAGCGAAACCAGTTTTGTATTTATCATAAGCCAGCACTTTACAACCAAAAGCTTTAAATCTTTTAGCTGTTTCTGATCCGTTATTACCATAGCCAATAATGCCAACTGTTTTTCCCAATAGCTGAAAACCTCTATTTCTTTCTCGTTGCCAAACTCCAATTCTTACTTCACTGTCGGCAATAACAATATTATTCATCAAGCACAGAGTCATGCCAAGTACATGCTCGGCTAACGCAACTCTGTTTCCTTCGTTTGCTGCAAAAAGTGCAATTCCTTTACTCTTAACATAATCAATATCAATTAAATCAAGCCCGGCTCCTGCCCTACCAATAAATCTTAATTGGTGAGCATTCTGCAATAATTCAGCATCTACGAAAGTCTTGCTTCTCAAAATCAGTCCAACATAATTGTTTAACTTTTTTATGATTTCATTTCTCGTAATTTTGGGTTGATAATCAGGCTCGTAACCCGATTTTTCTAGCATTGGTATTAAACTTAGGTGCATTTCGTCGGCAATTAGTACCAAACCCTTATTCGTGGCATTGTTTGTATTCACAGTACTTTTTTTATAAAATGATTGTCAGTAACTTGCAACAAAATTACAGTTCAGCATCGGGATACACATCTTTTTAGAATATTTTTTACGTAAAATAATCTCGTTTATCCTAAAATCATTTAAATCCAATCGAAAAGTGAGCGAAATTCAAAAACCAATTATTGGCATAAGCATCGGAGACTTCAATGGTATTGGCCCTGAAGTAATCCTAAAAGCAGTCGGCGGCAATCGACTAAACAAAATTTGCACACCTGTTATCTATGGCTCTGGTAAAGTAATCAATCGCTATCGCCAAATGCTTGACTTCAAAGACTGGCAGTTTTTTACGATTCATAAAATCGAACAAGTAAATCATAAGCAAGTAAATGTAATCAATTGTATGAGCGACCAAGCCTTGGATGTTCAGCCTGGCGTAGTTAGCCCCGAAGCAGGTAAATTAGCATTTGAGTCATTAAAAAGAGCAGTTGAAGATTTAAAATCAGGAAAAATTGATGCTTTAGTGACTGCTCCAATCAATAAACACAACATACAAAATGATGATTTCAAATTCCCAGGACACACTGAGTTTTTGGCTGATGCTTTTGGGGTAAATAAAGAATTGATGTTTATGGTCAGCGAAGAGCTAAAAATTGGTGTAGCTACCGCCCATGTTCCTCTTGAACAAGTAAAAAAACATATTAATAAAGAACTTATAGTTAGTAAGTTGGATCAAATAAAATTATCTTTGATTCGTGATTTTGGTAAACAAAAGCCAAAAATTGCAGTCTTGGGGCTTAATCCACATGCCGGTGAAAATGGTTTATTGGGGATGGAAGAAAAAGATATTATTCAACCCGCTTTAATTGAATATAAGAAAAAAGGAAATTTGGTTTTTGGGCCATTTCCAGCCGATGGATTCTTCGGAACAGGGGCTTGGAAAAATTATGATGCGATTTTGGCAATGTATCACGACCAAGGCTTAATGCCATTTAAAATGATTGCCTTTGAAAATGGTGTAAACTTCACTGCAGGCTTACCAAAAGTACGTACTTCACCTGATCATGGAACAGCTTACGATATTGCAGGAAAAAACATTGCCGACGAATCTTCAATGTTGAACGCCATCTACATGGCCATTGATATTGCCAAGAATCGCAAGGATTTAGCAGATTTAGAAGCTGGTTCAATGAAAAAGAAAACCATCGTACTAAAAGAAGCAAGCATGGAAGATTAAATTAACCTCATTTGAAAAACTTTTTTTCCTAAAACAAAAAAAGCCGTATTAAAAAAAATAGACTAATAATATTCATCAAAGGCACCGAGTGATAGATTTCTTATATCAACATAATCGGCTTTCCTATCTTTTTTAAATGAGAAAGTCTATAAATCTCCCTCTCCTGCGAGGAGAAGGAGGTTTATAGACTTATTCTATTTAGGCTCAGCCAAAAACTTTCATGCTTTTATTTTCCAATGATTTTTTTTAGATAGCCATTGGTATTTTGCTCAGTAATCGAGTATATACGAGATTTCGTCAAAACTAATCTATGCAATTAACTAATTGAAACCATTTCGATTTCAAAAACCAAATCTTGTCCTGCCAATGGGTGATTTCCATCAAGTATTACACTTGTAGCCGAAACTTCACGCACAATTACAGGCACTGATTGCTGGCCATTATGCATATTCAAAGTTCCACCAACTTCGAGTGGAATATCATCCGGAATATCCAAACGATTGAAGGTAAAAATCATTTCTTCACTTGCAGGGCCATATGCATCGTCAACCGGAATATGTACCGTTTTTTTCTCACCAATAGTCATCCCAGTTACGCCAGAATCGAATCCCGCAATAACCATTCCACTACCAACTTGAAACTCTAAAGGCTCACGCCCTTCCGAACTATCGAACACCGTACCATCGGTTAGCGTTCCTTTATAATGTACCGCTACATTATCGCCTGATTTTACCATTATTTTAAATAAATATAAGTATAAATTATGAGATGTAAACAGTCCGCTTTTATAGTTCTGAATTGAATGCTAAATTTGAGCAAAACTTAGAACTCATCATTCAGAACTGCACGGGCGGCTTCCGTGAGAACTTTTTTAGTATGCTCTAGCAAAAACCACACGCTTATTTGAATGATTTCCAGTAAGAATACATTTCCCTTCTTCTTCTACTTCATCCAAAGGAATACAACGTATAGTTGCCTTTGTCAAATCCTTGATTTTCTCTTCCGTTTCCGAAGTTCCATCCCAGTGACAAAGTAAAAACCCACCTTTTTCAATTTGTTCTTCAAATTCTGCCCAAGTATCAATTTTAAACATATTTTCCTGACGGAATTTAAATGCTTTCTGATAAATAGCCGCTTGAATTTCGTCCAGTAAATCTCTAACATAACTTGCAACACCTTCCAATGGGCGAGTTTCTTTGGTGAGTGTATCACGGCGAGCAACTTCAATCTGCCCAGCCTGTAAATCTCTCATACCAATTGCCATTCTAATTGGAACTCCTTTTAGTTCGTATTCGGCAAACTTCCAGCCTGGCTTATAATTTTCGTTATCATCATATTTAACAGAAACACCATAAGATTTCAACTCATCAATTATAGGTTTTAATGCAATCTTGAATGCTTCAGGCTCTAATTCTTTATTTGGAATCGGAACAATAACAACTTGATATGGAGCTAATTTGGGTGGAAGTACTAAGCCTAAATCATCAGAATGAGCCATAATCAATGCTCCCATCAAACGTGTACTTACGCCCCAAGAAGTTCCCCAAACGTGTTCGAGTTTACCTTCTTTATTTTGAAATTTCACATCAAACGCTTTCGCAAAATTCTGACCTAAAAAGTGCGATGTTCCTGCTTGTAAAGCTTTTCCATCTTGCATCATCGCTTCGATACACAATGTTTCTTCCGCACCAGCAAAACGTTCATTGGCAGATTTAAAACCTTTAATTACTGGCACTGACATCCATTCTTCAACAAAAGTGGCATAAACATCCAACATTTGTTTTGTTTCGTCCATTGCTTCTTTTTCGGTAGCATGAGCTGTATGGCCTTCTTGCCATAAAAACTCAGCCGTACGCAAAAACATACGGGTACGCATTTCCCAGCGAACAACGTTTGCCCATTGATTTATCAAAATTGGCAAATCACGATGTGACTGAACCCAATTTTTATAAGTATTCCAAATAATGGCTTCGCTTGTTGGACGAACGATTAGTTCTTCTTCCAATTTAGCCTCGGGGTCAACTATTAGTTTTCCAGGATTATTTGGATCAGATTTCAAACGATAGTGCGTGACCACTGCACACTCTTTGGCAAAACCTTCTGCATTTTTTTCTTCCGCTTCAAATAAACTTTTTGGCACAAAAAGCGGAAAGTAAGCATTGGTATGTCCTGTTTCTTTAAACATATCATCCAATGCTCGTTGCATTTTTTCCCATATAGAATACCCATAAGGCTTGATTACCATACAACCTCGTACCGCAGAATTTTCGGCTAAATCTGCCCGTTTTACCAGTTCATTGTACCACTCCGAGTAGTTTTCACTACGTTTTGGAAGTCCTTTAATCATGTTTTTTAATAAAGAATAGTAGAATCAAAAATTATAAATGTGTTTGAACAAATTGAAAAAACCTTCAACAGCACATTTAATATTTTCAATAAGTTATTTTAATAAAATTGAATTTTTGATAAGATTATTTCGTTTTAATATAAGAAAAACTCAATTCATATTCAGTTTAAGTAAAATTCTAATAAGATATTAATGCTCAAACAGATTGCAAAGATAGGTTTTTATATTAAGTTTGTAAAATAATGTTACTAATCAATAACTTTATGTTTAAATGACAATTGTTTGAAAAAGTTTAATTTCAAGGAAATGAAAAAATATTTTAAATAACATACAACCATTTCCTACCCTGTCGCATCATATACATAGAAATGTTTAAAGCCCATACTTAAATAGCAGTAAAATGAACACTTTCAAATCAATAAAATATCTATCGGTAGCAGTTCTTTTAAGTGCATGGGGATGTACTTCAACTAAGCAACTCACTACCCAAGGTGAATATGACGATATTTATGGCTCATCGAAAGATGCTCCACAAATAGCTTATACACCACGACAAACGCCTGAATACGTCGAAAATCAACGTTATCAACCAGAAGAGCCACAGATTCAAGACCAAGAAAATGTTACTGGGACTGACGAATACTATAATGAGAATTATTTAAACTCTCGTAATGTAAATCGTACTAACAATGGCGGCACTGGCTACAATTCTGGATTTGCCAATGGCTATCAATCAGGTTGGAATGATTATGCTTGGAGTCAGCCTGTTGGTTGGTCAAGTCCATTCAATCGTTTTAGCTATGGTAATGGCTTCGGAGGTTACGGTAGTGGATTTGGAAATGGATTCGGCATGAGCCTTGGTTTTGGAGGATTCAATCGTTTCTACGACCCTTTTTGGGGTGGTGGATTTGGCGGTGGATTTAATCGTTTCAACGACCCGTTTTTAGGTGGATTTAATTCTTGGGGCAGTTACGGATTCAATCGCTTTGACCCATTCTGGGGAGGATTTAATTCTTGGGGTGGCTTCGGTAATTCATGGTCTAATCCTTACGGATTCAACTCTTACGCATTCTATGATAGAGGATTTGGAAATAATATTTTTGTAAATAACTATTACGGAAATATAACTTCAGGCATGAATGGTGTAAATAATGACAATAGTCGTGTACGTACTTACGGCCCTCGTGATGGCGGAAGTGGTTCAAGTACATACAATCGAGGATTTACAAATTCATCTGTAAACAACGATGGAAACACAGTTGGCGGTCGTTATGGCACATCAAACGGTCGTACTGGTAGCACGGATGCTTCTTCAAGAAGAGGTAACAGTAGCTCATCATGGAATGGAAGTTCGGCAAGTAATGAATATAATAGAGGTAACTCACGCAGCGTTGGTGGAAGCACCAATAGTTCAAGTACATCAAATGATACTTACTACGCTCGACCTCGTAGAAATGGTAGCACAGAAGGTGGCTCATATTCAAATTCGGTTAATAGTAGCACAAATAGCAATTCATCTGGTGGATATAACTACTCACGTCCTTCGGGAACAAGTCGTTCATCTGAAAGTGGATGGTCAAGTGGCAGTGGCAATTCTTCGAACTCAAGCTATTCAAGAGGCTCATCATCACAATCGTCTAGCTGGAGCAATAGCGGAAGCAGTAGCTCAAACTCTTCTGTTGGAAGTAGCAGTGGCTCAAGTAGTAGCGGAAGTGGTGCAAGCAGCGGAAGCAGCCGTGGGCCAAGATAATTGATTTAGGTTTGTTCAGACTCATTATTGAGATATTTTAAGAATCCATTCGAGAACCTCGCTGAATCATAGCGTTTAGCGAGGTTTTCTATTAAAACTAACCTAAATAAATATTACCTTTTCTATGAAGTAATTATACTAAAGATTAAAAATCTGGTTTACTTTTCTTCAAACTTCAGTATTACTACAATGAAAATTACACAAATTTTTATAGCCTCTGCTTTAATTTTGGGAGGAATAGAAGCACAAGCACAATTAACGCTGGGTGGGCATTTTTATGGAGAAGATGCTTTTAGATATTCACAATCTAAAGTAATTGGTTCAGCTCGAATGCAGGGCATGGGTGGAAGTTATACGGCATTGGGGGCTGATGCAGGAAACGCTTCATCGAACCCTGCTGGTTTGGGTTTTTATAATCGTTCTGAATTGAGCATCACTCCTATTTTCAACTCAATCAATACTTCTTCGCTCTATGCTGGTTCTACGAGCAAGGCAAGTACTTCAAATGCAAATATCGGTCAGTTAGGACTTGTGATGAATAGTGGAGGAAGCGGAACACGTAAAAAGCGTTCAAGTTTTGCAGTAACTTATTCAAAACAAGTGAATTTATTAACTAATTTTAACTACGCTGGGCAGAATAATAGAAGTTCGATGGGTAACTATTTCACTGAAAAAGCAAACTCTTTAAATGTCAGTGCCAAAACACTCGATGATGAATTTGATAAAAACACCGCAACTGCTTATTATCCAGAAGGAATGTATTATTGGACTTATATGATTGATCCTGATAGTAAAAACGATACTAAATACACAACAGCTGAGACGAGTTTGCCTGTCAATCAAACCGGTAATAATTCAAGTACAGGCAATCAAAGTCAGTGGAATTTGGCGTATGGTGTAAACTATAATGATAAAACTTATATAGGCTTTAACTTAGGTTTTGTAAGACTCAACTACGAGAACTTAAATAATTATTCAGAGCAGTTTCCGAAAGGAAAAGTCTTTAATGGCTTTGATTATAGAGAAGATTTGACCTCAAATGGTAGTGGAATACATTTAGGTGTTGGTGGAATTTTCAGAGTCTCTGATAATATTAGCCTAGGTGCAAATATCACCTCTCCATCTTGGATTACAGTGAATGAAGTTTTTAATTCGAGTATCTCTATTAAAACTACATTCTTTAAACCTGATTATTCGGAAGTAAGAACCCGTGAGAATGAATTTTCATATAAAATTATTACTCCACTCAAAGCAAGTGGTGGTGCTACATTCTTCCTTCCTGGGAAAAAAGGATTTATTACAGCTGATGCAGAATACGTGGCATATACAGGAATGAGTATTAAATATGCAAGTTATGATAACAATGGTTATGTAACGGGCTTTGATAAAGTGCCTAAAGAAGATAATAGAATAAAGAACACATATAAAGATGCGGTAAACTTAAAAGCAGGAGCTGAATATCGTATTGATAATATCAGATTGAGACTCGGTGCAAAATATATGCCTGACCCTTTCAAACAAAAAATAGACAATCTCGACCGTTCACAAATGATTTTTAGTGGTGGTGTTGGTTATCGTTCGGCCAAATTTTTTGTAGATTTAGCGGGTGTATTCAATACTTTTAAAACTGCGTATACACCTTATGAATTAGCTAATACAGCCAATTATGCATCAGCAAATATTACCAATAACCAAAAGAGTTTTGTGATTTCGGTAGGTACATTCTTCTAATTCAAACCTCTTTTAGAGTTTCAACTAAAAATGCCCTAATAGTTAATAATCTAGCTTTTAGGGCATTTTTGGTTTTGTTTTCGTCGCTTTTATTACTGATTTTGCGTTTTACGCCCTTCAACGTTAATCCACCCTTATCGGCATTTACGATGATATTTCTCAAAATCTCAATATCTTTCACCGTAATTTGCCGGTCTTGCCCATTTCGTTTAAATCTGAGATTAAATTTTTTTTCGTAAAATCTAATTCTTGAGATATTCACATCCAACATTTCAGCAACTTCTGAAGTGCTATAATAAAGTTTAGTCATCGGAGAATAGCAAAATAATTTTTCAATACCCAAAACTAAACCTTTTTTACCAAAAAACTACATTTTAAGTCTATCTAACCAAAACCTGACGTTTTTCTAAACTTTCAGTAAGCTTGGCTAATTTACCATTTGGTATTTCAGTTTTATTAAACTCATTTCCACGGATATAGATTTTTTGGAGTTTACTGAGAGCAATTAAACCTTCAGGAATTTCCATTATTTCATTATGCGTAATATCAAATTCTTCTAAATCTTTCAATTGATAAACTTGCTCTGGGAAAACCTTGAAGAGATTATAACCAATATCCAAAAGTTTGAGATTAGGTAAATTAGGCAAAGTATTCAAACGATTATGATGTGCATAAAGCGTTTGAAGATTGGGCATTTTACTGATTTCTTCGGGTAAATTCCAAAGTTGATTATTGGCAACCGCTAACGTTTTTAGTTTAAGTAATTTACAAACTTCTTTAGGTAAAAACTCTAAATCGTTGTAATAAAGGTCGAGTT
Organism: Emticicia sp.; assembly: GCA_017495105.1. Lineage (GTDB taxonomy): Bacteria > Bacteroidota > Bacteroidia > Cytophagales > Spirosomataceae > Emticicia. The sequence goes on along the minus strand of JAFEIL010000352.1, from coordinate 1,027 downwards.
CTTCTAAGTTTTTTATCTTTCCAATTGATTTTGGAATTATTGAAGTTCGGACATTGTATAAATTAAGGGTTTTCAGATTTGTCATTCCCTTAAAATCATTCTTTACAAATTTTATTGGGTTGTTACCAACAAATAAGATTTCTAAACGTCTATTCTTTTTCAATGATTTTGGCATTTTTGCCATTTCAGTATATTGAAGATTTAAGTCTTTAAGATGCTTATTTCTTTTGAATTTAAAGCTTGAATAGTCAATCCTATTTTCACTCAAGCTCAAAAATTTTAATTTTTTCAAACTCCATATTTCTTGCGGAACTTGATGAATATAATTACCAGACAAATCTAACTTTTCCAAATTCTTGAATCTATAGATTACATCTGGAAATGTTTCAAGATGCAGTTTGTTTAAAATCAAGTTTTTAACTGTATCTGGTTGGTCGCAATTTTGAGCCAATTCTAAGGTAGAAATACCTTTTTTGCTTATTTTTCGAGGTTCTTTTCCAAGCGAAATATTAAAATTGACGCTGTATTTTTTATTATATTCGTTTGCAGGTAATTTGTAATTATTACAAAATTCATTGGCAATACTCACAAATATCTTTTGTTCTTCTGCATTAAGGCTATCATTCGCCATTCTCATTCCTCCACCATAAAGTCCAGATTGAAATCCATAAATAAAATAATCTATGCTTCCATTGGGCTGTACCAATATTTGAATTGGAATAAAGCGGTACGGTCGAAAGGCAAAGTCTTCAAATTTTACATTTTTACTTCGTGCGAATTGATTAAAATCATAAATAACTTTCTTAGTTTCAATCTCAAAATCCTTCGCCTCTTCTTTGCCATCTTTTAATTGAACAACGGAATAAGGTTTATAAACATCTCCTACACGTTTGACATTCATAATATTCTGTTCAAATTTTTCTGGACGATAAACTTTTTGCTGACCAAATACATCAACCGATAAAAATGGCAATAAAAATAATAATAACTTTTTCATGTGCTTGATTAAATTTAGATTGATATATAG
>JAFEIL010000477.1 GCA_017495105.1 Emticicia sp. | reverse complement strand
AAGCAAGTTTTAAAGCCTCTCAATGGTGATTGTTGTGTGTTTTGTAGTTATGGAACTTTACCATGTCCACCAATTCAACAAAATCCGAAATCCTGTTGTGCTTTGTAATTCCCTCAATTGTATTTATAAAAGATATAATCTGGTTAATGCGACTTCTTCAAAAAGTGAAAATATTTCCTTTTTGACTCCCTGTTGCACTGGTATTTTACATACTTTTGTTTTATGAAAATATTTTCAGTCATATTCTCGATGTATATACTCGTGCTTTCATGTCTGCCTTGCGGAGATATGGAAGACTGTAAAGTATTGAGTGATGACAACATTTCATTTTCTACAACCTCCCATTCGGAGCATCAAGAAGATACCGAAACTTGTTCACCATTTTGTATTTGTGCTTGTTGTGGAACGAATATAGCTTATAATTTCTTTTTCCCGACTTATACTCCCGAAAAACAGCCTAATTTTTACTCTCAAAAATCTAAAATCGTTTACGCTAACGATTCATTTTCTTCAAATTTCTACGGAAATATCTGGCAACCGCCCAAAATCTAATTTTTGAAATATTCTTATTGTATTTATCTGCTGTTAGTTTGCTGACAGTCATATAATTATATCTATTTCTTCAAAATTTGATTTCAAAATAATGTTAGATAAAATCATACAGTTTTCGATAAAAAATAAATTTATCGTAGGCTTATTAACTGCCGCTTTGGTATTGGTTGGCATTTATAATTTAAGCCGATTGCCCATTGATGCCCTGCCAGATATTACAAATAATCAGGTACAAGTTATTACCACAGCTCCCACTTTGGCAACCCAAGAAGTGGAGCAGTTTATTACCTACCCCATCGAGCAAACGATGAAGACGATTCCCAAAATCGTAGAAATGCGGTCGTTTTCTCGCTTTGGTTTGAGTGTCATTACCCTTGTTTTTGAGGAAGATGTAGACATTTATTGGGCAAGGCAACAAATGTCCGAAAAGCTAAAAGATGCCGAAAGATTGATTCCAAAAGGTGCAGGAATCCCCGAATTAGCACCTATCACTACGGGTTTGGGTGAAATTTACCAATACGTAATTTATGCAAAAAAAGGTTATGAAAGCCAATATGATGCCTCAAAACTCCGCACTATTCAAGATTGGATAGTCAAACCACAGCTTCTTGGTACGGCAGGAATTGCCGAAGTTACCACTTTGGGCGGTAGTCTTAAACAATATGAAATTGCAGTGCAGCCCGACCGACTGAAAAGCATGAATACTACCATTACTGATATTTTTGATGCCCTCGAAAAAAACAATGAAAATACAGGAGGTGCATACATAGACAAGCAGCCTTATGTTTATTTTATCAGGGCTTTGGGAATGGTAAAAACTATCGCTGATATTGAAAAAATTGTAGTCAAAACAAATAACGGAATACCAATTTTGATTCGTGATGTAGCAACTGTCCATGAGGGTTCAGCTTTGCGATATGGTGCAGTTACCAAAGATGGCAAAGGCGAAGTGGTGGGCGGAATGGTGTTAATGCTCAAAGGAGAAAATTCATCGGCGGTGGTTAATCGAACAAAAGCGAAAGTTGAACAAATCAGAAAATCATTGCCCGAAGGTGTTTCGCTCGAACCATTCATTGACCGCACAAAATTGGTTAATAATGCTATCAAAACCGTTGAAACTAATCTTTTAGAGGGAGCTTTGATAGTTATTTTTGTATTGGTCTTACTACTTGGCAATTGGCGAGCTGGCTTGGTCGTGGCATCGGTCATTCCTTTGGCATTACTTTTTGCCGTAATAATGATGAATTTATTTGGTGTAAGTGGCAACCTTATGAGTTTGGGTGCAATTGATTTTGGTTTAATTGTAGATGGTGCGGTTATAATTGTCGAAGCAGTTATTCACCGCTTGCATCAGAATAAAGAAGGACGACTTTCTGCCGAAGAAATGGACGAAGAAGTTTTACAGGCATCTACAAAAATACGGTCAAGTGCTGCTTTTGGCGAGATTATTATTTTGATTGTTTATCTACCCATTTTGGCATTGGTTGGCACGGAAGGCAAGATGTTTAAGCCAATGGCACAAACTGTTCCGTTTGCTATTTTAGGGGCATTTATTTTGTCGCTTACCTATGTTCCAATGGCTTCTGCCTTATTTTTAAGTAAAAATATCAGCCATAAAAAGAACATCTCTGACAAAATCATTGATTTTATCTATCGTTTCTACCAACCGATTTTAGACAAGGCATTGCAATTAAAAACAATTATTTTGAGTGCTTCTGTTGCCTTATTTTTGATTGCTTTATTTGTATTTAGTCGAATGGGCGGTGAATTTATTCCTACTTTGGAAGAAGGCGATTATGCCATCAATTTTAGAAATGCAGGTGGCAGTTCGTTAAATATGAGCATCGAAACATCTACAAAATTAGAAAAACTACTAAAATCAAAGTTCCCCGAAGTCGTTGAAGTGGTTTCTAAAATTGGTTCTGCCGAAATTCCAACCGACCCCATGCCCATCGAAACAGGTGATTTGATTATCATTCTGAAAGACAAAAAAGAATGGACAACTACGAAAGATTTCTATGAATTGGCGGATATGATGAAAGAAGAAATGGAGCAAATACCAGGCGTAGGCTTTGAGGTTTCTCAACCGATTCAGATGCGTTTTAATGAATTAATGACAGGTGTAAGAAGCGATATTGCCATCAAGGTTTTCGGAGAAGATTTAGAAAAATTGGCAGCAACGGCAAATGCCACGATTGGATTGATTGGCAATATAGAAGGCGTTGCGGACATCAAAGCGGAACAAGTAACAGGAATGCCACAAATTACCATTCGATATAACCCCGATAAACTGGCATTGTATGGTTTAAATGTAGGGGATTTGAACAAAGTTATACGCACAGGTTTTGCAGGACAAGCCACAGGAACAGTTTATGAAGGTGAAAAACGCTATGATTTGGTTGTCAGACTCGACAAAGATTTTAGACAGGATATTTCAAACGTGAAAAATATTTTTGTGAGCTTACCCAATGGCAACCAAATTCCCTTAGAGCAGGTTGCCGATGTAAATTTTGAACAAGGTCCGGCACAAATTAGTCGAGAAGATGGCAGACGTAGAATTGTGATTGGCTTGAATGTACGTGGACGTGATGTAAAAAGTGTAGTCAATGATATTCAAGCGAAATTAAATGCCAAACTTAAACTCCCCGAAGGATACTATGTAACCTATGGCGGTCAATTTGAAAATTTGGTAGAAGCCAACAAACGCCTTGCAGTAGCAGTGCCAGTAGCTTTATTGTTGATTTTTGTATTGCTTTATTTCACTTTTAATTCAATCAAACAATCCATATTGATTTTCACTGCCATTCCACTTTCTGCCATTGGAGGCGTTTTTGCTCTTTGGGTACGTGGAATGCCGTTCAGTATTTCGGCAGGAATTGGCTTTATTGCCTTGTTTGGTGTGGCAGTTTTGAATGGTATTGTGCTAATTGGCTATTTCAATCAACTCAAAGCCGAAGGTTTAGATAATGTTTTAGAAAGAATCAAAGAAGGTACAAAAGTGCGTTTACGTCCTGTGGTAATGACAGCCGCAGTAGCTTCATTGGGCTTTTTGCCAATGGCTTTGAGCAGTGGTGCTGGTGCAGAAGTACAAAAACCTTTGGCGACCGTTGTGATAGGTGGTTTAATTACAGCAACATTACTGACCTTGATTGTACTGCCGATTTTGTATTTGTTATTTGAAAAAGGTTTTCATAAACCTAAAATTTCTAAATTAACATCCATAATAATCTTAGGTTTTCTGCTTTTGAGTGGCGTTGCTAATGCCCAATCACCTCTTAGTTTGCAACAAGCGATTGATTTAGGAACAAAAAACAATAGTTTGGTACAAGCCAATGAATTGGCAGTCAAGATGCAAAATCAGCTAAAACCATTGGCAAAAGAGCTTCCAAAAACAAATGTAAGTGCCATGCTTGGACAATACAATACCCGTAGTTTTGACCAAAATTTTAGCATTTCACAAGGATTTAGTCCCTTTCAATTTCAAGCAAAAAAGTTACTAATCAACGAAAATATCAAAAGTAGTGAATTGAAATTGTTAGTAACCAAACATGACATCGCTCTTCAGATTCGACAATCTTGGAATACTATTTTGTATTTGACAGCAATCAATCAATTATTGGTCAAACAAGATGAGTATTTACTGCAATTTGTAAAAGCTGCAAATCTTAAACTCAAAACTGGCGAAAGCACTTTGTTAGAAAAAATGACAGCCGAAACCAAACAGCAAGGCTTAATTCAAATTAGAAGTCAGAATGAAAGTTTGATTTTAAGTGAGAAAATCAAGTTAAAAAGTATTTTGAATATCAAAAACGATTTCACGATTGCAGAAACTACATTTTTGCCTTCAAGGGCAATTTTATCAGATTCTACATATATCAATCAAAATCCTATGTTGGCTTTGGCAATGCAACAAGTGGCAATTGCATCGGCAAAAAAAAACGTGGAAAAGGCTTTGGTAAAACCTGAATTTATGGCTGGCTATTTTTTACATTCGCTCACAGGCAATCAAGAGGTAAATGATAAAACGGTTTTCTATAATGGCGTTCCTCGTTTTCAAGGCATAAATTTGGGAATCAGTATTCCGCTTTTCGGAAAGGCAAATAAAGCTCGAATTCAAGCATCAGAAACTGAGATTTTACTACAACAAAAAAACTCAGAACAGCTTAAAAATCAGTTGAATAGCCAGTTTTTGCAGCAGATTCAGGAACAAAAAACCAATCAATCTTTGCTTGATTACTATACCCAAACGGCTCTGCCGAATGGCGAAATTATTGGCAAAAATGCTACAAAAGCCTATCAAAATGGTGAAATTGGCTATGTAGAATACCTCCAAAGTTTGGAAACTGTGTTGAGCATTCAGCAAAATTATTTGCAAGCAATCAACGCATTCAACCAAAATGCAATCAATATTCAATATTTGTTAAACAATTAATTTTAAGCAAATGAAAATCATTCAATATAAATTTTTAATCGGTACAATTGCCTTGTTTCTTTTGGTTTCTTGCAATAAAAAGGCCGCAGAAACAGTAGTGGAAGAAGAACACCACGACGAAGCAAACGTTGTCGAATTAACTCCTATGCAAGTAAAAACGACTCAAATAGTTTTCGGAAATTTTGAAAAGAAAAATTTGAGCGAAGTTATCACAGCCAATGGCTACACCAAACTTCCACCTCAAAACCAAGCCGATGTTTCGGTTTTTATGGGTGGAATCATCAAAACTATTGCTGTTATCGAAGGACAATTTGTGAAAAAAGGCCAGACTTTGGCAACTTTTCAAAGTTTAGAATTTAATAATATTCGACTCGAAAAAGCCAAATTGACCGAAGAGTTGCAACAAGCCAAAGTAAATAAAGACTTTTTAGAATTGGAATTTGCACGTCAAAAAGAACTAAGCGATGAAAACGTTACCGCTAAAAAGACCTTTCAAAAGGTAAGTTCAGACCTCGAATCAATCAAAAGTAAAATCAAAAATACCGAAAATCAAATCAATATTTTAGACCAAAACCTTTCTCTTGGTGGCAATGAGAATACTTCAATCCTGAGTATTACCGCTCCAATTTCGGGTTATATTACAGAGGTGAAGATAAAAATAGGAAGCAGTATTTCAGCAAATAATACACTATTCTCCATTGTCGATAATTCTAAAATGCACGTTGATTTATTGGTTTATGAAAAAGACCTTTTTCGTATAAAAGTTGGGCAAAGTGTGCGATTTGTACTCACAAATCAAGGGAATCAAGAAATTATCGGGCGAATTTTTAGCGTTGGAAAGTCTTTTCAGAATGAATCAAAATCGGTGGCAGTTCATGCCGACATCAACAATTCTACCATCGGGCTGATTCCTGGAATGTATGTCAATGCTTTGATTGATATTGGCAAAAATGATGTAGAAACTTTGCCGTTTGATGCTATCGCACAAACTGGCGGTAAAGATTATATTTTTATTCAAGAAGCCGAAAAAGAGGAAGCACCCAAAAAAGCGACTGATAAAGAAGAAGCAGGTCATGATGATGGCGTACATTTCAAGCGAATTGAAGTCAAAAAAGGTACAACCCAATTAGGTTTTGTGCAAGTTACACCTTTGCAAGAAATACCAGCAGGGGCAAAAATCGTAACGAAAGGTGCATATTATTTACAATCAACGATGTCGAACTCAGAAGGTGGCGATGAACATGGACATTGATATTATTTTTTAAAAATATTAAAATCATGAAATTATACTTTAATATTCCCAAAAAACTGTACCCATTCTATAAAATAGAATTGGATAATGCTACAAAATTATTGCATGACGGTAAATTACAAGAATGTTGGCGGCATTATGAAAGAGCACATATTATAGGACAACGTTACCCATTGCAGCATTCTTATGTTCATTGGCAAATGCTCAAGTTTGGGATAAAAATAAAAAGTACCAAAGAAGTTTTGGGACAAATAACAAGATTGATTTTTGGTGGTGTAAAATCATTTGTAGGTACAGTACCAGTAGGTAATACAGGTGGTGCAAATGTACCACCTTTGAAGCCAATGGAAATACCAGATGATTTAAAATTAATTATAGAGACAAATACTTGATTAAAAATATGGAAGTGAAAATCGAAAAACTAAAAATTGACTACAAAGGAAATGAAGTTACAGCTCATAAACTTACAGTTTCCTCAGAAATGTTAATCAATGGTGATACTGCTTGGGAGAAACTGCAAAAAAGTGAATTATTAGAATTCGTTTGTAAACCAAAAGTAAAATTTAAACCAATAGATATACATTTTCCCAATATTTGGAAAGAATTGGACACAGTATCGACGAAAATGTTAATTTTTGGCTTTATTCCTTTTGGAGGAACTCACACTTTGTATTTTGAAAAAATAGATGCCGTAAACAAAATTTTGCAAACAAAGGAATGGGACGATGCCGCAAAGATTTGGAATCACAAGATTTCTTTAAAAACACTAACTAACAACAGTATTTATTATGAAGATGAAATAGTTATTTACGGTGGTATATTAACTGGTATCATTACGGCTTGGGCTAAATCGTTTTATAAATTCAGACAGAAGAGATGGCAAATCATTATTAAAAAAAATATTCAATTTAAATAAAATTAACAATGGAACACAAACACATTTACGACAAAGACGGCAAACAGCTTTGTTGTACACAAGAAGAAAAAATCAATCTTATTGTCAATAAACAACTCAAAAAAGAGCATAAAGAGGTTGGTTGTTGTGCTACCGATGACCATAATGAGCATAAAGATGAACATTCTGATGATGACGGACATAACCACTCTGTGGGTAATCAAAGCACATTTCAAATGTTTTTACCAGCCATCATTAGCTTAGTTTTATTACTCATTGCCATTGGTTTAGATAATTATTTTCCTCAAACTTGGTTTACTGGCTGGGTCAGAATTGCTTGGTACGCAATAGCCTATTTACCAGTTGGATTTCCTGTTTTAAAAGAAGCGTTTGAAAGTATTACCAAGGGCGAAATATTCTCAGAGTTTTTATTAATGTCTATTGCCACAGTTGGGGCTTTTGCCATTGGTGAATACCCCGAAGGTGTGGCAGTGATGCTTTTTTATGCCGTTGGTGAAGTTTTCCAGACTTTGGCAGTAAAAAGAGCTAAAGCAAATATCAAATCTTTGCTCGACCAACGCCCCGATGAAGTAACGATTTTGCAAAATAATGAAGCCAAAACTATCAAAGCAGCTTCAGCAAATATTGGCGATATTATTCAATTAAAAGCGGGTGAAAAATTAGGTTTAGATGGTGAATTATTGTCAGAAACAGCTTCATTCAACACAGCCGCACTTACAGGAGAAAGCAAACCCGATACCAAAGCAAAAGGTGAAACAGTTTTGGCTGGAATGATAAACTTAAATACCGTTGCACAGGTCAAAGTAACAACGGCATACACTGATAGTAAGTTGAGTAAGATTTTAGAAATGGTACAAAATGCCACAGCTCAAAAAGCCCCAACTGAGCTATTTATCAGAAAATTTGCTAAGATTTATACGCCAATTGTGGTGCTTTTGGCAATTCTAATTACGGTATTGCCTTACTTTTTTGTGGAAAATTATGTATTTAGTCAATGGTTGTACCGTGCCTTGGTTTTCTTGGTTATTTCATGCCCTTGTGCCTTAGTAATTTCTATTCCTTTGGGGTATTTTGGAGGAATTGGTGCCGCTTCAAAAAACGGAATTTTGTTTAAAGGAAGTAATTTCTTAGACCTTATTGCCAATATTAAAAACGTAGTGATGGACAAAACAGGTACTATGACTGAGGGCGTTTTTAAGGTACAAGAAGTTGTTCTCAAACCAGAATTTAATAAAGATGAAATCATGGCAATGGTAAATACTTTGGAAAGCCAAAGTACACATCCTGTGGCTACTGCTATTCATCAATTTGTTGGAAAAGTGGATTCAAGTATTGAACTTAAAAACGTAGAAGAAATATCTGGACACGGACTAAAAGCCGAAGTAAAAGGCAAAGAATTGTTGGTCGGGAATTTCAAATTAATGGACAAATTCTCCATCACTTATGACATTGACCCAACTACGATTGTCTATACTTTGATAGCCATTGCTTACAACAAGAAATTTGTAGGCTACCTCACCATTGCCGATAGCATCAAAGAAGATGCTCAATTTACGGTCAATAAACTCAAAGAATTGGGCGTAAAAACCACCATGTTAAGTGGCGATAAAAGCAATGTTGTACAATTTGTGGCAGACAAATTAGGAATAACTAATGCTTTTGGCGACCTTTTACCCGAAAACAAAGTGAATAAAGTAAAAGAATTAAAAGCCCTCAATGAAACCGTTTGTTTCGTTGGCGATGGTGTAAATGATGCCCCAGTAGTGGCCCTAAGCGATGTAGGCATAGCAATGGGAGGGCTTGGAAGCGATGCCACCATTGAAACTGCCGATGTAGTAATTCAAGACGATATGCCTTCAAAAATACCAATGGCAATCAATATCGGCAAACAAACCAAACGCATTGTTTGGCAAAATATCACATTGGCATTTGTTGTAAAAGGCATTGTTTTGATATTGGGTGCTGGCGGATTGGCTACCATGTGGGAAGCCGTTTTTGCTGACGTTGGGGTAGCCCTTTTAGCTATTTTGAATGCAGTGAGGATTCAGAATATGAAGTTTTAGAAAATTGCGTAATTTGCTCCAAATATTTCATATTCATAAGCCATCTAATACTAAACAAAATGGACTTTTCATTGCTTAAAACTTTCATAAATGAGAAAATAAGCATTTCAGATGAAGAATTTGAGCAAATAACTCAATTAGTTTATGTGAAAAACTTTAAAAAAAATGATATAATTCTCCGTCATGGGGAGTTATGTCATTTTATTGGTTTTTTGAATCAAGGATTAATCCGTAGTTATTATATTGATGATAATGGAAAGGAAATCACAACAAAGTTTTTCTTTGAAAATTGTCTTTTTACTTATGTAGAAGGGTTTATTGAAAATTCAGCTTCAAACAAAACTTTTGTAGCTCTTGAAGATTGTGCGGCATTAATGATGAAAAAAGATACTCTTTGGCAGCTTTTTGAAAGTAATTCAAAGTTTGAAAAGATTTTTAGTATCGTGTTGATGGAGGACCTCAAAAATATCATGCTCGCCGACGAAGAAAAAAGAAATGAAAATCCACAAACAAGATATTTGAATTTTCAGAAACAATTTCCAACAGCTTTTAATCGCATTTCGGTGAAATATTTAGCAAGCTATTTAGGAATTGAGCCACAAAGCCTTAGTAGAATTAGAAAAAGAATGACCCAAAAATAAG
>JAFEIL010000274.1 GCA_017495105.1 Emticicia sp. | reverse complement strand
CCAAAGAACTATTATAGTAATATTACTAAATGGATAAGTTGTGATTGAATTTAGTCAATAGGGTTTAGTAAAGTAATCTCCTGAAATTCAATCAATTACATCATAAAAAAAGTCGTTTAAAAATGTTTGGCAACTTTAAAGCAGTTAACTAAGGAAATAGAGGTTCAAGTCGTTATAATTCAGTTGACAGATGTACCTTTACATTCGTCGAAATGAGCACATATTAGTCCATTTGAATCTGTATGAGGCTTTTCCGACAATACATTACAACACATCCCGAACCCATATTGTAAACATTCATATTTGCGACATGAACTAAAAATATAGTAGAAACCGTATAACCGTAATAAATATACGAGGCCTCAATGAATCCATTATTAATGACTTCTATTTCTAAGGCAGTTTTGGTGTTTATTGTACTTGGTTTGTTTCATATATTCATTATCTTTGATAGTTAAAAATGAAAAAATGTTCAAAACTGATAGTTTTAATAAAATGGCTCTAATGTTGCTTTATTTTAAAATTAAGAGTTTGATTATAAATATTTAAGAATATGTTTTCACCAAATAATTATGAACAAGATATATCTTCGTGGCTTTATGCCATCAATGAACTTATCGTTCTTCGGTATCAATCTACTAACAAATATAACTCTAAACGAGTGATAAAAATATCAAAAAGAGGATGAACGACAATTATTACTGTAAACGACAATAGTCTTGTAATTGCAGAAGATAAAAAAACAAATAAACCAAAATTGGGAGTGAGTGCCTTAATGGTTAAAAAAAACTAAGCAGATAAAATTTTCTTCTTGAAAATATGAAAGTGAATTAATTGGAATGTAGTAATGTATAATTAAGAATCGCTACGATTTAGAGTCTATTTTAATAAACAATCTAATTCACTCCTATATGTCCTGCCAATTGGCACAATACTAAGGTTTACAGTTATCTCGCGGCTGGTTAAATCAATTCGGCGTATATAGGTTTTATTTATTATGTATCCCTTATGCACCCTGATAAATCTTTCATCTAATTCTTCAAGGCAGTTTTTAAGTATCTTTTTATAAATATATTTCATGCCTGAATAAGTATTAATAATACCATAGTTACCTTCTGCCTCAATACAAACAATGTCATCAAACAATATTTCTTTAACTTGATATTGATTCTCTCGGATGCTCACAAAGGGTTTGTCATCAATAATTTTCACACTATATTTACTCAATAATAAAGCCAATGTTGATAGTAATGTGAATTTTTGAAATGGCTTAGTAAGGTAGGTCGTCTTAGGTATTGTTTGAGACAATTCATAGAATCGGTCGTCCATTTGATGTGCCATAAATATGATTGGTACACCCAAATACTTTTCAGTATCCAAAAAATCAAAAACAAGGACATTCTGAATTCTTATTTCACTTATCAATATATCAGGATTAAATCCCTCAATCATTACTTTTGCTTTAGTCAGTGTATTAGCAATACCAACTAATTCATAGTTAGACTCGGAGATTATTGATTCTACAAAGATAGACCAAGTTGGATCATCCTCAATGATCAAAACTTTTATAGGCAAGAGCTGGTGAAACATATTATTTTGGGAGCATCAAAAATGTGTGAATAAACATTTTTGATTAAAGGTATGCATAAAAGTTCGTCTAAAATTTTTTCTTTTTAAAGTTAGACCGCTATTTATGATTTATATTCTCAAATCATTTTGACAAGAAATATGCATTCCATCAGGTTCTTCGGTACAAGAACCCGCTTGTCAAAATTGAAAACCTTCGACCTCAGAGCCTTGGATTTGTAATCCACCTTTGGGGAACAACTGGTTTGCATTTACCTTAAATAAGGTACAGAGAACAAAGGTTCAGAGGCGACCATCGCTCGGCACAAAGTACTGATAATGTGGCAATTAAATATCTATATTTTGCAAATTATTTAATAATTTTGGTTAAGTTTACTAGGTAAATATTATTTCGTGGGATGGCTTCGGCTCAGCTTACGATACCGAACTCCCGCTGCTCAAGATTGAAAATCTTCAACCAGCAAAAACAGTAAGGAGAACCCCGCCCAGCGAAACGTATCCACTAGTCCGGCAGTGTGCAAAATGCTGGATTTAAAGAACTTTGGGTTTACAACTAAACAAACCAACCTTCTAACCCATTAATTTATGATTAGTCGCATAGTTCAACTATCGTTACAATTGCTCCTACCTCTAAAGTTTAGCATCATAAAGGTGGGCTATTCGTTTTTGCCCATAAATTTCCCTAAGCCTATTGTAGGACAAGACAAACCTCATTTTTAGTTTAAAAATTTTACATCAAAACAATGACGAATTTCGTACGTTTGTTTAATTTTACCAAACGGTACAGGTTAAATAACCTTTACGCTAAATTGAAGAATATTTTTACCAATGTGAATATCGCTGACAATCTGATTGCCTAAAAATTTTAGAAAGTCTTTTGTCTAAATTCCCCCACTTGAATTAAAGTATCGTGATAAAACCTAGTTTAAAAATGTTCGAATTCTTAAGAACGGAAATTAAAATACCATTAATCCTAAAATAAACAGTATGTTGAAGTTTTTGAACAAAAAATATCAAAATTATTTGAATATTGATCAGCCCAAATACGAAGGTTTAATTATTGCCCGACAAATATGGATGGTAAAAACAGTATTTTGGCTGGGAGGTAGTGTACATTTATTTTATGTAAGTATCTGTAAAGAATTAATTAACAATATTTTGAAAAGTTGATTTTCAAATTT
>JAFEIL010000561.1 GCA_017495105.1 Emticicia sp. | reverse complement strand
AAAGAGGGTTATGCCATTGGGACTTGAACTACTTTGTATATTATTATCATTAACCCTTACTCTAAAACGATAATTGCTCCCGACCGCAAGATTCGGGGGAATTACAGCAGATATGGTATCAGTAAGTAGTACAGAAGAAATTATGCGATAGTTATCGGAATTTTCATCAGACATTTCTGCCCAGTAAGTTAAGGTATTCGGTACATTTCCAATTTTTTGAAATGGTATTTTTAAGCTTTTTCCCGAACAGACTAAAGGGACATTTTTGGTGTTTATATAATTTCCAGTAGCTGTATTTACATTGATTACAGCTTGCCCTGAACCCATTCCACCACCGCAAACATTAGAAACCGACTTAACTTTGTATAAACTTGTGATAGTCGGAGCAAGTGGTTTTGAAACGGTTATAGGCTCATAAACAACAGAAGCATTAGAGTAAGAAAGTATGGCTTGGCTATTATCCTCAAAGGTAACAGTTATTGGTGATGTACCTTTTAAAACTTTAAAGCTGATTTCGGAATTTTGACCAGGGTTTATGTAGCTTGTTCCAGTTAAATTAACAACTGGAAGCTCAGAGATGTAATAATATCCTGAAAATGTAGTTGTCAAATTAGGGTTTGTTGCTCTTAAGAAAATTTGGTAGTGCCCATGTCTAATAGTATTTGGCGTATTAAAAACAATATCACCATTGCTCAGAGTTGTTGTTGCTACTGTGTATTGATTATTGTAAGTATCTACAAGTATAACCTTTATTACATTGTTTTTACCAAACTCTCCAGTTGTTTGAAAGTTAATACTGACAGAAGATCCAACACAAGGAGAAGAAAAAACAATGTTATTGATTACCATATTCGGACGCTCATAGACTTTGACAATTCCAGATACATCGCCATATCCACAAGCACCATTTTGTACACTTTTTAAAGAATAAATATCGCCCGGTTTAGCTATAATTGGGAAATAGCCTACACTATCGCTAAATGACACATAACTGTTCGAAGGATTGAAAACGACACCTTTTCCATTATCTCCTTTCAGTAGTACTTTTAAAGATATACTTTCGCCGCCTCTATAAACAAAAACCGAGTCGTTTCCATTTTCTGACACCAATTTTGCTGATGGCTTTTTATAAAGATATGTGCCTGCGTATCTTACACTTTCAAAATCAGAGTAATTTGTGCATATAACCCTAAAGTCGTAGGCGGCACCATCTTTTATGTCTTCGGGAATTCTTACAATCATTGGATCACCCGTTTGCAGCGTTTCAATAGTTCTGAACTCTTCGTTATTCGATTTAATTTGTACCGCAAATTTTGCATCAGTCGGAACTTCACCTTCTAACCTATAGGTTACAGCCAAGGCTCCGCCAACACAATTTTTATAAGAAAGCAATTCTTTGGTATAAATTTTAAATTTTACGACTTTAGCCTTAAATGGCAGATTTGTATTGGTATTTAATCCACATTCATTTCTTACCTCAGTAATTGAAAATGTTGTATCTTTTTGTACTCTAATTAGATCTGATGCCCCGTAAGTAGATAAATCATAAGTTTCAGCTCCAATTGTATAAATTTTACTATTGTTGATTCGGTAATGTAGTGTGCCACTACCATAAAAACTACTTAATAGGGTTATTTGTTGATTTTTAACCAACGACACAGAATTTGTATTTACTAACTCTCCATAAGGTAGTAAATCGTTGTTATAAACATAGGCGGATGTCACAGCTCCAACAGGAAAGGCGTTTAATTTTACGTAAGTGCCATAAGTGCAAATCGCAGGAGAAGTAGAGCAAACTTTAACATAAAATGTTTCAGACATACTTATCTTGTTTGTGACTCTTCCACTTAAATTTATACTTTTAGACTTACCAATAAGTGAATCACTTCGATAACTGGTGGCTAAGAATAATTTAAATTCATTATCAGAATTATACTTCCCAATAGTATCGATTTGTACTATGATCGGGTCATTTAAGCAAAAGATACCTTTGTTTAAGGTAACAATTCTTAGACTATTCGGCCGACTATATAATGTATAATGATTTTCTTCCTGACCAATATTTCCTACACCGCATTGATTTTTAATAGATTGTAGTTTTATTGATACTGGATTTTTGATAAATGTGCTAAAACTCGAATTGCCTGATTCTATAACATGAGTTATGGTATCATTAGTTGATTTAACATAGTAAGGCCACCCTCCATTCAAATTTAGATAAATATTTACATACTCAGGATACGAAATTTGATAACTCCCCGTGTAAGAAATATTAGCAGAAGGAATACTCTTTATTCGTATATTGTTCGTGGTGAAATTACTTAGATATTCATTATTGGTGGTTGATAATAAAAATTGTGTGCCATCTTGATAGTAATATTCACTTGGAATTTGAATTTCGAGCGAATCACCAATGATTCTGTGTGCAAATATTGTGTAGTTACTCCGTGTATTATAGTTGTAGGCTCTAACTTCAAGGCTTGATAGATTTATGTATGGTTTTGCTTTGAACCGAACCCTGAATTTCTCTCCAACACAAAATGATTTATTAGGTAGGTCGAAAAGTTCTAAATCGTCTTTGATTCTTATGTTGAATTCTCTATTTATTGCTTTATTACCGCAATTTGATAGTACATTCGTAAACCTATAAACTCCTTGATAGGGTGGTTTGAATTCATAATAGTAATTTAGACCTGTACCACCACCAAAAGGAACAACATGCAAACTATCATTAAGTATATAGCCAGTTGGTTTTGGTCCTATATAGTTGTATAC
>JAFEIL010000219.1 GCA_017495105.1 Emticicia sp. | reverse complement strand
AGAAAATCATAATGATATTTTTGATAGAATGATAATCGCACAATCTGCAAGTACTAGAATATCATTAGTTTCGGCTGACCGAAAATTCCCTCTCTACAAAATGATAAAAGTCATTCCGAATGACTAAAATTTTGTTCTCGCTTCCAACTATTACAAAGACGAACTACTTCATTTATTAAATGTTCTTATAATCAGCACTTTATGAGGAAGTAAGAACAAAATTCGTTCAATTTGGTTATCCGCTGGATATGTTATAAAATAACCATTTCCAATGTTGGGAAAATCTCGATGAACTTGCTATAAAAAAACATAAATTTTTGATGTAATTATGCATTCTGTTTCTTACTCTTTTGTGGCATCTACATTCGACAACTGTCTTTTTTTTAAATATTTTCTTAATTATAAGTTATATTAAAGTTCAATCGCTTGGTTCACTAAAAGTAAACCTTTAATTTTGTTCTCTATTAGAAAACTTTAATTAATAAAGGATGTTTAATATCATCACTCGAAAAACTTTATTGGCTTATTGTAAAGAATATCCCAAAGCTGCAAATGCCTTGTTGGCATGGTATTATGAGCTTATCGATGCTGATTTTCAGAGTTTTCAGCAATTAAAGGCTGTTTATGGAAATGCAAGTTTGGTTGGTGACGATAGAGTGGTGTTTAATATTTTGGGAAACCATTACAGGCTGGTTGTAAGAATGGTTTTTACTTACAAAGTCATTCAGATTAAGTGGTTTGGTACTCATGCCGAATACGACCAAATTAATGTTGCCAAAGTAAAATATAAGAATTGAAAAACAATTAAAATCATGAAACTAAAAATAATTAAAACAGATCAGGATTATGAAGCAATGTTGGATTGGGTAGATACTCAGTTCGATTTATCACCTAATTTAGATAGTCCAGAGGGAGAAGCTTTACAAATCGCTTTGTTACTAATTAAGGCCTATGAAGATATTCATTATCAGATTCCAACACCCGACCCCATTGAAGCAGTCAAATTAAAAATGGAAGAAAGAGGCTTATTAAACAAAGATTTAGCTCAATGGATTGGAAGTAAAGGATATGTTTCGGCATTGCTTAATAAAAAGAAGCCTTTAACACTTAAATTAGCTAAGATATTTCATCAACAGTTGGGTATTCCAGCCGAAGTATTACTGTCTTGATTTGTATGGTTTTAGTACTGAATTAGTATAGTTTTAATCTTGTTTTAACTATTTTAATGATAAAAACTTTTTCTAAACGTTATCCCTTAAAAAATCCATTTGCAGGATAAACTCGTTATGTTGGCTGTTGTTGCAACGGTATAATAGAATTATGATGACAAGGGCTTCTACAAACCCATGTTTTCCTATCATAAAAGTCCTCGAAGCCTTTGATGATGCTTGTTAAGATAAATATAGTAAATACTTCCTAGAAATCGAACTTGTAAAAATAGAAGAAAATTCTTTAACACCCGAAAAAGACAAACTCAGCTTGGAAATGAATTTAAACAGAATAAATTTTGAACTCAATTCACCAATCGTTGCCAAAGCTAAGTGTCTAACATTCTGTTCAAGGCAACGGTTTTTGACCTTTCATCCATCGTTTGAAGCTACTTAGTTAATTTTTGACGTTTTTTAGTGAGCTTTTTTTACTTTTGTCTAAAAATAAACTTTTAAAATCTAAAACATTTAACCTATGCAAAAAGCTCTGCTGGTTCTTTCGTTTGGTATGCTCATGGCGGGCTGTACCAAAAAAGCTATCGTTAATTCTTCACACTCTTCTCATAGCTCATCTTCATCTTATCAGTATTCGGTTGATTTAACAAAAGTTGATAACGATAAATTGGAAGTATCTTTAATAAGTCCAAAAATCACGACTGATGAAATTATTTTTCGTTTGCCAAAGACTGTTCCGGGTACGTATTCCACCGACGATTATGGTCGATATTTATCTGATTTTAAAGCTTTCGATGCTAAAGGTAATCAGCTTGTTACCAATAAATTAGATGTAAACAGCTACACAATTAAAGATGCTAAAAAACTCCACAAAATCAGCTATAAAATTGATGACACTTGGGATTCACCCGAAATAAAAGGTACAAAGGTTTTCGAGCCAACGGGTTCGGATATTGTGGCTAATAAAGAATATTCAATCAATACGCATTGTTTCTTTGGCTATTTTGATGGTATGAAACAATTGCCCTATCAAGTGACTTTCACAAAACCGAGTGGTTTTTATGGTTCAACTTCGTTAGTGGCCAAAAATAGCACTGCTACAACAGATGTATTTGAAACCGAAAATTACATGAATTTGGTAGATGCACCGATTCTTTACACGCAACCTGATACTACAGTTTTGAAAATCGGTGGTGCAGATATTCTGGTATCGGTTTATTCGCCGAACAAAATGGCTACTTCAAAAGAGATTGCGGCTAACATCAGCACATTGCTTGAGGCACAAAAGGAATATTTAGGCGGTAAACTTCCTATCAAAAAATACGCTTTCTTGATTGTTTTGTCTGATAGCAAGACCATGACGAGTTTCGGAGCTTTAGAGCATTCGTATTCATCGTTTTATTATTTGCCCGAAGCTACTTCGGCCGATTTAGCCCAAACCGTAAAAGATGTGGCATCGCACGAGTTTTTTCATATCGTAACGCCACTCAATATTCACTCAGAAGAAATCGGTAATTTTGATTATAACGACCCAAAGATGTCGAAACACCTTTGGATGTATGAAGGTTTGACAGAATATGCGGCCGGACACATGCAAGCAAAATACGGTTTGATTGACACACCAAAGTATTTAGATATGCTTCGTCAGAAAATCACGACTATGAAAGGAATGAAAGATGCTTTGCCATTTACTGAAATGAGTGCTAATGTGTTGGACAAATACAAAAACCAGTATATGAATGTCTATAACAAAGGTGCCTTGATTGGTATGTGTTTAGATATAAAACTTCGCCAACTTTCGGGTGGAAAATACGGTACGCAAAATCTCATGCAAGATTTATCAAAAACTTACGGAAAAGAGCAGTCTTTTAAAGATGATGAATTATTCGATAAAATTTCGTCGTTGACATTTCCAGAAATTCGTCAGTTTTTTGCTACTTATGTTGAAGGCAAAGACCCACTTCCATTGACAGATATTTTGCAAAGCGTGGGCATTGAATATTTGCCAGATGCAACAGTGAAGCAAGCGAGTTTGGGTGGTATTTCAATTGGTTTTAACCAAAAAACAAACCGTTTGAAAGTTACGAGCATTGATAAGTTAAATAATTTTGGCAAACAAATGGGCTATAAAGCAGATGATGAACTCGTTTCGGTAAATGGTGAAGCCATGGAAATGATGAAAATTCAAACAATCATGAGCGAGTTTGGTAGCAAAACCAAAGAAGGAGAATTAGTGACTGTTGAGGTTGTTCGCAAAAATGCCGAAGGCAAAGAAGAAATTGTAAAACTTTCTGCCCCAGCGATTTTGGTCGAAACCAAACAAAAAAATGTATTGAAATTGGCCGAAAATCCAACAGCTGATCAATTGAAGTTGAGAAAAGCTTGGTTGGCTAAACCATAATTGTTTTATATTGTTATTTCAAAAGCCGAGATTATAAAAACGTATTTTATTTTCTCGGCTTAATATTCAGTAATTGCAAAATTTTGCAAATTTAATGAACAATTTTTGCCTTAAAAATAGGCATAAATCATGTAATCCTTTTCTGAACATTCGTAATTTAGAAATTCTGTAAAACTTTCATATTTCAAAACAATATCCTTTGTTCTCGAAATAGTTCTATTTTTTATTACTTCAAGAATATTTTTGTTTTTTTGTAGAAATGCCTTGTTATTAATGTTTTATCTGATATTTTTATTAATTTATTAAAGGTTTCTATCGGTACATTTTTTACGATTATATAAAAAAAATACAAGATTTTATTCAAACACTTGTTTTATAAAAATATTGGTAGTACTTTTGCACTTGTATTAAAAAAGGCACATCTGTTAAAGAGCCTCTGCGTTCATAAAATCGTTTCAAAGAGCATTTCTCTTTCATTCAATTTCCTTTCAGGGCAGCAACAGATGGTTCTCATCGTTCGCTTTATCATTTTTTTCGGCTATCGGGGCAATCCACGGTTTTGCGTGAGGACGACAGTGACGTTCCGACTAAAACATTTTATCCTTAATGGAACAAGTAAAATTTTCTGACCTTCCGGTCTCAGAGTACATCCTGCGTGCAGTTGAAGAAATGGGTTTTGAGTACACAACTCCAATTCAAGCACAAGGTATCCCAGTTGTGATGCGTGGCGGCGACTTTATCGGTCAAGCACAAACAGGAACAGGTAAAACAGCAGCGTTTGGTATCCCTGCAATTGAAGCAGTTGATGTTGATAGCAAAAGTACACAAGTATTAGTAATGTGTCCAACACGTGAGTTGGCTCTTCAGGTAAAAGAACAAATTCAAAAATTAGCTAAGTACAAAAGAGGCCTCAACGTGGCTGCCATTTATGGTGGAGAATCGTATGAGCGACAGTTTTTAGCTTTGAAAAAAGGTTCACAGATTGTGGTCGGAACGCCTGGCCGTATCATGGATCACATCGACCGCAAGACCTTAATATTGAGTGATATTAAATTGGCCATTTTGGATGAGGCAGATGAGATGCTCAACATGGGTTTTAGAGAAGATATTGAAAAAATCTTGTCTTTCGCCCCAGAAGTTCGTCAAACAGTATTGTTCTCGGCAACAATGTCACCAGAAATTCTTTCGATTGCGAAACGTTTCCAGAAAAATCCTGAAATCGTTCGTACATTGAAAACCGAAGTTTCAAACGCAAATATCGAGCAGTTTTATTTCTCAGTTCGCCGTGAAGCGAAAATGGAAGTAATGACTCGTTTGATTGATGTACATAATTTGAAATTAATGTTGGTATTTGCCAACACAAAATCAAAAGTTGATGAAATCGTAAGTGATTTGCAGATTCGTGGCTATGCTGCCGAAGGTTTACACGGCGATATGCGTCAGCAAGTACGTACGCAAGTGATGAGCAAATTCCGTGCTGGTACAACCACAATTTTGGTTGCAACCGACGTAGCTGCTCGTGGTATCGACGTATCGGGTGTTGATGCAGTATTTAATTATGATGTTCCACAGGATTTAGAATATTACGTTCACCGTATCGGTCGTACTGGCCGTGCAGGAAAAACTGGAAAAGCATTTATGTTTATTTCAGCACGTGATAGAGGAGCTTTACGTGGCATAGAAAACTACACAAAAGCGAAAATCGAACAAGGAACAATTCCTACCTATGCTGAGTTAGTTCAGACTCGTCACCAACGTTTTGTTGACCAAGTTAAGGAAACCCTTACTGCTGGTGTTGATGCTTCTTTCGACGGAATCATTGCATCTTTGAGCGAAGAAGGTTATTCTGATGCACAAATAATGGCAGCTTTAATAAAAATGCAAGTGGGTGCCGTTAAAAGCGATTTCTCTGATAATCAATTATCTGATTCATTCCGTGAGTCGAGAGGTAACGATAGAGATTCAAGATTCGGTGGAAACAGCCGTGATTCAAGAGCTCCTTACGGACGTGGAAGTCGTGATGGCGGAAGCAGAGAAGGTGGTCGCCGTGAAGACGGTTACGGAAATCGTGAAGGTCGCAGTGAAAGTAGCAATAGTTTTGGCGGAAATCGTGACGGAGTTCAACGTGAGCGTCGTTTCGAGCCAAGAGAAAGACGTAGCGAAAGCCCAATGGGTGGACGTGGCTCTGGCAATGCCGACATGGTTCGTTTATTTTTGAGCTTAGGGCGTAAAGATAACGTTGCTCCAAATCATATCGTAGGTGCAATTACTTCGGAAACGAGCATTGCGGGTCGTGCAATTGGGCAAATTGATATTTATGATAAATTTAGTTTCGTTGAAATACCACAAGCAGATGTAAAGCGTGTACTTGATGGAATGCAAGGAAAAACTATCAATGCTCGCCAAGTGAGTATGGAAGTTGCAAAATAAATGTCAACAATTTTCAGTCTAAAGTAGATAGATTTTTGACAAAAATAAAAAAGCGAAGTGAAAGTTTTTCGAGACTTTTACTTCGCTTTTTTGTTAAAATCAGGCCTTCGAAAGCTTTGGCTATCCAATCCGCTTAGGTACCGATTTTAACAAAAAACTTGTCTTTAATTTTGGAAATTATATTAAGGTATTTGGAGCCTATGCGGAGTCGAAGGCCCGAAAATCATTTTACATATTTTTCCTTAACAGTCATTTCCCAATCGCCCAAACTGCCATATAAAACCATTGATCCGAAGCGGAATTTATCAATGATTTCTGTTCCTTCTGAAACCGAATCGTAAAATTCTTTATCGACTGGTAACTCAAATTCTACGGCATTTACGGCATCTTTGATGTGTTTTTTAATGCTTAATGAAAGATGCGATTGCTTCAAACGAAGTTTGAGCATATATTTCGGGCCTTTGGCATTTGCACCTTCTTTGAGTGCAGTTACTTGAGCAGCTAAGGCCGCATTTTCTTTTTTTAGATTTTCGAGTTCTTCATTATTTCCGCAAGAAACAAGGAAAAATACGGCAAAAATTATAACAATTGACTTCATTTTTATGAATGTTTGATGGTGAATTAAACCAAATCCCAGCCTTTGCGAGCCTCTCTTGAAAGCAAAGCGTTGGCATCGGCATCGTGTCGGAATTTTTCCTTTTTAGGATTCCAATGGAGTTCTCGGCCTAAACGGTACGAAATCAGACCCAAGTGCATTGGCATTGTCATTTTTCGGGCATATTCGAGGTTCGATTGTGGCTGAGTACGGTTTTTTACGGCCGTTACGAAGTTTTGCTGATGGCCTGCCGAACGTATAATTGTTTTCGGAATTTCTGGAATATCGCTCATCGTTACACCATTAATTGTTATTTCTTTACTGCTATAATCACAAATCAATGTGCCTTTTTCACCCTCAAAATATGCACCGATACCTCGTTTTTCAGCCCCAGGCACGTTTGGTGGCGTTGATGTCCAGTAGAGTTTGAGGTCTTCAAAATCATATTCAATGTCAATCCATTTCGGAGCATCGCCCGTTCCTTCTGGAGCTTCGCCTTTGGCACTGATGCGAGTGAGGTTTTTCGGGTCAACTGCCCACCAAACTACATCGGCAATATGACACCAAAAATCTTGAAAAACGCCACCTGAATAATCAAGAAAATAGCGATATGAAAAATGGCATCGCTCGGGCGTGTATTGAGAGTAGGGGGCAGGCCCAAGCCACATATCCCAGTTGAGATTGGCGGGTGGCGTTTGGTAATTAGATGGCCCCAAAACTGGCGGAAAACCTGTTTTCCATAGTCTCACGGTTTTTACTTTACCAATTGCTCCCGATTGTATGATTTCGGCGACTCGGTGGTAATTTTCGCCTGCATGTATTTGTGTACCAAGCTGAAAAATACGGTCGTGTTTTTTCATGGTTTTTAGCATTTGTTGCCCTTCTCGTACATTGTATGAGAGCGGCTTTTCACCATAAACGTCTTTTCCTGCCTGAAATGCCATGATTGCCACCTGCGAATGCCAATGGTCTGGTGTAGCACAAGTGATAGCATCAATATCTTTACGTTCGAGCAAATATCTAAAATCTTCGTAAGTTTGAGCTTTACTGTCGGGATGTATTTCTTGTAGAACTTTTTGGGCCTTTGCTAAATGATTTTTATCTAAATCGCACAAGCCAACTACTTCAACTTCGGGCAGGTTTGCAAACCATTTGAGATGTTGCGTACCCATGCCATTAATGCCAATATGAGCTACTCGCAGGCGGTCGCTAGGTGCTACTTTTCGAGCAAAAGATGGGGTAAAAGCCAAACCTAGAGCAGCTAGGCTGCTTTGCCGCATAAAATCACGGCGATTAATGAGAGTTTGCATAGAGTGAAGGTATTTTTAGGCGTTGAATATGATTATTTATGTGATAAAGTTGATATATATTTTGGTCTTTTCAAAATACAATCGGCTTAAACTGAATATCAACTCTTCGATTTCGCTCTCGGCCTTCCCAGGTATTATTGTCAAAAGCAGGAGCATCAAAGGCAAAATCTTTAAATTTTATCTTCTCTTGCGGAATATCCATTGCTTTTAGGAGGTCAATCACAGAGGCACTTCGCATTCGACTCAGATATTCGTTAAATTCTCGGCCACCAATGTTATCTGTATGGCTCATGATATTGATTTCATAGTATTCAAGGTGCTTGATATTCTTTACAAAATCATACAACTCTTGGGCTTGTTGCTTAATAATATAGGCACTACCTCCACCAAAATATATACTTCGCACCATTTCTTTTACTTCCTGACCAAAGGAAGTAAAAGAAGAAAAAAGGAGTAAAACCAAAAGTGTTTTCATGGGTGATGTTGTTTTTAAGCAGACCTTTCCTCGAAAGTTAGGCGTGCTTTTAAATCATCGGATTTACTCTTCATAATAATACCCAAAAATTATCCCCATTTCGTCTTCGGTTGTGAGTCCGAATCGAACGGTTTTATCAGAAGTATTATTGTAGGTAATTCTGGAAGTCAGACCCTCACCTTTTTTTAGCGAAATATTGGGTAGATAGTCAATTTTTTCGGGGTGTTCCCAGTTTTCTGAGGTATAAACTACTTCGCCATTTCTTGCACCACCTTTAATTAAAATCTCGAATTTTTCACCAAATTTATGGGTATGTGAGAAGAGCATCACGATTTTTACATTTTTATCAAAAGTGAAGTCTTTGCTCAAAACTGTACGGGTTTTGGCTGGAATAGTCAGGTTTTGATTGCCAAAATCAATCACTTTCAATACATTTTTTACTTTAGCTTTTGGTGTAGTATATAAATTGATATTGACTTCACCAGGAATTGCCTTCGTGCCTCTATTATAATAATGCGAATTCATATCGAAAGTGGCATTGGCAGGTACTTCAACAGCAGTTCCTTCGGGAAAGGTATAGTCATCGTTAGCTTCGCTTCCTCCGAAATTGAAAACATGGTTGCCCATCTGAGCGAAAGTGACAATATTATAAGTACCGTCGGGATTCCGTAAATCACGTACTTGACTGATTGCCCCAAGATTGGTATTATTTCTGAAACCGTACAAGATAAAATGATGACTGCCCGCACGCATACTAATTTGCATCCGATTGACATAAACAGTTTCGGTATTGCCGAGTGGTTTTCTAACAAACAATTCTCTTTCAAAATTGGGTGCTACATCAAATTTATCCAAAACCATCTGATAGCCAGTACCTGCGGCGGGAGGTGGTAAACCCAAAAAAGTTGAAGTACTCGGAGTTGTATCATCAAGTAGTGAAGCATCGGCTACATTTCCAGTTTCGGGAGCTCCAGCTTCTATCCAACGCCTAATAAATTCGATTTGTCCAACTGAAAGTAAATCTCCACCGAGCGGCATAATTGAACCATAGCTTTTTCCTCCGTGATGAATTGGGTCATAAAAAAGTTTGTGATAAAGTAAGCTTTCAAGCGATTTGAAGGCTTTTACACGCTTTAATCCATCTTGAACGGCAGTTTTGTTAGTGGAAGTTGCTTCAAATAAATTTTTATAAGCTTGCCCTTTGGCCAAAACTAATTTGTGCTGAGCGAAAGTGCCATCAGATTCGGAGGCATGGCAGCCCATTGTTGCACAGCTTTTAGTCAAAATTTTGTCTTGCAATAAATCAAAACTACCTGAATTTGTTGCAATCTGCTCTTTTTGAGTGCAGGAATTCATAAGGGTTGCCGTCAGAATGATAGCTGCAGGTAGCGTTAAGAGAAATGTATATTTCATAGAATTTGGCCAGTAGATTATTAAATCCTAAACGAATTTAGCAGTAAAATGTTACTTTTTGAATAAAAACTTGATGAAAAGTTTAGAATTAACGGATAGTTGTAAAGGAAATTATTAGAAGTTGTATTGAGCAACAAGTATATTTTATTG
>JAFEIL010000365.1 GCA_017495105.1 Emticicia sp. | reverse complement strand
ATATTTTTGTACGCCTTGAATCGCAAAATCGTAGTCGATTTTTCCAGCCAATTTCGGCCCAAATATTTCTTCAAAATCGGCTTTTAATTCTTCTCTGATAATAAAAACAATTTTCCCAAAACCCGCCTTGATGGCATCGTGGAGCGAATAATCAATAATAGTTTCGCCGTTTGGCCCGAATTTATCCAGTTGTTTGATGCCACCGTAGCGGCTGCCCATTCCTGCGGCTAAAATAAGAAGTGTTGGTTTTGACATGAATGATTCTATTTTTTGAAAGTCAGTTTAATTTTTAGTCGATATAATTTGAGAAAACGCTTAACTTTATATGAGTAATCTATTTTCTCGACAAATTTACAAAACACTTTTCGGACTGACAGAAAAACTTTGATTAATAATAATTGTTAAATCTACACTTAATCTATAATTTTGCTTAATATCTAATCAATCTGACTATGTATCTACGTTTTTTGGCATTTTTTATGCTATTTTGTGCTTCTTTTCAAAGCTATGCACAAGGTTTTTCGATGAATAAATTACCTCTCAGCGATTGGGATTTGGGTAATTGGAAACAAGTCGAATCAGTCGATAATCCTTTTAAGAAAAAAGCCTCATTTGTGACTGGAAACAAGTTTTTGTTTTCAAATACTGCTGGCAAAATAACTTCAAAACTTACTACTGCCGATGCAAAAGTAAGATTTGCATTTATGCTTGGCAATAACAGTGAAGCGATTTTCTATATTCAAGGCAAACACGCCATCGTGTTGAGCAATTTACGCCCAAGTGGAACAATTTTACTGAAAGATGGCGGTATAAAGCTACCAAATCAAAATGCAGGAAGAACGGCGGGACTTTGGCAAACGCTTGAATTAACATTTTCGGAGACTTCGTTTGGCAATGCCATTACGCTCGAAAAAGTGGTTTTGAATGATGTGCTGATACATCAAGGCTATATTTTGTCTTCAGAAGGCAAAAACGAAGGCCCAATTGTATTTGAAAATAAATCAGGAAGTATCGCCGTGAAGGATTTAGAGTATTTGAAATATAATAACGAAAAACCATTAAAATTGAGTGGTTTGAGCTACGAACTTTACGAAACATTCGATTGGGACAAACAATTTGCTAAAAAGAAAGAAACGCCTAACGATACAGGAAAAGCAGTTGAACTTACCAAAGATTATGGTGTAGGATTTAATCGTTTCTTATTGGTCTTCAAAGGTGATTTAGAGGTAGAAAAAGATGGTAGTTATTCGTTGATAGCCGATTGTGCTGGAAAATCGGCACTAACAATTGATGGAAAAGAGGTTTTACCAATGGCAGATGAAAGTTATCGTAAGCCACGAATTGCCTATTTGGATTTGAAAAAAGGCAAACATTCGATTGAAATGAAGTACATAAAAGTTTGGTGGAAAGCCGAACTCGGACTTTTTGCCGCTGGCCCAGAAATTAGACCATATTCGCTTCATGGTGAAACCTCATTGCCAACTCCACAAGCTGTTGGTGAGATTGACATTACACCAAAAAACGATGTTGAAATGGTTCGTTCGTTTGTGATGTTTGATGGTCAAAAACGTACACATTCAATCTCGATTGGAAGTCCAAAAGGCTCACATTATACATATGATTTAGACCAAGCTGCTCTACTTTATGCATGGCATGGTGAGTTTGCCGACGTAACCGAAATGTTTCATGAGCGTGGCGAACCACAATTATTAGAAGCAAAAGGTGTAAAAACGAAATTTTCAGGAAAACCTTCGGTGGCTGTTTTGGCAGATGCCAACGCCCCAATGCCCGATTCTTTAGATGCTTACAAAACTTTAATTTTCAAAAGCTATTCACTTGATAATGAAGGTTTTCCAACCTACAAGTTTTTACTAAACGGGACGGAAATTTTACAAAAAATCACACCAAATATCGACGGAATTTCAGTCACAACTTCATCTAGTAATGGAGCAAATTTATATTGCAAATTAGCGGAAGGAAAATCTATTTCAATGATTGAAAAAGGTCGTTACTTGGTTGATAATCAATATATTTTGATTGATGCTAAAGCTAAGCCTATCATTCGTAATTCAAAAGCTGGACAAGAAATTATTATGCCTTTAAGTAGTGCAGTTTCTTATTCTGTTTCGTGGTAAAAAAACAGAACGACATCCCCCTGCCCCTTTCAAAGGAGAGATTTTTGTAGAATAATATAAATTCCCCCTTTGAAGGGGCCAGCCTGACTGGCAAAGCCGTCGGCGGGGGATGTAAACAATCACTTATAACATATATTAATAAAATGAAAAAAATAATAGTACTATTTCTCATTTTGGGAAATCTGGGAGTTTTTGCTCAGAATAGACCTTTGGTAGAAGAAGATTTCTACCGTATTGTTACTTTGCCAGTTCCCGAAGGCGTAAAACTCGAGGTTGGAGGTTTGGCGGTTATGCCAGATGGCCGTTTAGGGGTTTCTACGCGTCGAGGCGATGTTTATTTGGTTTCAAATCCGTATATGAAAAACGGTACGCCTCCTACTTATAAACGTTTTGCTTCAGGTTTGCATGAGTCATTGGGTTTGGCCTATATCAAAGGTAATTTGTGGGCAACTCAACGTGGCGAAGTAACAATCCTAAAAGATAACAATGGCGATGAAATTGCCGATGAATATGAGGCATTTCAAAAATTTCCACTTTCAGGGAATTACCACGAATATTCTTATGGCCCAGTGGTTTTACCCGATAATGACATGATTTTTACGCTAAATCTTGGCTGGCAAGGCAAAGGTGTAAGTTTAGTAAAATGGAGAGGCTGGATGCTAAAAGTTTCACCCGATGGAAAAATGACTCCATGGGCAACAGGTTTGCGTTCGCCCGCAGGTTTTGGTGCATTACGCAACGGTGACATATTTTATACCGAAAACCAAGGAGATTGGGTTGGCTCTGGCCGCATGACGCACCTCGAAAAAGGTGATTTTGCAGGAAATCCAATGGGTTTGCGTTGGACTTCGGAAGAAGGTTCGCCACTAAGTGTCAAGCCATCAGATGTGCCAGATACAGGTGAGCCACTTTATGAAGTTGCTAAGCGTTTCCCGAGCATTAAAGTGCCAGCAGTTTGGTTTCCTCATACTCTGATGGGAATTTCAACAGCTGATGTAATTGAAGATACTTTTGGTGGAAAATTTGGACCATTTGAAGGACAATTATTCGTTGGCGACCAAGGACATAGCAAAATCATGCGTGTATATTTAGAGAAAATAGCAGGTAAATATCAAGGCATTTGTTTTCCGTTTAGAGAAGGTTTTCAGTCAGGAATTTTACGTATGCGTTGGGGACTTGACGCTTCAATGTTTGTGGGCATGACGAGCCGAGGCTGGTCTTCGACGGGTAAAGAAGAGTTTGGTTTACAACGTTTAGAATGGACAGGAAAAACACCTTTCGAGATGAAAACCGTAAAGTCAATGTCGGATGGATTTTTGATTGAGTTTACCCAACCTGTAAACAAAGAAACAGCTAAAGCACTTGAATCTTACAAAATTAATAGCTTCACTTACAAATATCATCATAATTACGGCAGTCCGACTATCAATGCTAAAACACTGAAAATCAAAGGAATACAAGTAGCCGAAGATGGTATGAGTGTGCGTTTAGCTATTGATTCTCTTCGTCTAGGTTACATTCACGAACTTAGACTTGAAGGACTCAAAAATACCGATGACCGTCCACTTTTGCACACATTTGGGTATTATACTCTTAATAATATCAACACTGCCACAGCTCCGCTCGACCTATCTAAATATGCAGTGGTTGAGAAAAAAGTTGAAACTATGTCACACGAAGGCCACAATATGTCGGGAATGTCGAAAGGTGCAAATGTGGTTTCGGCCAAAAGAATCAACGAAATGCCAGCAGATTGGGGTGGAAAAGTTGACCAAACGCTTTCAGTAGGAACAAAACCAGGTTTAAAATATGACGTTACGAAATTCCAAGTAAAAGCAGGTACTAAAATTCGTTTGATTTTTAATAACAACGATGATATGCTTCATAATTTGGTGATCGTAAAACCTAAAACCGTAGCTAAAGTTGGTGAGGCAGCATTTAAAATGGACCTTGATGGCGAAGCAAAAGCATACGTTCCAGATTTAGATGAGGTACTTTTTCACACGGGTCTAATGCAACCTGAAAGCCAAGAAACTATCTATTTTGTAGCTCCAAGCACCCCAGGCGATTATACTTTTGTGTGTACTTACCCTGGGCATTATACATTAATGCAGGGAATTATTAAGGTGGTGAAATAGTTTATGCTTAGACTTGACAACTTTGCGAATCGTCGCACCATTAAAAGTTGTCAAGTCTAAAAAATGTATATATTTCAAAAAAACTCCGAAGTAGAATCATCAAAAAAGTAAGCGATTATGACTTAATTGGTGATTCATTTTCGGAGATTTTTGTTTCTGACCGAACTTTTCAATATTTCCAAAACAATGCTTTTTTAAGAATGAAAAACATTTTAAAAAATCACCTAATCTAAAAAGGTAAAGAGCAAATTTAACTTCAAAACTACGTTTGTTTGTTTCAAACTTCCGATTGTGGGCAAATCTAAATCCTGTCTAAATCAACTGCAAATTCACCAAAATTAGCACTTAAAATATCCTTAAAAATACTCAACCTCCAAAAACTACTCCGAATATTTGACTATAAGGCAGAAATGAATTCACAAAACTTCCCTATTGATTTATCAAATATCTACAAAATTAACAAGAGAACCCCACGGCTTTGATTAGAATATATTGATAATTGGGTAAAATTATTATCTTGCATCATAATATTCAACCCTCATTAAAAAATGCCAATTTTACTTACTTTTTTTGCTATTCTGACACTTGTCCTGCTGGTAGCTTATGTAAAACTCGACACTTTTGTTTCATTTATTTTAGTTGCAATCGGGCTTGGAATTGCCACAGGAATGGGCGTTACGGCCATTGGAAAAGCCATCCAAACGGGCATCGGTAGCACGCTCGGCGATTTGATTCTAATCATTGGTTTTGGAGCAATGCTCGGCAAACTTGTAGCCGAAAGTGGTGCTGCTCAACGTATTACCGATGCACTCATCAATCTTTTTGGTGAAAAATACCTGCAATGGGGCTTGGCTTTGGCGGGTTTTATTATCGGCATTCCGTTGTTCTATAATGCTGGCTTTATCATCGTCGTACCGCTCATTTTTTCGATTGCGGCTTCAGCAAAATTACCCCTTTTATATGTTGGAATGCCTATGTTGACTGCACTCTCAACCGCTCACGGATATTTGCCCCCTCACCCCTCACCTGCTGCCATTGCTTCGCAACTCAAAGCCGATGTTGGGCAAACCCTCATTTACGGAATCATCATTGCTATTCCTGCCATTGCCATTGCTGGGGTGCTTTTTGGACGAACTTTAAAACAATATAAACCACAAATTGATGGTAATTTGTTTGTCATTAAAGATATTCCTAAAGACAAACAACCAAGTTTAGCTGTAAGTTTATTAGTAGCTTTGATGCCTGTTTTCTTGCTGACAATCACTTCGGCTGTTAAAAAATACGCTCCTGATAATCAATTACTTATATTGATTTCTGAGCCATATATTGGTATGTTGCTTTCACTACTCCTTGCCATTTACTTATTGGGCGTTCGCCAAGGAAATAATATTCAAGCAGTAAGCAAACAACTTGAAGAAGCCTTCAAAAGTAGTGCTGGAATTTTATTAATTATTGCAGGTGCTGGTGCTTTGAAACAGATTCTAAAAGATAGCGGCACAAGCGATTTCATTGGGTTGCAGCTACAAGGATTCGATATAAATCCCCTAATTTTGGGTTGGGCGATTGCAGGCGTTTTGCGTATATGCGTTGGCTCGGCAACCATTGCGGGTTTAACGGCAGTTGGAATTTTAGCACCGCTAATTCAACAACAAACAGGTGTAAAACCCGAATTAATGGTTCTTTCTATTGGTGCAGGAAGTTTGATGTTTTCGCACCTAAACGATGGTGGTTTTTGGCTTTTTAAAGAATAT
This sequence comes from Emticicia sp., assembly GCA_017495105.1. GTDB lineage: Bacteria > Bacteroidota > Bacteroidia > Cytophagales > Spirosomataceae > Emticicia. The sequence goes on along the minus strand of JAFEIL010000365.1, from coordinate 3,924 downwards.
TTCAATTTATCAATAAAAGATACCCTCAAAACATGGACAGTCATGGAAACCCTCGTTTCTATCATCGGTCTTATTGGGGTACTAATTTTAAATTTATTTGTGTAAAAATAGGCATATAGGTGAAAAGTGTCAAAGGCACAAAGAAATGGATACATCAGTAAAATCTTTCGTCTTTGTTTCTCTGTGCCTTTGTTCCTTTGGGTCTATGTGCCTTAAAATTAAAACTTATGACAGCAGAAGAAAATTTCGCAAAACTCGGACTTCAATTACCACCAGCACCATCACCGATGGGCGTTTATAAGCCTTGCTTAATCGTTGAAAATTTTATTTATGTTTCAGGACACGGACCTGTGCAAATGGATGGCTCACGCATCATTGGTCGCATTGGGTCAGATATGGATATTGAGGCAGGAAAATTAGCAGCTCAGCAAGTAGGTTTGACTATTCTTTCAACATTAAAAGCTAATTTAGGAAGTCTCGACCGCATTAAACGTGTAATAAAAGTCTTGGGAATGGTCAATTGTACATCAGATTTCGAACGTCATCCGTATGTAATTAATGGTTGTAGCGAGCTTTTTGCCAATATTTGGGGAACTGAAAACGGCATCGGTGTACGCTCAGCAGTTGGTTTTGGCTCACTTCCTGAAAATATTCCAGTTGAAATTGAAGTAATGTTTGAGTTGGCATAAATTTAACGAGATAAAAGGAAGACTTCCCTCAAACAGAAGTTTTCCTTAAAAACAATCACCAAATGCTAAAAATCAACAAAGTTCACCACATAGCAATCATTGCATCTAATTATAAAAAATCTAAGCATTTTTATACAGAAATACTTGGTTTACAGATAATTAGGGAAGTTTATCGTGAATCACGAGATTCGTATAAACTCGATTTAGCCATCGGCACTCATTACGTAATCGAACTTTTTTCTTTTCCTAATCCACCTGCTCGCCCATCAAGACCCGAATCTTGTGGACTTCGACATTTAGCTTTTGAGGTGGAAGATGTAGCCAAAGCAAAACAAAACCTCGAATTAAAAGGAATTGAAGTAGAAAACATAAGAATTGATGAATTCACTGGCAAAAAATTCACATTCTTCGCTGACCCCGATGATTTGCCAATTGAGTTTTACGAACAATAAATCTAATTTTGAATGAGTGAATGATAGAATTATTACCAAAAAACTGAAGTTTCGTTTCTCATTCACTCATTCATTAATTCTTTCATTCAAAATTAAAAATGTGGTATAAAATCAACAACGTCAACGAATTAGATTCTCCTTCGCTCCTTATTTACAAAGAGCGAGTACAAAATAATATTGAGCAGATGGTTTCGATTGCAGGTTCAGCAGAGCGACTTTTCACGCATGTTAAGACCAACAAAATGCCAGAAATTGTGAAGATGATGCTCAATGTTGGCATCACGAAATTCAAATGTGCCACCATTGCAGAAGCCGAAATGGTAGCAATAGCGGGCGGAAAATATATTTTGATTTCTCATCAATTAATTGGTCCAAAAATCGAACGTTTGGTTAAACTTCGCCAAAAATACCCCGAAGTTTTCTTTGCATCACTCATCGATTCTACTGAAATTGCCGACGCTCACAATGATATTTTTGGGCATAACAACCTCATTTCTGATGTTTTTTTAGATATAAACAACGGAATGAACAGGTCAGGACACGAGTTAAATGGTCAGATTTTAGATTTATATAAAAAACTAAGCACTTCCTCTCATCTAAAATTACACGGCTTGCATGTATATGATGGACATTTACGTTCAAGTGATTTCAACGAGCGAAAAAAAGAATGCGATGCTGGCTTTGATGATGTAAAACATTTTCTTGATTCTATAGAATCGGAGGGTTTGGAAAAGCCAATCGTGATTGCTGGAGGCACGCCAGCGTTTACATCTCACGCCTTACGAGACAAAACTTATTGCAGTCCTGGGACGTGCGTTTTGTGGGATTGGGGCTACGGTGATAAACTTATTGAGCAAAATTTTGATTATGCAGCACTCATTCTTACCAGAGTTATCTCAAAACCAAAGCATGGCATCATCACAGTCGATATGGGACATAAAGCAGTAGCAGCTGAAAATCCAATTGATAAACGCATAAGGTTCTTAAATTTAGAAAATTATGAGCTTCTTGGGCAAAGTGAAGAACACGGAGTAATAGCAGTGAAAGACTGGGATGCCATAAAAGTAGGCGATGTACTTTATGGTGTGCCGTATCACATTTGCCCAACTGTAAATCTGTATGATGAAGCCTATATTGTTGAAAATAAAAAAGTTAAAGAAACATGGCAGGTTTTAGGCAGAAAACGAAAGATTAGTGTTTAATCAGGATTGCTATTAAAATACAAAAATAAAAGCTTTTTTTCTTCATTATTGTGGGTTTTACACAAAAAAAGCAGAAAAAATATTTGGATAATAAAAGTTTTTATTTAAAATTTACAAAGTATTTATTTATTCCTTCATACCCAAAACAATAAAAATTATGAGTAAATTAGTAGAAGCAATCGAAACTTACGTTGCTCAATCAAACGAACTTAATTTAGGTCTTAGTGAAGAATTAATCACATCGGTAGCAAAAGGACTTGGGCCATCAATCTACAATGCAGATTCATCTAAAGTTTCATCATCTGATCCTGAAGAATTAGCCCGTGTGAAAACCAATTATTTAATTAATAAATTAGGTTTAGCTGATGGCCCAGAACTTGATGTGGCAATCGCCGAAGTTATGGAGAAGATGGGTTCATCTAATCGTAATAAATACCGTGCAAACGTATATGCTTTGCTTTGCAAAAAATTCGGTAAAGAAGATATTTATGCTTAAAAAATAAAGATTCATATTGAAGCGACACGAATATAATTTGTGTCGCTTTTTTTGTGCCTAAACAAAAATCATAGTACCAATTCCGAAGAGCATAATAAGCTTACAGACTTTACTCAAAAACGTAAAATCACGGCGTTTATCTGCCCAATAAAGTTTGTAAACAAACCACGAAAAAGGAAAAACTCCTAAGCTAAAAAGCATAATAAGGTATTGATTATGAAGCGAATAGGCCATAATCAATAGAATAATCACAAATGAAATAATGAATATATAAAGCAAAATTTTGGTTTGTCTGATTCCCCAAATAATCGGCAAAGTTCGACAGCCATAGCGGGCATCGCCTCTAATGTCTTCCATATCTTTAATGATTTCTCGAATCAAGGAAATAGAAAAAGCAAACAAAGCATAAATATTGACCAAAGCCACATTTTTTTGGTAATAAACACCCAAAATAATAAGCGAAAAAGCAGTTAGAAATGCTACCAAAAAATTACCAATAAAAGCCTTTCTTTTAAACCTTTCTGAATAAAACCAAAGAGCCGAAATTGCCAAAAAATTAATCAAAAAAACTTTCAAACTCAAGACAAATCCAATCGCCATACCCACAAAATTGAGTACCTGATGAATCAGAATCGCAACGCGGCGTTTGAAATATTTACCAATAATAACTTCTTGGGGTTTATTAACCAAATCAATTTTCACATCAAAATAATCATTGATGATATAGCCAGCGGAGGCAATGCTGATGGTAGAGAATACAATCAGAAGCTGCTTAAAATCAAGCAGATAATCTAGCCAATTTTCTTTTGGACCAATTAGAAAAATCCTGACCATGTATTGACTCAATACTACAATCAAGATGTTTCGTGACCTTATTAGGCGAAAGAAAGCATTAAGGATTTCAAAAGGCTTGGAATTCATCGTACTCAAAGCTACAAAAATTTTAGATGAAATGCAAGTTATGTTTTCCGAATATTGGTCGGTTAATCTTTCCTCAAAAACCTTCATTTCATATTATTCACAAATCCTTAATCGCATTTTGAGACTTTTTCTATTTTTTTTTGTTGTAATATAAATAGTAGATT
>JAFEIL010000263.1 GCA_017495105.1 Emticicia sp. | reverse complement strand
TTTGAGGTGAGTTATTATATTGAACCTAAATTTGAGAAATATGCATTCAATATTTATGGTAGAACGCCCGAAATGATTCGTTATTTTGAGAAAATTTTGGCTGTAAAATATCCATGGGAAAAATATGCTCAAATTGCAGTTCGTGACTATGTTTCGGGTGCAATGGAAAATACCACTGCAACTGTACATGGGGATTTTATACAAAAAGATACGCATCAATTAGTCGATGACAACGATGATGGTGTAATTGCTCATGAACTTTTTCATCATTGGTTTGGCGATTTAGTCACATGTGAATCATGGTCGAATCTGCCCTTAAATGAAGCATTTGCAAATTATTCAGAGTTTTTGTGGACTAATCATAAATATGGAAAAGACGAAGCAGATTTGATTTCATACATTGCTCTTAATCAATATTTTGATGAAGCCAAGGAAAAGCAAGAACCATTAATCAGATTTAGGTATCTCGATAAAGAAGATATGTTCGATTCGCATTCTTATGCAAAAGGTGGCCGAATTTTGCATTTACTCAGAAATACTGTTGGTGATGAAGCCTTTTTCGAATCTCTTAAGCAATATTTAATTCAACATTCTTATAAAACTGCAGAAATTGAAGATTTAAGATTGGTTTTTGAGAGGGTGTCTGGACTGGATTTACACTGGTTTTTCGACCAATGGTTTATGAAATCGGGGCATCCTGTGCTTGAGGTATCGCATGATTTTGTCGATGGAAAAGTAAAAATAAATATCAAGCAAACACAAGATACTGTGTATTCGACGATTTATCGTTTGCCATTGAAAGTTTTGATAAAGTCTGATAATGAACAAGTAGAATATGAAATTGTGTTGAATGAAAAACAACAAACTTTTGAGTTACCAGCTATTTCTGTTCCAAAAATGGTTTTACTTGACCCTAAAAATATCCTCGTTGGAAAAATCGTACATCAAAAATCTTTAGACGAACTCATTTATCAATTTTATAATGCCGAAAGCATTGCCACAAGATTGAATGTATTGGAAACACTTACTTTTATTCCTGAAAACGATTCAACTTTTTATTATCCGCCATCCGATAAGAAGATTAGACAGCTTTTGATTGATGCAACCAAAGACAAATTTTGGCGAATTCGTCAATTTGCGATTCAAAAATTTTTCGATTATGATGGGGAAGATTTTTTGGAGGTTGAAAAAGCATTGCAATATAGAGTGGTTCACGATGAGCGTTCGTATGTACGTGCCGATGCCATTTTGGCCATGAAGTGCTTTCAAAATACACAGAATGATAAACTTTTCCGTAATGCACTGAATGATTCGTCTTACACCGTTCAAGCTGCAGCCATTGAAGCATTGTTGGTCAGTAAGCCTTCTGATGCTATTGATTTGGTCTTGAAATTTGATACCTCAACTAATCCAAATATTTTTGCCGCTGTTGCTAATTATTTTGCTGATGAAGCATCACCTCTTCGTTTTGATTGGTTTCAAAACCACCTTAAAGAAATGAAAGGTAATGATTTATACCAAGTTTTGGGTATCTTTGGTACTTATTTAGTAAAATCAACGCCAGAAGTTCAGATAAAGAGTTTACCATTACTTTCACAGATTGCCAAAAACGATTCACAATGGTATGTCAGATTTGCTGGAATACAAACCTTAAGTTTGATAAACGATAATAAAGAGGTAAAAGCTATAATGAAAGAAATTATTGCTGAGGAAAAAGATGAGCGTTTAAAGAAAATTTATAAGCAGTTTAGGGATATTTAAAGAGTCCAAGTTGTTACCTTTTTCCAATCCAAATGAATAAAAATCTTCAAGATGGTCTCAATTTTTTTTCAAAGGTAACTTGGCCACGTGCTTGGAATGCCTTGAAAAACGTGAGTAGTTATCTTGAATCTAAAATTTCAGGTCGAACCATTCATCGTGGATTACCAATTGCGATTTCTATTGAACCAACAACTTCTTGTAATCTTCGTTGTCCTGAATGTCCAAGTGGTTTACGCAGTTTTACTCGTCCAACGGGGATGCTCCCCGAAAAACTTTTCAAGCACACCATTGACGAACTTGCTGATACACTATTATATTTGATTTTTTATTTTCAAGGAGAACCTTATTTACACCCTAAGTTTTTAGATTTGGTCAAATACGCTTCAAAAAAAGGTATTTATACTGCTACCTCAACTAATGCTCATTATTTGACCGATATTACTGCTAAGCAAACTATTGAATCGGGTTTAGATCGAATGATTATTTCAATTGATGGTACTACTCAAGAAGTTTATGAACAGTATCGCGTCGGGGGAAATCTAAGTAAAGTAATTGATGGAACAAAGAAAATCGTTTATTGGAAAAAGGCGTTAAAATCACAGACCCCGCATATTATTTTCCAATTTTTGGTTGTGAAACCCAACGAACATCAGTTAGAAGATGTAAAAAAAATGGCTAAAGAGCTAGGCGTTGATGAAGTGGCTTTTAAAACTGCTCAAATTTATGACTATGAAAATGGTTCATCACTGATTCCGACTATTAATAAATATGCTCGATATGAACAAAAAAGTGATGGAAAGTATCAAATCAAAAACAAATTACTTGATAATTGCTGGAAAATGTGGCATTCGTGCGTAATTACTTGGGATGGTTTGGTAGTTCCATGCTGTTTCGATAAAGACGCAGAATACAGAATGGGCGATTTGAAGAATAAAACATTTAAAGAAGTTTGGCAAAGTGAATCTTATAATGAGTTCAGAAAATCTCTCACAAATGCCCGAGCAGAAATCGAAATGTGTAAAAACTGTACCGAAGGAACGAAAGTTTGGGGATGAGAAAAGTTCTGAGTTTAGAGTGTAGAGTTCTGAGTTTTTCCTTACTTTTGAAAAAAAATATACCTAACCGAGTATAGAGTTTTGGGTTTGAAAAAATAACTCAGAATTCATAACTCAGAATTTATAACTCAATTATGACTCTTACGACAAGAATTAAATTAATGTTGATGATGTTTCTCATGTTTTCTACTTGGGGAGCTTGGTACGGACAAATGGGAAAGTACCTTTTCACAACACTTCATGCAACGGGCGACCAAATCGGTAGTGCCTATGCTACTTTTTCAATCGCTTCAATAGTTGCACCTTTTTTTATGGGCATGGTAGCTGACCGATTTTTTTCTGCCCAAAAAGTAATGGGTGTGTTGAATATTTTAGGAGCAATTATTTTGTATTTCTTGATTCAAAATCAAGACCCAGATACATTCTTTTGGTATATTTTGGCTTATACTCTTACTTTTGCACCAAATTTGGCATTATCGAGTTCTATTGCAATGAACCAAATGCAAAATCCCGAAAAAGAATTTCCTTCTATACGTGTGATTGGTACAATTGCGTGGATTGTGGTAACAAATATTATAGGTTTTTACGGAGTAGGCGATAAAGTGACTATTTTCCAAATTGCCATGTTTGCTTCAGTTGCTTGGGCAATTTTTGCGTTTACTCTGCCAAATACACCACCAAAGGCTACAAAGGCTACATCGTTTAGTCAGATTCTAGGAACAGATGCTTTTGTGCTTTTTAAAGACCGTTCTTTTTTAGTTTTCTTTATATGTTCTATTTTGGTTTGTATTCCATTATCATTTTACTATGCTCACGCAAATTTATCTTTGACCGAATCAAATATGACAAATGTTGAAAATAAAATGTCTTTAGGGCAAGTTTCTGAGGTACTTTTTATGTTATTGATTCCTTTTGCATTGAGCAAATTTGGTATTAAAAAGATGTTAATCGTTGGCTTGATAGCTTGGATTGTAAGGTTTGTTTGCTTTGGCTATGGCGATGGCATTTCTTCAGAATGGATGCTTTATTTAGCAATTATTTTACACGGTGTTTGCTATGATTTCTTTTTTGTAACAGGACAAATTTATACTGATAATAAAGCAGGTGAGAAAATCAAAAACTCAGCACAAGGATTAATTACTTTAGCAACTTATGGAATTGGAATGGGCATTGGCTCTATACTTTCAGGTAAAGTTTTAGATAAATATACAAGCAAAGTTGGAGAAGTAAGTACCCACGACTGGACAGCAGTTTGGATGGTTCCTGCCGCTATTTCTGTGGTAGTTTTATTGATTTTTATCTTAGTTTTCAAAGATAATACCAGAGCAAAAGTATAATTTGCTTAGAACGAATCGAGCGACTAATGCATTCTACTATTAAAAAAAGCCTCTGAATTTTTATTTATTCAGAGGCTTTTTTTGTTATAGATTCTAACTTTTAAATTTCAAAGATTCAATCAATTTCATGCGTGATACTACCAATGTCGGAATCGTAATTACAGCCAAAACTAACAGGATAGTAACTATATTTAGTATCAAAATCGTAGGCCAATCGATTGAAATAGGTACATAATTCATGTAATAACTTTCGGAATCAAGTGGGATAATTTTAAATGTTTTTTGCAAAAAACAAAACCCAATACCAAAAATATTGCCAAAAATCATTCCTTTTATGATGATAGTAAGGCCATTGTAAATAAAAACTTTTCTGATTTTTGCATTATCTGTGCCCAAAGCTTTGAGCATTCCAATCATAGGCGTGCGTTCCATCATCATTACCAAAAGTACAGAAATCATATTAAAACTAGCTACAAGTAAAATTAAAGCTATGATAACAATAATGTTTCTGTCCATCAATCCAAGCCAGTCGAAAATAGCTGGAAACATTTCAGTAACTTTCAATAACTGCATATCTTGGTCGATTTCATCAGAAATTTGTCGAGCTTTCAGGTCGAGATTATTGAAATTTTTCAGAAATACTTCATAATGACCTGCTGTTCCTTCATCCCAATCATTCATTCGCTGCACCAAAGCTAAATCTCCTAAAATGAAGTTTTTATCAAATTCTTCTAAACCTGTATCATAAATCCCTACCACCTTTACTGGTCTTATTCGTGGAGGATTTTGAATAAAATAGATTCTGACTTTATCAGAAAGTTTGATTTTCAGTTGATTGGCAATTTTTTTGCTGATGATTATTTCGTCAGAAAATGCAGGTTGCAGCCCAGCATTATTTCGAAAATTAATTTCTCGACCTTCAATTAAATTTTCTTTAAAATTCACCCAATCATAATCTCGTCCGACACCTTTTAATATAATTCCAGCGTGTTCTTCCGATGATTTTAATAGTCCTGCTTTATTTGCTACAGCTTGAACGTGCCTTATTTCGAGGTTTTTTCTGTAATTTTGATAAAATTTTGTATTTATTGCTATTGGAGTTTCTTCAAACGACTGATTCAATGTAATTTTACTGACTTGTATATGAGAGCTAAGGCTAAAGAGCTTTTCTCTTATGGTCTGTTTGAAACCAATTAGAATACTAAAGGAAATAATCATGACCGATAATCCAATAGCAATGCTCGAAATACCGATTTTTGTTACAGTTGAAGTAAAAGTTGTGGTGTTGGTATTTTGAATACGTTGGGCAATAAATCGAGGTAAATTCATTCTCTTTTAATCAATGATTATTTACAAAAATATCAATTTAAACTAAGATAAAAAAGATTAAAAAATTCGATAGTAAGATTTGATTGTATTCAACTTTGCATATTTTCGAGTTTGATTCTAAAAATTTATGAAAATAAAACAGTTTTTCTTTAAAGCTTTATTACTATCTATCCTCACTTGGGGAACAGTCGAAGCCATTTTTTATTTTGACCCCTACAAAAAATACGATTTAGAAACTTCATACAACGCAGTCATTATTGACAAGTATAAACGCCTTCAAGAAACGCCATCACCCAAAATTGTTTTGATAGCTGGTTCAAATTTTGCTTATGGAATCAATAGTAAACTCATTGCTGACTCGCTTCAAAAACCTGTCGTAAACATGGCTATACATTATGCTTATGGCACAAAATTTATGCTTAATCAGATTTCTCCAGAATTACATAAAGGCGATACCGTTATAATGGGTTTTGAGTATATTATTGAAAGTAAAGGAAACAAAAGCGAGCAATTATTGATGGCAAGATGTTTTCCTAAGGCAAAAGAATGGATGGAATTTGACGATTTTTTTGAGGAAATTCGAGAAAATGGCCAGTTGAGAATTAATACTTTTAGAACTATTTTGGAAAGACTTTACAAAAATAAGGAAATCAACTATCAGATTTCGGATACAACAAGTGTGTTTTTTCGAGGAGCAACAAATGAATATGGAGATTTGATTAGTCATTATAATAATCCATCAAAGAAACCCATTCCAAGAGCCATTTTAAGCGATAAAGTGAGTCTGAAAGGTGCCATTAATGACATGAATGCTTTTTATGAAGCCATGAAATCTAAAGAAGTAAAGGTTTATTTTGTTTATCCAACCTATTCTGAGGAGAATTACGTTCTTGACAAAAAGATTATTGATAAATATCAACAAGAATACGAAAAATATGCTCGTTTTCCGATTTTGGGGAAGCCAACTGATTTTGTTTTTGCAGATTCATTGTATCAAGACATGGCATATCATTTGACCCAAAAAGGTGCCGAAATTCGCACAAAAAAAATAATTCAGTTATTAGGAAGGATAAGTTTTTAACCTATCATTAAACTTATTGGATAGGTTTCTTATCTGTTCAATAAAAAATATTTTATGCTTTTCAATTCGATAGAGTTTTTGTTGTTTTTCCCAATTGTTACAATTGTCTATTTTTTGCTTGGGCATAAAAATCGATGGTGGTGGTTGTTGGCAGCTAGTTGTATTTTTTATATGGTTTTTAAGCCCGAATATTTATTGATTTTGGGTTTTACCATAGTTATTGATTATTTCGCTGGAATTTGGATTGAAAATGCTGTCGGAAAACAGCGAAAATGGTTTTTAATCATCAGTTTAATGGCAAATATTGGTGTTTTAGCTTTTTTTAAATACACAAACTTTGCCATTTTTGCCTTAGCACAGTCTAATATCGCTCATTTTAAATTATTAGATTTTATCCTGCCTATTGGCCTATCGTTTCATACTTTTCAAGCGATGAGTTATACAATTGAAGTCTATCGAGGAAATCAGAAAGCTGAAAAGCACTTTGGTTTGTATGCACTTTATGTAATGTTTTATCCGCAATTGGTGGCAGGCCCAATCGAAAGACCACAAAACGTCTTGTTTCAATTTTATGAGAAGAAAAGTTTTGATTATTTGCGAGTTACAAGTGGGTTAAAATTGATGGCATGGGGGCTTTTTAAGAAAGTTGTAATTGCTGACCGATTGGCTTTATTTGCAGATAAAGTTTATAATAGTCCGATGGAATATGAAGGTATTCCCATTATAGTAGCCACGGTTTTCTTTACGTTTCAGATATATTGTGATTTTTCAGGTTATTCAGATATAGCCCTTGGAACTGCCGAAGTAATGGGTTTTAAATTAATGAAAAATTTCGACCGACCTTATTTCTCGAAAAGTATATCAGAGTTTTGGCGTCGTTGGCATATTTCACTCTCCACTTGGTTTCGAGATTATTTATATATTCCGTTGGGTGGAAATAGGTTAGGTAAAACTCGACAATATTTTAATCAATTTTTTGTCTTTGCTATAAGTGGTTTGTGGCATGGGGCAAACTGGAATTTCATTATTTGGGGAGCTTTGCATGGTTTTTATTTGGTTTTTGCTCGAATTACACAAAAACCACGTACAGAGTTCAATAAAATTACTGGTTTAGAAAAAGTACCATTCTTACTCAAAACTTTGCAAGTTTTCACAACTTTCTGTTTAGTTTCTTTTGCGTGGATATTTTTTAGAGGAAATTATCTTGAACAAAGTCAACTATTCCATTTAGTAGCTCACTTATTTTCAAATTTCCCAACTTTAAAGGAGTTTTTAAACTTCCATTATATTTCACAAAACATATTTCTCAATTTTACACTTGTTGAATTCTTAATTGCGATAGGTTTAATAATTTTCATGGAAATCATTCATTACTTTCAAAGAGACAAAAGTATTCGTCAGCTTGTATCAACTTTCCCAACTGCAGTTCGTTGGTTACTTTATTATCTTTTCGTAATGGCTTTCTTTATTTTGGGTATTTTTGATAAACCAGCTCAGTTTATTTATTTTCAGTTTTAAGAAGAAATAGAAAAAAACTAAAACTTATAATTGGTAGTTGTGTTTTAAAGTAATGATAATCAGATACTTATATTCTTTGATGACTGTCGACTTTTGACCTTGGACTACAACTTATTTGCACTCAATGTCATTTTCTTCTAACTTTGTATTTTAGAAATGTTACCATGACCGAACAAATCCTTATTCTTGATTTTGGCTCGCAGTTTACTCAACTGATAGCACGCCGAGTCCGAGAACTTAATGTGTATTGCGAAATACATCCTTACAATAAAATTCCGCCGATTACTGCCGATATTAAAGGCATAATTCTCTCAGGAAGTCCATGCTCAGTAAGAGACAAAGATGCACCAATTGTTGACTGGCAAGAATTTGCTAAGACAGTACCAGTGCTTGGAGTTTGTTACGGAGCTCAAATGATGGCCCAAACTGGTGGCGGTGAAGTTGCACCTTCTTCAATAAGAGAATATGGCCGTACGATACTTAATAAAGTTGATAATCGCTATGCACTTTTCAAAGATGTTGCGGATGATACCCAAGTTTGGATGTCGCACAGTGACACCATTGCTGCTCCTCCAACTAATGCTGATATTATTGCTTCGACCGATACTGTAAAAGTTGCGGCTTTCAAAATCAAAGAAAAACCAGTTTATGGTATTCAATTTCATCCTGAGGTTACGCATACTGTTTTAGGCAAAACAATAATTAAAAACTTTGTAGTTGATATTTGTGATTGCTCTCAAAGCTGGACACCCGATTCATTTGCTGAAGTTTCAATCAAAGAATTGAAGGAAAAACTTGGTGATGATAAAGTAATTATGGGTTTATCGGGTGGGGTTGATTCTTCGGTAGCTGCAACTTTGATACATCATGCAATTGGTAAAAATCTCTTCTGTATTTTTGTGGATAATGGTTTGCTGCGTAAGAATGAGTTTGAGGAGGTTTTAGAGTCATACAAAGGCTTAGGCTTAAATGTAGTAGGGGTTAATGCTAAAGAACAATTCTACACTGCATTAAAAGGCTTAACAGACCCTGAAGCAAAACGTAAGGCCATTGGTAAAACGTTTATAGATGTTTTTGATGCAGAATCGCATAAAATAGAAGGAGCAAAATGGTTGGGTCAAGGAACAATCTATCCAGATGTCATTGAATCTGTTTCCGTAAAAGGGCCTTCTGCAACCATTAAATCGCATCATAATGTTGGGGGATTGCCTGATTTTATGCAATTGCAAGTTGTTGAGCCACTTCGCTTATTATTCAAAGATGGTGTGCGTGAAGTTGGTAAGGCACTCAATATTCCTCAAAATATTTTAGGTCGTCATCCATTTCCAGGCCCAGGATTAGGTATTAGGATTTTGGGTGATGTAACCCCAGAAAAAGTGCAAATTTTGCAGGAAGTTGATGCTATTTTTATCAATGGTTTGAAAAATAGCGGACTATATGATAAAGTTTGGCAAGCAGGAACGATGCTTTTGCCAGTACAGAGTGTTGGTGTTATGGGTGATGAACGTACATATGAAAGAGTTGTCGCTCTTCGTGCCGTTACGAGTGTTGATGGAATGACTGCGGATTGGGCTCATTTACCCTATGAGTTTTTGGCCGATGTTTCCAACGAAATTATCAATAAAGTAAAAGGTGTCAATAGAGTAGTTTATGATATAAGTTCAAAACCACCTGCAACTATTGAGTGGGAATAATATAGCTTGTAAAAAAAAGTCCAACTTTGAAAAACTCAAGGTTGGACTTTTTATTATGATTTGACAGGCTCGTTAGTTTGTACTAATTTCACTCAATCTAAGTTTTTCTTTGGTTGCAGTTGCTGCGGCTAAATTATCGCTCACAGACAACTCTTCTTTTTTGAGCTTTAATCTTCTTACTTCTAATAAATTC
>JAFEIL010000111.1 GCA_017495105.1 Emticicia sp. | reverse complement strand
ACTTAGTATTATGCAAAAGTAAGCAATACATCTTGCTTTAGAAACACAAAAACCCCACGAAAGTGAGGTTTTTACTGAAATTTATATTATTAATTCAAAAAAGCAACAAAATGCCTTTATCCTAAAATCTGTTCGGCGTGATTTTTAGTATCTACTTTCTGAATAATTTCTTGGATAATGCCTTTTTCGTCAATCACGAAAGTTGTTCGAACAATGCCCATGTAAGTTCGGCCATACATTGATTTTTCTGCCCAAACGCCATAATCATTTACTATTTTTTGGTCGGTATCAGCCAAAAGATCAAAAGGTAGTTCGTATTTTTTAATAAATTTTAGGTGCGATTTCTCATCGTCAACACTTACACCTAAAACTATATAACCTTTAGTTAAAAGTGCTTCATAATTGTCTCGGAGACTACAAGCCTGTGCTGTGCAACCTGGAGTTGCATCTTTGGGATAGAAATAAAGTATTATTTTCTTACCCTCAAAATCAGATAGATTAACGACGTTTCCGTTTTGATTTTTTGCTTGAATTTTTGGAGCTGGATTTCCTACTTTTAGAGACATTTTTCTTTCTTTTAGAGGTTTTCTTAGATGATTTTTTGGTAACTTTCTTGATGGCTCTTTGGGTAGAAATGTATTCATCAATGTTGACTTCATAAACCGCCAAATTTCCTACGTTGTCTGTCACTTCTAACTTCAAATCACCATTAAATGTTTCTGATTCATTAAGTTTTATTGACCAAATTCGGTTTGATTTGTATTCGTAATCCATCAAAACCCATTGACCATTAACATAGCAATTGAAGGTTTTTATTCCTGAAAGTCCATCCGAAATTGTAAAACGTAACTCAGTTGAGTCTATTCTAATTGGACGAATATTAGGAGCTTCGTTATCAGTGATTACTTGAAAATCTCCCAATTCTTTAGTCTTAAACTGAATCTGATTGCCTAGCCATGTTCCTCCTAAATATTTTCGTCCATCATTTACATAATAAACACTTGTTTTTGAGGAAATCGCAACTCCCGAAGGACTCCAACTAACGGTCATGAAATCTTTAAGAGGAATTTTTTCAGTATTAATCGAAAGACGATTGCCGTTTTGCGTGGTTTTTAGGTAAAGTGTATCATACAAGGCATTATCAAAATCAATGTTAAGTTTTGGCTCAGAATAATATTGCCCTGCTTGTGGGAGGATTTCCTTCTTTATATTAAGTCTTTCAGAACTATTGTCAACCTGTATAAAATCTGCGATTCCTTTGTTTAAATCATGCAAGTAAACGGATTCGGTACTTCTGCGATAAGCCAAAGGAACAACAGAGGGAATTCCTTTATATTGTAAAATTGCGGCAGATGCTTTTGAATTTTTTGCTCTGATTGCAAGAGTATTTTCTGTAATTGAAGTCGATATATTTCCTGAAAAATTACTCTCTTCTGCTAATTCTTCCGCAAAAACTTCATTTGGTTGGTCACCTTGAATCGAGAAATTTGTGGTTGAAGTATTTCCGTACGTATCTTTCACTTCAACTGAAACTCTATGGATTTCTTTATCTCTAATAATGATTTTACCGTCGTTTTGATCAGTTTCATAAATAGAAAGGCGATTTCCATCTGCTATGTAGCATTTTTGAATTCTTACACCATTACTTTCGGCAATGTCATAGTCAATATGAACGTTGATATCTTTCGATATATCAAAAGGCATTTTTTCTAGATTAAGCTTATAACTAGTAACTCCATCTATTTTTACTTCAACATCAGTTAGGCCCAATCGAAAGGGGGAGGTTTGGCTTCTGTCATAAGCATTGATTTCAAGACCAATTATACCATGTGCTTTTATAATTATTGGAATGTTATAATTTCCAGCAGAAGTGCGAATTGGGGAAATAGAAACTCTACCAAATTCACCGTTAACACGAGAATAAGCATTGAGCGTTTTCAAGATAACTCGCTCAACAACAGGTGCTTGCGAATCTTGGATTTCCCAGAAACCAAATTTTAATGGATTAATGGCGTTTTCGGCCTCATCACGTATTTCAAAGTGGAGGTGTGGGCCACCAGACGCTCCAGTATTGCCGCCAATTGCAACAATTTCGCCTTTTCTTACTGGTAAATCGTTGGGTGAAAGAGAAAGTTCAATATCCCACACTTGTTGGTCATATTCTTTTTGACGTACGAATTGCTCAATTCGGGCATTGAAGTTTTTGAGATGTCCATAAACGGTCGTGTATCCATTAGGGTGGGTGATATAGAGCACATTTCCATATCCGCCACGCATAATTCTTATTTTTGAAATATACCCCTCGGCAGCGGCATAAATTTGGTAGCCTTCCACACCCCCTGTACGGATATCAACACCAGCATGGAAGTGATTTGTACGTAAATCGCCAAAACCGCCAGACAATGAAGCTTGTTGACCTGGTTGAACTGGAAACATAAAATAACCTTTTGGGTATTGTTTATTTAGAACTGCTTTTCTTCGTTGGGCAAATGCCATATTCGAAGAAGTATCAGAAACTAAATATATGACGAGCAAAAGTGTACTTAGGATACGTGTAATAATCATGGGTTATATCGGTAATTACCAAATTTGTTTGATTGTTGTGGATTTTAAATATTCGTCAAAAATTTTATCACATATAATCTTTAAATTCTTCTAGAGGCTCATCAAAATTGGTAGAAATGATATTTTTGCCTTTTGTACAACCAATTTTGTAATAGGTTTTTCGAATTAAGAAGCCTTTTTCTGTTCTAAAAATTCAACAAAATCCAAAACCTACATC
>JAFEIL010000366.1 GCA_017495105.1 Emticicia sp. | reverse complement strand
TTGAGTTTTATTCTCAAATCCGAACCTTTTCTTAAACTCGGACCACCACGACGGCCACCGCCTCCGCCGCCGAAGAAGCTACTAAATGGACTATCATCTCCAAAAACACTTCCAAAAATATCTTCCATGTTTACTCCAGCACCACCACCGTTTGCACCGCCAACACCTTGATGACCAAATTGGTCATAACGTTGGCGTTTTTCGGCATCAGATAATACACCATAAGCTTCGGCAATTTCTTTAAATTTTTCCTCAGCAGCTTTATCCCCAGGGTTTTTATCAGGGTGATATTGAATCGCCAACTTGCGGTAAGCTTTCTTTAATTCATCCTCTGATGCATTTTTAGTGACGCCCAGTATTTCGTAATAATCTCTTTTTTGTGCCATTTTTTTTGAAATTACGAATTACGAGTTACGAATTACGAATAATATTTTAAAAATTCGTAATTCGTAACTCGTAATTCCGCATTATTTTATGAACCCACTACAACTTTAGCGTAGCGGATTACTTTATCGTTTAGTGAGTAACCTTTTTCTATTTCGTCAATTACTTTGCCTTTATTTTCCTCGCCTGCTGCAAATTGGGTAATACACTCATGCAATTCAACATCAAAATCTTTCCCTTTAGACTCAATAGCTTTTACACCTTTGCCAGCCAACGTTTTTTGAAATTTATTGAAAATCAAGGCAATGCCTTCTTTCATTGGCTCAACTTCTGTAACGGTTTCGAATGATTTATTGGCACGCTCGAAATCATCAACAATCGGAATGAGTTCTTTAAGTAAACCTTCCGAGGCATTTTGAATCAATTCGATTTTTTCTTTCGATGTACGGCGACGAAAATTTTCAAAATCAGCGTATAATCGTAGGTACTTATCTTTTGCCTCGGCAAGTTGGTCTTCAAAAGTCGGTTTTTCAGAGCTTATTTCTTCTATTGTTTCATTATCAACTTCTATTTCGGGAAATTGTTCGTTGTTTTCTGTTACTAGTTCGTTATCAACTGTTGCGTCTTCTGTATTTTCTGCCATTTTGTAATCTATTTTATTTTGTGCAAATTTCGACAATTATTTTGCCAATAAGAAATTTACTGACAAGATGGCAGAAAATTAATATATTTAGGTATTTATAGAATGACACTTCTGAAATGGCACAGAGTTTTATTGATTTTGTATTTTAAATTTATCAAAATAAAAATTGTAATGGAAAGAATTAATGTATATACCGGAGCAAAATGGGAAGATATTGTTGGGTATTCGCGTGCAGTAAAAATTGGCAATCTAATAGAAGTATCTGGCACAGTAGCAACTGATGGAAGTGGCGAACTCGTAGGTAAAGGAAATGTATATTTACAAACAAAATTTATTATTTTGAAAGTTGAGAAAGTTCTCGAACAATTGGGTGCTTCATTGAAAGACGTAGTTCGTACCCGTATTTTTGCAACTGATATTTCAAAATGGGAAGAAATCGGTAAAGCCCACGGAGAATTTTTTGGAACTATAAAACCTTGCACAACAGTCGTCGAGGTAAGTGCCTTGATTGATGCAAATTATTTAGTAGAAATTGAGTTTTCGGCCATATTGGTGGCGTAATTCTTGCGATATCAACGTTGCACCGATAAAATTGCAAATAATCGGATTGTATAATATGTTGATAGTAAATAATTTATGTTTGTAGATGAGTGAAAAAGTCTTAATGATTGGAGTAGTTTTACGGTCTTTTTATTCAAATAAAAGCCCCCCAAGTCTTGCAGACTGAGGGGGCTTGATTACTGAAGTCAATTTAAACTCAGAAAAAAATTATATTCTTTTCACGTTAACTGCATTCAAACCTTTACGACCTTCGACTGTTTCGAATTCAATACGGTCGTTTTCACGAACCTTTGTGCCGTTCAAGCCAGTCACGTGAAGAAAAAT
The DNA here is from genome assembly GCA_017495105.1 of Emticicia sp. GTDB lineage: Bacteria > Bacteroidota > Bacteroidia > Cytophagales > Spirosomataceae > Emticicia. The sequence goes on along the minus strand of JAFEIL010000366.1, from coordinate 871 downwards.
CTCTTGTCCTGAAGTATCATCAACCACAAATCCAAAGCCTTTTGTTTCGTTGAAGAATTTTACTGTACCTGTTTGCATTGAAATAAAATAAATTAAGAGGGTAAATAAATGAAATGCAATGTACATAATTTTCAAGAAATAACAAGTTTCCAGAAAAAATATTTTTGTACTAAACCAATATTTGATTGTACAAAATCATATCATTGTTTATTATTTTATTGTAAAACTCTTGACAAACATATTTTTTTTACTAACTTCGTATTTACTTTTACAAGACAATGCTAAAAACAGGACAATTAAGATACTTGGTTGAAAATCAACTTTTCGGAGTTTGTTCTCGACTCGGCGAAAGGCTCAACTTTTCGGCAGGAAGTGTCCGCATATATTTTATTTATGCTTCGTTCTTTACATTTGGCTCTCCAATTATCATTTATTTAGTACTAGCGTTTTGGATGGAAGTTCGAAAGCATTTACGTCGCCATAAAAATCCAACTGTTTGGGAGTTTTGAAATATTGAGGCTTAATTTTGAAGATTAGATGTTTAAATTTTCTAAAATTAGTTCTGTATTTTATTTTGCCAAAAATTAAGCATAGAATCTCGAACCTAAACTTATCCTCAAAACAAAGCTAATTGCTTGTCATCATCTTGATTATCAAGGTTTTCTGAATCATTTTCAGAGCTATCGTTAACCGCTTGTGGTACTTCAACAACTGCTACCTCCTCAAGTTTTGGTTCGAGTTGTTTTACTTCCAAAACTTCATAAGCATTGATTTTCTGTCCGATTGCTTTCCAGCCACGCACTTCTACGAATTCATCAACCAAGATTGTTTGAGTTTCGATACTTGCTTTTTTATCAGCTTTAGTTTTTAT
>JAFEIL010000018.1 GCA_017495105.1 Emticicia sp. | reverse complement strand
GCATTGAAAATCAATCATTTAAAACATCAGAATTCTGGTAATTTTTTCCTAATTGCGGGACCTTGCGTTGTTGAAGGACGTGATATGGCATTGGAAATTGCCGAAAAAATAAAAATTATTACTGACCGTCTGGAAATTCCTTACATTTTTAAAGCTTCGTATCGCAAAGCGAATCGAACAAAATTGGATTCATTTACTGGTATCGGCGATGAACTGGCTCTAGGGATTTTGAAGGAAGTTGGACAAACGTTTGAGGTTCCAACTGTAACAGATATTCACGAATCAGAAGAAGCGGCTTTGGCTGCTCAATACGTTGATGTTTTACAGATTCCTGCATTTCTTTGTCGACAAACGGAACTTTTAGTTGCTGCAGCAAAAACAGGTAAAGCCGTAAATGTTAAAAAAGGACAATTTATGCACGGGTCAGGAATGGGCTTTGCTGTTGAAAAAGTAAAAGCCGTAAATCCAGATGCTGATGTAATGTTGACTGACCGCGGGAATTCATTTGGTTATTCCGATATTGTGGTTGATTATAGAAATATTATTGAAATGAAAGCCTTTGAGGTACCGATTATTATGGATTGTACGCACTCGCTTCAGCAACCAAATCAATCTGCGGGAGTAACAGGTGGAAAACCAGCACTTATCGAAACGATTGCCAAAGCGGCTATTGCCGTTGGTGCAGATGGAATTTTTATTGAAACACATCCAAACCCTTCTATAGCTAAATCTGATGGTGCAAATATGTTGGCTCTTGATAAGCTAGAAGGATTACTCGAAAAACTACTGAGAGTGCGTCAAGCGGTGATGTAAGATATGGTTTTTAAAGAAATCTAACCATAAAATAACAAATTTAGGGAGAATTTTATTTTTAAGAAAATGATTCTTACATTTGGTTAACCAACCAAAATTGATGACTCCCAACTACTTAAATATATAAATGATTATGGCAAAACGAAAGGACAGTCAGGAAGAACCTGAACAACAAATAAATATTGAGTTATCAGAAGAAATGGCTGAAGGAGTTTATGCAAACTTGGCTATGATAGCTCACTCCAATACAGAATTTGTAATTGATTTCATCAGATTAATGCCTGGTGTTCCGAAGGCAAAAGTAAAGTCGAGGGTTATTTTAACTCCCGAACATGCACAGCGTTTATTGACTGCGTTACAGGACAATATCGCTAAATATGAAGATAATTTTGGCAGTATAAGAGAAACAAGCGAGCCAATGCCTTTTCCAATGAATTTTGGTGGCCCGATGGGCGAAGCATAAATTATGGGGCGAACCGAGCGTCGCTCGTCTACAAGTTCGACTATTTAAAACTTAAAAAGCCTCGAATTTCGAGGCTTTTTAAGTTTTAAAACATTATTTAACTCTATTATATTTCTTTAAAATTTCAATAGTTTTATCAATTGGTAAAGCTTCGACCTTGGTATTTTCAAAGCCTGTCAAAGTTTCTGCTGCAAAGAGTGAGTTGATGATGGCTTCTTCGGTTGCTTCAATTACGGCTTCAAAAAGTAAATCTAAGTCGTTGTTTCTTATTACTTTAAATGTTTCAAACATCGAATCTGAGTTATGGACAATTCTTAAATCTTCGGTGGTTGAAGCTGCAATTACGTAATCGCCGCTGCCGTTGGCTGCCATTCCGCCAGTTCTACTCAACCCAAGCATTGCTCGGGCTGCCAATCTTTTTAAATTTTTGGCACTGAGTGGGGCATCGGTTAAGACTACAATCATACATGAGCCATCATCTTTGTAGGCTTCGTCGATTTTACTAAATTTATGTTTTTTAAGTTCGATGCCAACCGGAACACCATTGACTTGCAAAACTCCGCCAAAATTAGATTGTACCAAAACACCAACAGTATAGCCACCTTTTGATTTTGGTAAAACTCTAGAAGAAGTGCCAATGCCGCCCTTGAACCCAAAGCATACTGTACCTGCACCCGCACCGACGTTGCCTTCTTCTATAGCTCCTGTTTGAGCTTTCTCGAGAGCTTCAAGTACATGTTCTTTGGTGATAAATCTTTTACGAATATCGTTAAGTCCGCCATCGTTGGTTTCGCCCACGATGGGATTTACACTTCTGACACCTTTGTTTTCTGGAGATTGAAAAATATAATCAATGATTCCTGCTGAGGCTGCTGGCACTGAAAGTGTGTTAGTTAATACAATTGGTGTTTCGATATTTCCCAATTCTTCAACTTGCGAATAACCAGTAAGTTTTCCGAAACCATTGCCGATATGAATGGCGGCTGGAATTTTGTTTTGAAAAATATTCTTTTCGTGCGGTAAAATGGCTGTTATGCCCGTATGTACGCCATCGGTTTGATGGAAAGTTACCTGTCCGACTTTTACACCCGAAACATCAGTAATGGCGTTAAGTTTGCCTGTACGAAGAACACCGATTTCAATACCATGGTCTCTTGCTCGCTTTTTTTGAGCAAAAATTGTAAAGTTTGATAGTATGCAAATGACGAGTAGGAGGGGTTTATTCATTTTGGTTTTCTTTGAATGATTTTTAGTAAAGATAAAAATTCTACTGAATCAAAGCCAAAGAAAATCCTATTTATGGAAATTTACCACAGAGGCACAGGTTATAAAGATTATTACTGCAAGCTCTGTGGTGATTTTAAAATTGTAGAGACGAAACGTTTATAAATTTATGGGAAATTTTATAAATTCACAATTTTACCCACAAAAAGAATAGTATTTGATTGTTTTTCGCTGATAAAGAAAGCAAATGGACGATTACAGATAAACTCTGGTAAAATTGGAGCAGAAGTAAGTTTAATATCGATAGTCGTTACTGCCGCTGCTTCTGTGCCTTTTTCGTCGATGGCTACGAAAGTGTTTTGTTTCACGAAGCCAACTTTAATCTTGCCAGCAGGAGCAGAAATTTTTGATAAATCAGCCGCATCGCTAAACATAGTTGGCATTCCCATATTTTCCAAAACTTTATTGAGATTTGTTTCATATTCAAGCGTGAATTTTGGCAAACCAACAATAATTTTTTGTTCAGCTAAGGCTGTATTGAGACTTTTCCACTCAGTTACCGACATTATGTTGATAACATTGCTAACTGGTGTTTTTTCATCAGGAAGTAAAATTGTCATAACGTAGTTTCCATCGCCATAAGCCAATTCAAGTGCTTGATAACCAGTGCGTTTAGCGTATTTTACATTTTCCAACATACTCATCATTTTTACTGGTTTCGTGCCAGTTGTCCCTACAAAATTTTCATCACGAGTGTTTTCTACTTTGAAAGGAATCTTCCAATCGCCTTTAAAATAAAGAGCATTCATCAAAAACATCACTTGGGCAGGGTCGATTTTCTCAATCACCTTTTTGATTTTTCCATTGGTATTATCGCTTGCCCATGTATTGATTTTGCCAACTGTTGCGGTATTATTAAAATCTTCTGCTGAAATTGTTGCATTGAAAGATGTTTTTAAGACATCTAAAAAAGATTTTTCGACCGTAAAACTATTGCGATACCAAACCGAATTGGCAATTGTGTTTGTCACTTTTGGGTCTGAATTTGGCAAACTTTCTATCAAACTTTTATAAATGTTATTATTGGCTGTCAAGTCAGATGAAAGACGCAAACCTTTCTGAATTTCTTCCTTTGTCTTTCCATCGGCACCGTTGAGCAACATTCCGAGGGCAACATGTAAACTCAACGGAGAAACAAAATAGTTTTTATCGGCTTTTTCTTCGGAATTGTGTTTTTTCAAGAAATCAAAAGCAAATTCGCTGGTTTGGTCTGAAAAAGTTGCTGGAATTGTCTGTAATTGCTTGTTTGGAGTCACCGAATTTGAATCATTACAACTAGTAGCCATCAGAAATAATGCCCCAGCGAATGTTAGAGTTTTAAAATTTTTCATTTTTTTAAGATTTTAAGACTTCCTTGTTTTGAATTTGTTTATTTCTTTTCAAAGAACATCGCCTCTTTTGCTGGCTTTGAAAGATAAAAAACGAGTGTGTTTTTATCTTTCAATTCGTAACGCTCAACATTTCGGAGGTTTTCGTAGAAGGCCGCTTCAAAATGGTTGGCTTCGAACGTACCTGCTATTTTGGTACTTCCTACATCTTCAATTGAAATAGTCTTTTTGCTTTCGTCAATTTTGGGAGATGTAAAATAAAAATTCACCGACGAACGACCGCTGAAAGCATATTTACCTGCTTCATCTTTGATTTCAAGCGTAACATCGAAAGCGGGAGTTTTACCATCGGTATAACTTTTAAATTTCCATTGACCGAGCAGTTCAGACTGTCTCAATGCACTATTTTTCATAGCATCTGCTTCTACCATTTCTTTTGAACATGCACCTAAAAGCAAAGTGTTGATTAAGATTAATTTTAATAAATATTTCATGGATTTATTTTTTAATTTGTTTGTAAATATCACTAAAACCATCATGAATATTATCAGCTAGCGAAAGCTCATCGGCTGAATGGCTCATAATTACCAAAGATGTGCTATCGCTAAACTTTATAAAATCAACTAATTCGGTTTTGTAAATTGATTTTGCTTTAGTGATTTCATAAGTCCCTGATTTTTCTAAAACCGTACTTTTATATCGAGAAAATTTATAATCGGAAGTAAGAACAAGCTTCCGCTCATATCCCGCCGAAGTAGGAGTGATAGTTGTGCCTGCAATTCCGCCCTTTGACAAAACCCAACGCCAATCGCCAGCTAATGAAGTACTTGTTGCTGTTGTCAAAACCCTTTCATTTGTACAAGAAAATGCAAACAAGGCGGCGAAAACTAAAAGAAAACTTGGTTTTTCCATTTTTGTTAATTTGTAGATTTAATAATTATAAAAATTGTCGTCCGTGGCAAATGGACTGTGAACTAAAAAACTCAGCTTGTCGGGGAGAAGAAAAAAGTGATAATCACGAAAAATTCCTTACCTCTCCTCCCACGACGAAACAAGGTGTTTCTGTCTGAGTAAATTTCCCTTTTCAACAATATTGATTCTGGTTTATAGAATTTGGTTGGAAGAGGTGTCTAAAAAAATTATATTTATGAAAAATTTAACAAACCATATGAAAAAACACCTAACCTTCATTTCACTTTTTATTTTTTCAATTTCCAGTTTTGCCCAAGATCGAATGTACGGTAAGACATGGGCGGGCCGCTCCGAAGTAATGGCACAAAACGGCATGGTTTGTACGTCGCACCCACTTTCAACCCAAGCTGCTGTCGAGATTCTTCGTTCGGGAGGAAGTGCAGTTGATGCCGCCATTGCCGCTAACGCTATGGAAGGAATGGTCGAACCACACGTAAATGGAATCGGAGGAGATATTTTCGCTATTGTTTGGGATGCCAAATCTCAAAAACTCTATGGCCTGAATGGCTCAGGTCGCTCACCGTACTCTTTGACTTTAGAAGAATTTAAGAAAAGAGGTTTAACTCACATTCCAGCCACGGGTCCTTTGCCAATCAGCGTGCCAGGCTGCGTTGATGGTTGGTTTGAGCTACACAAAAAATTTGGAAAGTTGCCAATGGAAAAAATATTGTCGCACGCTATTAGTTATGGCCGAAATGGTTTTCCTGTACATGACGAGCTGGCGATGAGTTTGAGAAATGTTCCACGTTTGTATGGAAGTTTTCCGAACATAAAAGAACATTATTATCCGAATGGAGAAGTGCCAAAGAGGGGAGATGTTTTCAAAAATCCAAACTTGGCAAATACATTAGAAAAAATCGCCAAAGGCGGTCGTGATGCTTTTTATAAAGGGGAAATTGCTCAGACGATTGATGGTTTTATGAAGAAAAACGGTGGTTTTTTGAGTGCAAAAGACCTTGCCGACCATACTTCTACATGGATTGAGCCTGTTTCAACTAATTATCGCGGCTATGATGTTTGGGAATTACCACCAAATGGACAAGGAATTGCCGCTTTGCAGATGCTAAATATTTTAGAAGCTTATGATTTCTCGAAAATACCTTACGGAAGCACCGAACACGTGCATCTTTTCACCGAAGCTAAGAAATTGGTTTTTGAAGACCGTGCGAAATTTTATGCCGACCCCGAATTTGCTAAAATTCCAGTAAAATCATTAATTTCGAAAGAATATGCTGCTGAAAGACGCAAACTTATCGACCCAAATAAAGCAGCTACTCACTACGATGCAGGAAACCCGGCTTTAAGAGAAGGTGATACAATTTATTTAACAGTTGCTGACAAAGATGGAAACATGGTTTCGTTGATTCAAAGTAATTATCGTGGTTTTGGTTCAGGAATGATGGCCGATGGCTTAGGTTTTATTTTCCAAGACCGCGGCGAATTATATAATTTGAAAGAAGGCGAAAACAATACTTATGCTCCGCACAAGCGTCCGTTTCAGACAATTATACCTGCATTTGTAACTAAAGAAGGCAAGCCATTTATGAGTTTTGGCGTAATGGGTGGGGCATTTCAGCCAATGGGACACGTACAGATAATTATGGATGTGGTAGATTTCGGCATGAATCTTCAAGAAGCAGGCGACGCTCCAAGACTCAATCACGATGGTTCGTCAGAGCCAACAGGCGAGCAAATGGAAGGCGTAGGTATGATAACGATGGAGTCAGGGATACCGTACGAAACCATCAGAGGTTTGATGCAAAAAGGACATAAAGTTGGATATACGCTCGGTCAATATGGTGGTTATCAAGCGATTCGCTACGACTCTGTGCGTAAGGTTTATTTCGGAGCATCAGAATCCCGAAAAGATGGTCAGGCGGCAGGCTTTTGATTTTTGACTTTTGTTCAACAATTTTGTAAATTATTTCCTAAACTCGAAACAATTTGTAAGTCGGAGCATGATGCGGTTGTTCTACAAAAAATAAACTTAAATAAAATATTTCAAACATTAAAAATGAAAAAACAATTAACACTAATCGCCTTACTATTAATCACTTGTTTTGCTGGTTTTTCCCAAAAAAAGAAGAAAGTTGCAGTAGAAACCGCTTCAGTAATCGCGGCCGATGTAGTTTCTCCAACATCAGCTACTGAGCGAATGGCAGGCTATGAGCAACGCAAAAAATTGCAAGAAGCATCGCTCGTAAAAAATCTGAAATTCAGAAATGTTGGTCCAACCGTTATGAGTGGCCGTATTGTAGATATTGATGCAAATCCCGAAAACCCAACTGAGTTTTATGCAGCCTACGCATCGGGAGGACTTTGGCATACTGTTAATAATGGTCAATCTTTTACACCAATATTTGATAATGAGGCAGTAATGACAATCGGCGATATTGCCGTTGACTGGAAAACTCGCACTATTTGGATTGGTACGGGAGAAAATAACTCAAGTCGCTCGTCGTATTCGGGCGTAGGAATGTATAAATCTACCAATAATGGTAAAACTTGGGAGTATCTTGGCTTGCCAGAGTCGCACCACGTTGGGCGAATCGCTTTGCACCCAACTGACCCAAATATTGCTTGGGTGGCGGTTTTGGGACATTTGTATTCACCAAACAAAGAGCGTGGAATGTATAAAACCACCGATGGTGGTAAAACTTGGAAACAAACGCTTTACATCAACGAAAACACGGGTGCGATAGATGTAAAACTCGACCCAAATAATGCCAATATTCTATATGCAACTATGTGGTACAAAGAACGAACAGCATGGAATTTTGTAGAAGGGGGCAAGGAATCGGGCATTTATAAAAGTACCGATGCGGGTGAAACTTGGAAATTGATTTCGGGCGAGGGAAGTGGCTTCCCGACGGGTGCTGGTAACGGACGTATTGGTTTGGCGGTTTATCCCAAAAATCCGAATATCGTTTATGCAATTATTGATAACCAAGCAAATAGACCAAAGAAAGATGAAAAAGAAGATGCTAGCCGTCTGACAACAAAAAAAATGAAAACTATCACTAAAGATGAGTTTTTGGCTTTGAGTGATGCGACCATCAATGAATATTTAGACGGACAAGGTTTTCCTGAAAAATTTACCGCAAAAGCTTTCAAAGAAGACCTCAAAGCTGATAAAATTAAAGTGCAAGATATTTACGAATATACTTATAATGGTAATAACGATTTATTCGATACACAAGTAACAGGAGCAGAGGTGTACCGCAGTGAAGATGCAGGAGCAACATGGAAACGCACCCACACCGATTATTTGGATAATATTTACTTTACATATGGTTATTATTTCGGACAAATTTGGGTTGACCCAATCGATGATAAGAAAATCGTGATTGTCGGTGTGCCAATCGTGCGTTCGGAAGATGGCGGTAAAAGTTTCAAAAGTATTGAGCGAGAAAACGTACACTCCGACCACCACGCTTTGTGGTTCGACCCGAAAAATCCTAAACATTATATCAACGGAAACGATGGCGGAATAAATATTACATATGACGACGGTAAAACTTGGTTTAAGGCAAATTCAATTCCTGTAGGACAGCTTTACCACGTGTCGGTCGATATGGCCAAACCTTATAATGTTTATGGTGGCTTGCAAGATAATGGCGTTTGGTTTGGTTCATCAACCAATTCGTTTGATTATAACTATGGCATTTTCGATAATGGCGATGGATATAAATTCTTGCTCGGAGGCGATGGAATGCAAGTACAAGTCGATTGGCGAGATAATAATACTGTTTACGCAGGTTTTCAGTTTGGAAACTATTTCAGAATCAATAAAGCAACCAACGAACGCAAAAGATTGGAAGTTCCACGTGAATTAGGGGAAGCACCTTTCCGTTTCAACTGGGAGTCGCCGCTTACGATTTCACGCCATAATCAAGATATTATCTATTTTGGTTCAAATAAATTCCATAGAAGTTTCGATAAAGGAGATACTTTCAAAACCCTTTCGGGAGATTTGACCCGTGGCCGCAAAGAAGGTGATGTACCTTTCGGAACACTCACAACTATCGAAGAGTCACCGAGTAGATTTGGTTTGATTTATACTGGCTCAGATGATGGTTTAATTTATGTCTCGAAAGATGGGGGTTATACTTTCACCAAAATAATGGACAAGCAAAATCTTTGGATAAGTGGCATCGCAGTTTCAGCTCATGCTGAAGGAACAGTTTATGCTTCATTAAATGCATATCGAGGCGACCACTTCAAACCATATTTATTTGTTTCAACCGATTACGGTCAAAATTGGCAAACAATCGGTACCGATTTGCCAGCTGAGCCAATCAATGTAGTGAAAGAAGACCCGAAAAATGCGAATATCATTTATATTGGAACTGATAACGGATTGTATATTTCGATGGATAAAGGTAAAACATTCATACGTGGTAATGGCGATGGAATGCCTAGTGTATCAATCCATGACTTGGTGATTCATCCACGAGAAAACGAATTGGTGGTTGGCACTCACGGACGTTCAATTTATATTGCTGATGTGAAACCATTACAGGCATTAAATAGCGATGTTTTAGCTAAAAACGTGTATTTATATGATTTATCAACAATCAATTATAATGCTTCTTGGGGCAAAATGTTTGATAAATATGCCGAGCCAGAAGAACGTAAATATAATATTACCTACTACGCAAAAGCAGCAGGAAAGGCAACGATTAAAATTCAAACAGATAAGGATTTAATAATAAAAAATATTACTGACGATGCCGAGGCTGGTTTAAATTACGTAAATTTCGACCAAGCAATTGATTTAGTCTCAAAAGGTGATTACGAAAAGTATTTGAACAATTTAAAGAAAAAAGAAGACAAGGACGTCAAACTGGAACTTGCTGATGATAAAAAGATATATTTCCGTCCAGCAAAATATAAAGTTATTATCGAACTCAACGGTGATAAAGTTGAAAAAGACCTTGAAATTAAAGCAACGGAGCGTCGATCACGCAGAGCAATGAGTCCGAAACCAACAGCTTCACCATCTGAATTTGAAGAATGGTACGAAGAAATGGGTTTTGAAGAAACGAAGAAGTAAATTTGTATTTATAACGTTATTACATCCCCCTAACCCCCTTCAAAGCAGGGCTGTTAAGTTCTAAATATTTTATAATTTTGCCCAAATAAAATTTGGA
>JAFEIL010000380.1 GCA_017495105.1 Emticicia sp. | reverse complement strand
CGCCAGTGCTAGCTTTGCGTACCGTCACTTATTGCACTGAAAACGAGGAGACCCCGTCTCTGGCTGCGCAGGCGGCGGCAGTGCTCGGCGAATGCCGCTGTGATCAGGTCGTGCTTGGTCCGGAAGAAGTAGGTGACCGCCGCCAGTGACACCTCGGCACGCGCCGCGATCTCCCGCTGCACCACGCGGTCCGCGCCCTTGCGGGCAATGGTCGAGAGCGTGGCGTCAAGGATGCGCAGCGCAGTCTCATTGGTCTGCGCCCGCTCGCGAGCGAAGGCGTCGATGCTGGCCCGGGCATCCGCCTTGCGCGTGACCGACGGCACGATGGGCTGCCGGCCCAGGCGGGCATGCAGCCGCGCGGTTGGCGTCGTGATCCAGGCGGAGCGGGCCGCCGGATCGGTCTCGCACAGCAGCAGGCCCGTCAGCCCCAGGGCAAGATCGGCCCAGGCTTCTGCCGCCACGGGGCCGGCGTCGAACTGGCGCGCGAGCCCGCACCAGAACTGCCGCTCCTGCGCGACCTCCTGCTCGGCCGCTGGCCGCAGCTGCGGTTCGCGCCCCGTGCTCACCTCGAGCTCCAGTTCGTCCCGCAGGGCCAGGATCTTGCGCTGCTCGCCCAGCCGCATCTGCAGCAGGGCGGCGACCATATCGGGCAGCTCCACCCAGGCGGGCATCTGCTCGAGGCAGCGCGCCAGCGCGTCGGCGCGTGCGGCCTCCATCCTGCGGCCCAGCTCCGCGTGGACGGCGAGCAGCAGCTGCTCGCGGCCGCCGAAATGGTAGTTGATCGCGGACGGGCTGCCCCCGGTCCGGGCGGCCAGGGACCGCGCGCTCAGCTCGGCGAATCCCTGCTCGCAGGCCAGTTCGAAGGCGGCTTCCGTCAGCCGGTCGGCATGGGCCGCGGTCGGCATCTCCGTGAACACCTGACGTCTCCTATTTTCGTTTGTTCGCTGCCCCTTGGACAGTACATCCGTTCCAATTCTATCCAAAGTACCCATTCAACTTGCCATGAATTGGCCCATAAAACCATTACAAGTCATCAATCCGTCATGGGGTGACCTTACTGTACATACGTTCTAAACACAGTGCGAAGTGCCGGCGTGGGGTCGGTTTCGCCCTTTCTGTCAAAGGTGCCGCCATGCAAGAGTCCGCCCGTTCCCATTCCCGCTTCACCGTCGCCGTCGTGCCCGACACGCAGAACTATGTGAGCTACCGCAACCAGCGCGCGGCGGGCTTCCCGTTCAACGCGCGCGAGCTGCTCTGGGACATGATGCACTTCATCGCCCGCAACGCGGTGGGCAATGGCGGTGAGATCGCTTTCGCCACCGCGCTGGGCGACATGTGGCAGCACCAGATGAGCGCGGACGTGGACGCAGCTCATGCGCGGCGCGGCCACCGGTCCATCGTCAGCCCCTTGCTCGCAGACCACGTGGCGCCTGCGCCGGAGCAGGTGCTGAACATCGAGATCCCCGCCGTCAGGACGGCCTACGAGATCCTCGCCGGCCAGTTGCCCTTCTCCGTGGTCCCGGGCAACCATGACCACGATCACATGTGGGCCGACGCCGACTACCCCCCGCAGCCCGGCGCGATCGACTTGCACCGCCTGGACCTGGCCAGCGTGGGCAGCATCCATTGCGGCTCGCTGGAGAACTGGACGCGCAACTTCGGCGCCCAGACGCCTTTCTTCAAGAACCAGCCCTGGTATGTTTCCTCGTTCCGGCAGGGCGCCAACAGCGCCCAGATCTTCACCGGCGGCACCCACCGCTTCCTGCACCTGGGCCTGGAGATGTCGCCCGACGGCGAGGTGGTCGACTGGGCCGAGTCGGTTCTGCAGGCCTTTCCCGGGGTGCCGACCATCGTGTCCATCCACGAGTTCCTCAATCCCCGGGGTGAGCGCCAAGCCGCGGAATGCCTGGACCTGTCCCGCCTGGACCCCGAGCGCCACACCCCCGACCGGCTCTGGGACAGCCTGATTTCCCGCCATGACCAGATCCTGGCGGTGCTGAACGGCCATTTCCATGGCGTGCGCCACCGCGTCGACCCGAACCAGCACGGCAACCAGGTGTTCCAGTTCCTCAGCGACTACCAGGGCCGCAAGCAGTCGCTTCGCGGCACTTTCCCCGACGCCACAGTGATCGACGGCATCGGCGACGGCTGGCTGCGCCTGATGGAGTTCGATCTCGACGCGCAACGGCCGCGCCTGCGCCTGCGGGCCTACTCGACCTACTTCAAGGCCTACGCGTCCGATCTGCCCCAGTACGCCGCTTGGTACGGCCACGAGCATCCCGAAATGTCGGAGGCCGAGTTCCGGGCACTCGACGACGTCGAGTTCGACCTGGTCGACTTCCACACCCGCTTCGAACGCGCCCGCGTCGACGGCGAAACCGCCAACGAGACGCAGATGGCCCAACGCGCTTGAGCGTTTCCCTGCTCCCCTTCTTTCCAAAGGCATCATCATGATCAGAAAGACTTTCCTTCTTGGCGCGGCCGCCCTGGCCGCCACCGTGTCGCTGCCCGGCCGCGCAGGCCCCGTCCCGGCGACCGTGGACAAGCCGGTGACCATCACCTTCTACAACTACAACCTGGCCACCGCGGGCCTGGGCGCCGATGGCACCCGCAAGCTGCTGCAGGAGTTCATGGCGGCCAACCCCAACGTCAAGGTGAACGCGGTCGGCGTGAACGTCGCGCAGCTGATGCCCCGCTTGCAGGCCGACGTGGCTGCGCAGCGCCCGCTCGACGTGGCGTTTTCGGGCTACGCAGAGTTTCACAGCTGGATGGCCGCCCGGACATCG
>JAFEIL010000047.1 GCA_017495105.1 Emticicia sp. | reverse complement strand
AACCGAAGGCGTGTAAGTATCATCGTATTGACCATCTTTGGTTGCCCAAATGAATGCTGCCAAAAATCCACCTGCTACCAAAATTGCGGCTATTGCTAAAAAAAATATAATGCTCATTTTCTTAATGTATAATGAAAAATTGATTATTGGATATGAATTTTTATTTGTTAAAATCTGTGCTACTTGTTTCTTAATCTGTGTCACAGCAATATAAAAATTTATAATCGTCTAAAATAGGCAAATAAATGAGTAAGTCCGACCGCAAAAAGCACTACCGAAATCGAACTTAAAGGCATAAAAATAGCAGCAAGGACTGGTGAAAGTTCTCCAGTAACCGCCCAGCCGATTCCTATAAAATTATAAACCAATGAAAGAATAAAACTTACCTTTACAATATTGAGTGAAGTTTTGCTAAACTTCAGAAAATCAGCCAATTGTCCAAATTTTGAAGCATCCAAAATGGCATCACAAGCGGGTGAAAACACCTTAATATCTTCACTGATGGCAATACCAACATTACTTTGTCGCAAAGCACCAGCATCGTTTAGGCCATCCCCAATCATCAAAACGTGATTGCCTTTTTGTTGTTCATTATTGATAAAATTGAGTTTATCTTGTGGTTTTTGTTTGAAATAAATGGCATTTTCTTTGAAATGAGGTGCTAACTTTTCATTATCAGCATCATTATCGCCCGAAAGAATAAATAGTTTAAAATTTTTGCCAAGATTATTTAGTATCGTTTGCCAATTTTTTCGGAAAACAGATTCTATCACAAAATATCCAATCAAAATCCCATTGATTTCAAGAAATGAGTGAGTATGTTTTACTTCTTTATTGAGTGCTGATTTGATAAAACCACCTTTGCCGAGTCTTACTAAATTTTCTGTAATACAGCATTCTATACCTTCACCTTGAAATTCTTTAAAATAATCAATCGGAAAGGCGTTGAAATCTTTGATTTTTAGCGAATTAGCAATCATTTTGCTCAAAGGATGAGTAGATTGAATGGTTAGTGTCTTTACGAGTTTCATTTCAAATTCGCTTAATTCGGAACCAATAAAACTCACCTTCTCAGAGTTACTCTCAGTCAAAGTTCCTGTTTTATCAAAAACAATTTCGTTCACTTCATTGAGTAACTGAATCACACCTTGATTTTTTACATAAAACTTATTCCGTCCAAAAATCGCCATCGTTGTTGACATCGTGAAGGGCATAGAGAGCGTCAAAGCACACGGACAAGCCACCATCAAGACAGCAGTAATTGAATTCCAGAAAAGACTTGGTTGAAAAATTGCCCAATAAAGACCCGCAATAATTGCAATCGTAAATGTGATTGCTGTAAAATATTTACTAAACAAATTAGCCAATTCAGTTGTAGGCATTACTTTTTCTTTAATAAAAGCCTCATTGTTCCAAAGTTGAGTCAAATAACTCTGCGAAACTGGTTTCTGAACAATCAACTCTAACCGCTCACCTTTTTGACGCCCACCTGCATAAAGAATATCGCCCACATTTTTACTTATGGGGTCTGACTCGCCAGTTACAAAACTATAATCAATCATTCCTTTGCCTTTAGAAATAATGGCATCTGCAGGAATCAATTCTTGGTGATGAATATAAATCGTATCTCCTTTTTTGAGTTCCATTACATTCATAAATGATGTTACATTTTTGCGTAAAACCTTAACAGCTAATGGAAAATACGATTTATAGTTCCGCTCAAAAGAAAGGTAATTATAAGTTATCTGTTGCATCCATTTCCCAACCAACAAAAAGAAAACTAAACCAGCCAAGCTATCGTAATATCCTGCCGAATTATTGACAAAAGTTTCGTAAACACTCCGACAGTAAAGCGTTATGATAGCCACAGCAATCGGAATATCTACACTAAAAACATCGGTTGTTTTCTTGATATTTTCTTTAAGCGAAATCCATGCCCCGTTCAAATAATCAGAAGCACCATAAAAGAAAACAGGCAATGAAAGCATAAAATTGAAGTATAAAAAAAACTTTTGATAATTTGCATCAATGCTATTTTTGAGGTCAAGATGAAAGTATTCGGGAAAACTCATCATCATGATATTTCCCATACAAAAACCAACAACACCTATTTTCAGAATCAAATTACGTTGAGTGGTGTTTTTTTGTTGCGGTTTGTTGGCACTTTCTAAATTTAGCAATGGTTCATAACCTAAAGTAGCCAGCAATTCAACGATTTCTTTCAAACTAACCTCAACAGGATTATAGCTTAAGGAAAGTTCTTTCTTAATAAAATTAAGTCTTGAGGAAATTACCCCCTTTCTGACTTTATTAAAATTTTCGAGCAACCAAACACATGAACTACAATGTACGGATGGCACATAAAAAGTCACTTTATTTAAATCTTCAGACTGATAATCAAGCAATTGACTTTCAATATCTCTTTCTTTAAGATAACTATATTTACCCTCAAAATTCTTAGCTTTTAAACTTATACCAGCATTGTGATTGAGGTCATAATAAGTACAAAGATTATTGTCTTGTAAAATTTCAAATACAGTTTGGCAACCGTGACAACAAAAATATTTGTCTTCGATTGCAATCGAATCTTCGGGACATTCGTCGCCACAATGATAACATATTAATTTTTCCTCAACTTCCGCTAACATAATCATTATATCACCTTTTGTGGTTCGACTTTCATAAAATCATTCATACCTTTTCCCAAATTATTTTGTCTTTCAAGCGACCAATAATTGGTAAAAGACGATTCAAGCCATGTTTTACCCGACTTTCTAAATACCGAGATTTGAATCCCCATATTTTCCCAAAACGAACTTTCTACCTCCGAAACTTTCATTTCTGGCAAAATCACAAAGCCTTCAATAGCTTTTTTATGCACAATGTCACTCAACTTAAAATCGTGACAGGCGTTGCTCATTTCTTCGCCTTGATTATAAATTTCGAGGCGAAGAAAAGGGTAAATTTCATTGAAATGCCTGATCAAATCATTTGCTTTTATTTCAGGTTTTACAAAAAGTTTCATTGATTTTCCATAATTAAAGATTGGAGTTTGGGGAAGTCTATTTTTATATCAAACAACGGTCAAAATTGAAAAACTTTCATTGCTTATCAACTTTTCAGTGTTTGTATCACTAAAGAATCGCTCGAAGATATTGTGTTTTCTAGGGAAGGTAATTATTAAATCAGCATGATTCAATATTGCAAAATCTAAAACTGATTTAGGGAAATCCTGACCTTCTGTTATTGTGTAAGTATGTGGAACATTTTTTAATAATCCTCTTAGTTTTAAGGCACTATCTTTTGCAGATTCTGATTCTTCGGTAACTGTATAAATATTCACAACTATGTCTAAATCTCGAAGAATATCGATTGTTTTACCCAAAATTATGGCATCAATTTCAAACCTAAGGTCAATTCCCAAAACGGCATTCTGAAATATAGAATACTTTGCTTTAGGCGGTACTATCAGCATCGGAACTTTGTTATGATGAATCATCGAAGTAGCCAAACTACCAAAATATCGACTTCCCAAAGGTGAGTCACCCACGCTTCCCATAACCAATAAATCAGCATTGGTCTCTTCCAATACATCAGATAAAGAATCAATAACTAAACCTTCTCTAACTAAAATCTCAATTTCTAAATCTGGCGAAAACTTCTTTTTTAAGCTATTTTTCAGCCGTTTTAGTGAAGAAATAGCATGTTTTTCTAAATATTGAGTTGAAACCGCCAAGGTACTCATTTCTGAATCAAGCGGTATCAAGTATCGATATGCATGAAAAAGAATAAGTTTTGCCCCAGTTTTAATAGCCGTTTGGGTGGCAGTTTGGGCAGCTTTTCTTGAACCTCTCGAAAAATCAGTTGCCAATACGATGGTTTTCATAAAAAGTAAATTTTTGATAAATCTGCTATATTTCTACGATACAAATTTTGAAGTTTTGCGGCTCAATAATTATGACTATTGTCATAAGCAAATATGATATTGATAAAATGCTAAACTTCCGAAGAGAAATTTTTATCTTTGAATCCAAGTATTTATTTGAAATACTGACAGAAATCATATTTTCGCACTTCACTAAAACCATAACTTGCAAGATGAATGCAACCAATATTTCAATTGCTGAAAACGACATGCTAAATCAGGTAGAGGCTATTTTTCAATTTGCTACTGAAGCCATACTCATTACAGATAATCAAGGAAAAATTATTCGTGTTAACCCAAGCACCGAAATGATGTTTGGCTATACCGCAGATGAATTTATCGGTCAACCAATTGAAA
This sequence comes from Emticicia sp., assembly GCA_017495105.1. Classification (GTDB taxonomy): domain Bacteria; phylum Bacteroidota; class Bacteroidia; order Cytophagales; family Spirosomataceae; genus Emticicia. The sequence continues at coordinate 5,800 of JAFEIL010000047.1, read as the reverse complement.
TATTGATACCGAGCCGCCTGACAGAAAGGCACATGAAGCATCGCCAAAATTTTTCGGAGTGCCCGCATGCTCGTTCGATGGGAGCAAATCTTGATTTGTTTGCGAAAAGAAAAGATAATTCAGAATTTCCAGTCGAAGTCAGCTTAAGTCCTTATAGTAATAGTCAAGGAAGTTTTGTAATTGCCTTTATCATTGATATTACTATTAGGAAAAAGGCTGAAAATCAGCTAATTGCATACAAAGCTGAGCTTGAGAAAGAAGTTGAAGAACGCACAATGATTCTGAAAGAGGCGATTCAGAAACTCGAACAAACAAAAGACGAACTCGATAACTCGCTCAAACGTGAACGTGAAGTGAACTCAATGAAATCAAGGTTTATTTCCATTGCTTCGCACGAGTTTCGCACACCACTATCTACAGTTTTATCATCACTATCGTTAGTAGATAAATATTCTACCTTACAAGATGAAGAGAAACGATTGAAACATATTGGCCGAATAAAATCCTCGGTAAGAAATTTGACCGATATCCTGAATGATTTCTTGTCGCTAAACAAACTCGAAGAAGGCAAAGTAATGCTCAATATTGAATCGTTTAATCTTAACGATTTGATTGAAAATCTGATGCAAGAATTGCAAGGAATTACAAAGACTGGGCAAAAAATTATATTGTCTTTTACCAAAGGTGACAGTTATTTGGTAAATCTCGACAAAAAGCTTATTCGAAATATTATCATTAATTTAGTATCAAACGCCATCAAGTTTTCACACGAAAACACAAACATTACTATCAGTTTCAACTTGTCCAAAAGCGAAGTTATGCTAAGCGTTGCCGATCAAGGAATCGGTATTCCTGAAACCGACCAAAAGCATTTATTCGAGCGTTTCTTTCGGTCGAGCAATGCGGGCGAAATCCAAGGTACGGGACTTGGTTTGAGTATTGTTGCCCATTATGTAAATCTGCTCAGAGGCACAATAACTTTTAAAAGTAAAGAAAACAAAGGTACTTCATTTTTTATTAACCTTCCTCGAAATTTTTAGAATCATATGAAAAAGATATTACTCATTGAAGATAATACTGAAATCAGAGAAAATACAGCGGAGATTCTCGAACTAGCTGGTTATCAGGTAATAACTGCAGAAAATGGCCGTGTCGGAGTTGAAAAAGCTCACCACGAAAAACCAGATTTAATAATCTGCGATATCATGATGCCAATCATGGACGGTTACAGTGTACTGCATTTACTCTCCAAAACGCCCGATACGTCCAATATTCCATTTATATTTTTGACTGCCAAAGCCGACCGTTCGGATTTCAGAAAAGGCATGGAAATGGGTGCTGACGATTACATTACCAAACCTTTTGATGATGTAGAATTACTAAATGCAATCGAAAGTAGATTGAAAAAAGTAGAGCTCTTGCAAAAAAATTATACACAAGATTTAGTGGGACTTGATGAACTTATCAGCGATGCTGGTGGCGACCAAGAACTTAAAAGCCTACTTGAAAGTCGAGAGGTAAGAAGTTATAAAAAGAAAAGTGAAATTTTTAGAGAAGGTGATTATCCGCTTTATTTGTTCTGCGTTATCAAAGGAAAAATCAAGACTTTCAAGACCAACGATGATGGTAAAGATTTGATTATCAACATTTACGACAAAAATGATTATCTTGGTTATGTAGATTTACTGCAAGAAAACAACTACACTGAATCGGCAGCGGCAATGGAAGATTGTGAGATTTGTCTAATTCCAAAAAATGATTTTTATAATCTTGTTCATAAAAACCGACATGTGGCTCAAAAATTTATTCAGCTACTTTCAAATAACGTTAAAACCAACGAAGAACAATTACTTAAATTGGCTTATAACTCGGTAAGAAAACGAATTTCGGAGGCTTTGATAAAATTTCATAGCCATTTGGTAAAAGAAGGTACAACGAGTAATAATATGAAAATCAGCCGAGAAGACCTCTCAAATGTAGCAGGAACTTCACTAGAAACTGCCATCAGAACTCTTTCAGATTTTAAAGATGAAAAGCTAATAGAAATCGAATCTGGAAAAATTACGATTTTGAATTTGGAGAAATTGAAAAGATTAAAGAATTGAGTTGTCATATTTTTAAGGAGGCCTTCGCTTTGAGCCAAGGCTTCCTTGTTTATACCTGCCATTTTTTTGTCAAAATATTGCTAACAACTATTAAATAAACCTTCAGCATCAGTCATTTTGAGGATTTAATTTATGATAATAGATATACGAAACTCCTAAAATCGCCAAAACTACCAAAGGAAAAAATGTTTGTCCATTAACTCCATCAACGGCACCGTGACTTATTGTTGCAAAAATAAAATCAAAAACAAAACCAGCGTAAGCCCATTCTTTTATTCGTTTAGGAACTTGAGGAATAATCAATGCCAAAACTCCTAATACCTTAAAAACAATCAAAGCGTTTCCAAAATATTCTGGATAACCCAAATGTCTAATACCTTCTTTTGCCAATTCGGTTTGTGAAGTCAAAGCAGGCATGAGTCCTTCAAATAAAGCGATTATTGTTGTCGCTGTCCAATAAATAATTTTGTCTTTTTTCATTTTTTTAAGCGTTAAGAAGTATTTGAATATTGATTTTTTTCATTTGTAAAAATGCTTGTACAACTTGCGTACTTTTTTCAGGGTCATACATTAATTTACCCAAAATTGAAGGCACAATTTGCCATGAAAGTCCAAATTTATCTTTCAACCAACCACACATACCTTCTTCGCCACCTTCGGTAAGTCTTACCCAATAATAATCAATTTCGGCTTGGTTTTCACAACTTATAAAAAGTGAAGCCGCTTCATTAAATTTGAATTGAGGTCCACCATTGAGCCCCATTAATTTTCGACCATTCAAATCAAATGTGACCATCATGGGGTTTTCGGAAATGATTTTTGAGTTCTCAAAAACCGAGCAGTAAAACTCAGCTGCTTCCTTCGCTTGACCATCAAACCAAAGGCAAAGAGAAATTTCATTATTCATTGTTTTTCATAATTAAAAGTTTAGAAATTGGCTTTTTTGTATCGGATTTTTTTTCAAAACAAATAGAAAACTTTTGACTAACAAAAATTATTTAAAGCCCTTTTTGAATAGAATCATCAACTACCTTACAATCAACAAACTTTTAAGTTTGGCAGCGTCCAAATATTCTCCGTGAGCTACTAATCCATAGATTTTTTGTGTAGCCGATATATTGAGCAAAGGGTTTTCGTCGAGTAATAAAATATCTGCTTTTTTACCATTACTTATACTTCCGTATTTTTCTGATTTATTCAAAAATTCAGGTCCATTAATTATGGATGCTTGTAAAGCTTGTAATGGTGTTAGTCCATTTTTGACCATCAGTTCCAACTCTTGGTGAAGACCCAAGCCCGGATAATCAAAACTATTCAAATATCCAGCATCGGTTCCAGCCAAAATCTTCACGCCCGAACGGTGCAATAATGGCAACAAAGACGCTGCTTTTTCAATGGTTCGATGTCGAATTTCGATAGCCTCTTTTGAATCTTTGGCTGCACGTTGCACTCGCCAATCATAAGTTTTACGTAAACCCGGCCCAATATATTTCAAGAATTCATCATTTTGGTGATTGTTTACATCTAAAAATGCCGTTGCATAACTAATTGATAATGTTGGAGTTACGGCAGTTTTGTTTTTGGCCAAAACCTTAAATGCCGCTTCGGCAGTCGCTTCATCAAATTCGTTGAGGGCTTTTAATGACAAATCTCTTGCTGTTAATGTACCTTGAGCTACTTGGTTGCTTAGGTCTTTCTGATTTTTGAGTCCTGCACGCAATAAATACGTAATATGTTCAACGCTACTCAGACCCGCTTCACTCACTTGCTCAATCGTAAATACGGGCGGAATATGTGCTGAAGTTTTATAACCTCTCCGCCTCGCCTCCTTAATACTGCCCATAAATATTTCGGGCTTAATTGTGTTATCAGTAATTTTTACAAAATCGACTTTTAGTTTATCGAGCGAATCAAGAGCTTTGTTTACCTCGTCCATTGTGCCAACCTCAATATCGCCGAGCCAAATTGATTTATAACCTTCGAGTTTTGGACCAGAAGTAAAAATCGTTGGCCCCAAGAGCTTTCCATCATTCACAGCCTTACGCCATTCTAATACACTCGGTGAAATATCAGCAGCAGCATCTCTCACAGCCGTAATTCCCATAGCAATATACAGATTTATTAAATCTTTATTTTCTTGAATCAAGCTATCTCCACCGCCAAAATGTACGTGCATATCCCATAGAGCCGGCATCACAAATTTTCCTTTTGCCGAAATCGTCTGGCTGGCTTTATATCCATTAAGGTCGGCAGGTGAACAAACATTTATAATCTCGCCTTTATTTACTATAACTACCTTGTTATTAGTCAGTTTACCTGTCCGAATATCAATAATATTGGCATTTGTTATTGCCAAATCGACTTTACTTTGAGCAATACAAAGAGAATTAATAAATAAAATAAAGATATTCGTTAGGGTAGTTTTTTTCATGTTTTCGATTGCTTTAACTGCTACAAAAATATTGTAAAAAAACATCGCCATTTCTTGACGATGTTTTCTTGAAAAATATTATTTCGCTGAAAATTTATATGATGTAGTCGATTGATAAACCTCATTAGGTCTCAAAACTGTTGATGGAAAATGAGGCTGATTTGGTGAATCTGGAAAATGTTGCGTTTCAACACAAAATGCCGAACGACGGCCATATGTAATTCCACCTTTGCCAATAATATCACCTTTTAAATGATTAGCCGAGTAAAACTGCATTCCTGGCTCTGTCGTGAAAACCTCCATTAATCTACCCGTTTGCGGCTCGAAAACTTCGGCAGCCAATCTTAAATTTGAACTTGTATCGGTCAATACATAACAATGGTCGTAGCCACTTCCTAATACGATTTGCTCATACGAAGTATCGTTGATTCTCTCACCTATTGTGTGTTTTTCAGTAAAATCAAACGGTGTTCCCACAACTGGACGTAACTCACCCGTTGGAATTACAGTCTCATCAACTGGCAAGAATTTATCGGCGTGCAAAATCACCTCATGGTCAAGCACATCGGTAGCTCCATTCAGATTAAAATATGAATGATTCGTTAAATTCAATACTGTGGCTTTGTCAGTTGTCGCTTTATAATCAATTCTTAATGTATTATCAATCTGTAAAGTATAAATTACTTCAATACTCAAATTCCCTGGATAACCTTCTTCCATATCGGCTGCCAAATAGCCTAATTTCAGAGCTGGTTCTTCGCCCTCAATGACGGTAGCATTCCAAATTTTTTTATCGAAACCCTTCAAACCACCATGTAGTGCATTTACACCATTATTGATTGGTAATGAATAAGTTACACCATCCAATTCAAAGCTACCTTTGGCAATTCTATTTCCAAATCGTCCGATAATTGCCCCGAAATATGGCACTCCTTTCAAATAAATTTCCAAAGAATCACAACCATGAACTACATCAGCAAAATTCCCATCACGATCTGGGGCTATCAATGCAACAAGAATTCCACCAAAATCAGAGATTTTAGCTTCCATTCCTGCTACATTTTTTAATATATAAAGGCTTGTTTCCCTGCCATCAGGAAGCTTCCCAAAAGATTGTTTTTCGATACTCATTATAATTTATTTTTTATAGAATTGTAAAATTTGAGAAAGCAAAACTACGTAAACTTTTTCAAAACAAAGACGGGTTCAGTATCGAACATTTTAATTTCTACCACGGAGACTCATTAAGTTTGACGAAATAACT
>JAFEIL010000349.1 GCA_017495105.1 Emticicia sp. | reverse complement strand
ATCATAGACACGTATTTATAAGTAAGGGTATCCATCAAAAACTCTTTTGCTACAATTTTTTCATTTGTTTTTTTATTCAAAAACGTAAATTCCATGATAGGTTTTACACCAGTTGGTTTCATTTGCTCAGGAATGCTTTTGTCGATTGCGTAAGGCAAGAAATCAATTGGTGGAAGGTAACGAATGGCGTAAATACCGATTCCAAACGAAATTGCTGTTACTAGAGCCATCATAATGTTTTGATTCGAATTAGCATATTTATTCCTAAAAGCAAAAATTACTAAAATAAAGACTGTCAAGAAAATATCTTTGTTAAATGATGTCCAAGGTTTGAGTTTTAAGAAATCTCCAAAACATCCGCAGTCCGTTACTTTATTGAAATATGCCGAATAGAAGGTCAAAAAAGTAAAGAAAACAATAATAATTAACAATAACCAAGAGGTAATTTTCATTCGGTAAGAAAGGAGCGTAGCCACTCCCAAAATAACTTCTAAAGCACAAAAAATCAATGATAATATCAATGAATTATGGGCGAAAAACATAAATAAGCCCTGTAAAGAAGGCATATCTTGGGCAAAAACCTCGAAATATTCTTCAAGTTTAATTCCTGTTCCCACAGGGTCAACGACTTTTACGAAGCCCGAAAAAGTAAATATTACGCCAACAATAATGCGAGCAATTTGTGAAAATAGTTTCATAAAATCTAATGGGTGAATGATAGAATGAGTAAATGAGCGAATGTTTTTTTCAAAGTTCAACCTCAATTTTTATCCAAATAGTTAATGCCTTGTTAAATCATTAACCAATATCAAATTTTCTAATTTCTAAAAATTATTGCTGTCCTTGAGCTTGGCCGAGTTTTATCAAACAAAAAACAGCATAATTGATAATATCTTGATAGCCAGCTTTGATACCTTCCGAAACCAAAGTTTTTCCTTGGTTATCTTCAATTTGCTTGATTCTGAACAATTTCATCAAGATAATATCAGTCATCGAACTCACACGCATTTCACGCCAAGCTTCGCCATAATCGTGATTTTTGTTGAAAAGTAGCTCCATAACTTCTACTACATGCTTAGTGTACATGACTTTCAGTTGTTCAAACGGTATTTCGAGTTCGGTACTGTTAAGCAAATCGGCTTGAATGAGAGCCATCACACAATAATTAATGATACCAATAAATTCTGGCACTTCGCCTTCATCGACACGGCTAAAACCATTATCTTGAATGGTTCGGATGCGTTGAGCTTTGATGAAAATTTGATCAGTGATGCTCGGTAAGCGTAAGATACGCCAAGAAGTGCCATAATCTTTATTTTTCTTCTCGAAAAGATCTTGACAAATTTTGATGACATGGCGGTATTCAATTTCTGTTTGATTCATCTTTTATGTAATTGCCTGCTAGCTTTGGTTTCAGTATTTAATTTAGAAAAAAAACAATCATTTTCAACCAAAAATGCTCTGACTGAGAAAAATGTATTGTGAGAAAATCTAGGAAATCAATCAAGGAAATCTCGTAAAACTTTTTAATCTTGGTACAGGTTCAATAGTTTGAATTATCTTTGACTCTAAAATTAATGAAATTGAAGTAGAAGGTTAGTTGACTTTCTACTTGCAAAACTATAAAACTTCGGCTCTATAAGCAAATGACTTCTATAAGTATTAATCATAAACATGACCTAAATGGGCCAGTTATTGGTCAAAAACTCATTGATTTGTCGAAACCGACGGTAATGGGAATCCTGAATATTACGCCCGATTCTTTTTTTTCGGGAAGTAGATTTACGTTTAATAGTAATCAAATTACCGACCAAGTTGGTAAAATGATTGCCAATGGAGCTGTATTTATTGATATTGGTGGCTATTCGACTCGCCCATATGCAGACGATGTGAGTGTTTCAGAAGAAATTGACCGAATTTTGCCGGTTATTGAAGTAATTTCCAAGGATTTTGGCGATAAAATAGCCATTTCAATTGATACCTTTAGAAGTAAAGTTGCTCGTGAAGCTGTGAATGCCGGGGCAACAATCATCAATGATATTGCAGGAGGTAATTTGGACGAAGAAATGTTTCAGACCGTAGCTGAATTGCAAGTGCCATATATTTTGATGCATAGCAGAGGGAATCCGCAGACGATGAACAAACTTAATGATTATAAAACGGGCGGCGTTCCGCATCTTACACTTGCTGTAATTTCTGAATTACAAGTAAAAGTGACTCAACTGAGAGCTTTGGCAGTAAAAGATATTATGATTGACCCAGGATTTGGATTTGCTAAAAATGCCAAACAAGGTTTTGAAATGATGCGAAATTTGGAAGCCTTCAAAGTGATGGATTTGCCACTTTTAGTAGGAATTTCAAGAAAATCAATGATTTGGCGAACGCTCAACATCACAGCTGACGAAGCACTTAATGGTACAACTGCACTTAATATGTACGCTCTTATGCAAGGAGCAAAAATCTTGCGTGTACATGATGTGAAAGAAGCAACAGAGACGATTCGGTTGTTTGAGGAGTTGGAAAATTAGTTAGAAGTGCTTAAAACATTGCTAAAGACCGATTACGTAGCTTTAAATTAAATTTTAGATAAATGATGAGTTGAACATTTTAATGTTCAACTCACTGCGAGTTTTTGTGAAATTTTCTTAGAATTTAGTACCAGGGGTTTTATTCGAAACTATTTATATTTAAGCCTAATGGGCGTTTTATTTTAACTTCTATTACACAATATTTAGGCTTCCCTTGAAAATTACCTTTTAGATTTTACCAAATAGGAAAATCACTTCA
>JAFEIL010000372.1 GCA_017495105.1 Emticicia sp. | reverse complement strand
ACTTTAATAATTAGGAGTCTTTTGTTTTTTAAAAATGAACGATAAAAGAAAACTACTCTGAGGAAAACTTAGCATTAAAGGAGTTGAAATTATTTAATGAATTATAAATTAAATTTATGTCAAAATACTTTGACCGCAATAACACCTAATTTAAAACGATTAAGCTTGAAGGAGGAAAAATAAAAAATGCAATTTAAACGCATAATTCGTATAAATTATAAAATTCTGTATATCCGAATGATATTGAAAAACCTTCAAATTTAGCAGAAAAACAACAAATAAGGTCTCTAAAAAATGTTTCAAAAAAAGAATATGTAGATTTGTATTCAATATTTTTTGCTTAATGCCAGTAATCTTAGAAAAAAAATACGAAAATAATATTTCATTGGCAGTTTGGCAAATCACCGAATCGCACGATGAATTACAAGCAATGCTTCCCTCGGAAATACTGACCGATGCAGAATTGGCATCTATTAGTCATCCACAAAAACAAATTGAATTCTTTTGTAGTAGACTCGTAATCAAACACTTAGCCAATTCGCTTGATATAAAATATTTAGGAATCAAGAAAGACGAAAATGGAAAACCGTATTTAGCAGGAAGCAAATGGCAAATGTCGATAACACATACCTCAAACTACGTAGCGGCAGTGATGCACCACAGCGAAGCACTTGGTGTGGATATGGAGAAGCCTTCAGAGAAACTTAAAAGAATTGCACACAAATTTTTGTCCGAAACTGAAAGAACCGAAGCCGAAAGTGACATTGAAAAACTTTGTATTTATTGGTCGGCCAAAGAAGCTTTATACAAACTCTACGGCAAACGAAAGGTGATTTTTAATGAAAACCTGTACGTTTTTCCATTTCTAAAAAAACAGGTAAAAATTTCAGGAAAAATAAAAATCAATGATATAAATGAAGAGTATATCATTTATATCGAGAAAATAGATGGTTACATTCTGGTTGTGGCTGGAAAATAATGTTGGGCATATACAATATGCCCCTACGCAATCGCTTTCAAAATACTTTCGACTTCTTTGGCACTTTCGAGGTCGGAGACTTTTTCAAACGACACAATCAGATTTCGTAACACTCTCGAAACAATATCCAAATTTGAGCAAGGCTGAAAAAACGAATCTTGTGGCTTTAGCTGCATTTGTTTTATATAATTGCTAATATCAACTTTTGAAAAAATAAGACCACGATTAAAGATATTGATGTAAAACTGTGTTTGTGGTGTTTTGTAGGTTAGTACAAACAAACTCGGCAGATTTACACCACTTACAGGGAGCCCCAAACGATTGGCTAAAAGCATATAAATCACACACAACGAAATCGGATTTCCTTTTTTCAAATCAAAAACTTGATTAAGCATCGAATTTGCCACCGAATGAAAATTCTTCGTATTAGGCAAATATTTGTATTTATCAAAGAAAACCTGATTCAAGACTCTTATTTGGTCATGCGGGTGCATATCTTCACGCAGTTCGAGCCACGCATCAAAATACATATCATTGATATATTGGCGTAACTTGTCGATATTTAAATCTGGGTATTGATAGGTTGCCACAATCCACATACCTTCGAGCAAGTCTCCATGACCATTCTTTTTCCAATCAACCAACCTTTCGATTACAGTATTATATTGCAAATCGTGTATCAAATCATCAATTTTTTTCTGTAAAATTGGATTAAGGCCACTCCCTTGCCAATAGTCTTCTAACAAAGGAATTATCGAACCACCCAAAGTCCGTAAACGACTCTCAACGAGCTGTACTACTTCCTTATCTTCATCATCGAGCAAAGTAACTAAAGCTTTTATTTCTGATTCGTTCATTTTATTTGTTGATATCATTTTAGGTTTTCTATTTTCACGGGCCCTAAATACTGTTTAACGATTTAAGTCTAAAAGTGCTAAAACACTCGAATAACGCCATAAACAACTGATTTCTAGTACTTTAGTACTATATTTTCACATATACTATACATATTTCTGCTAAGCGTTTCCAATTCAAGTGCTAAATTCATACTTTTGTAAAAAAAACAAACATTTTTTTATGAAAATTTTAGTTACGGGTGGTGCAGGCTTCATTGGTTCACACACAGTTGTTGAACTAATCAATGCTGGACACGAACCAATTATTATCGACAACTTTAATAATTCTGATAAATCTGCACTAAAAGGCATAAAAAAAATCATTAAGAAATCGGTCAAATGTTACGAAAAAGACTGTAATGACATTAAGGTTTTAGAACAGATTTGTATAAAAGAAAATATCGAAGGAATCATCCATTTTGCTGCCTACAAAGCCGTTGGAGAGTCTGTCGAAAATCCAATCAAATATTACGAAAACAACCTTGGCTCAACGCTCAATGTTTTAAAAGTAATGATAAAATTGGGCATTAAAAATTTAGTTTTTTCTTCTTCGTGTACAGTTTATGGGCAACCAGACCAAATTCCTGTAACCGAAGAAACGCCTCGCCAACCCGCTACCTCTCCTTATGGAAATACAAAAACAATGTGTGAAGACATCCTGCGTGATACAATCACAGCAGGAAATAAGCTAAAAATTATCGCACTTCGCTATTTCAATCCAATTGGAGCTCATCCATCTGCACATATTGGTGAACTCCCCAATGGCGTACCGAGCAATTTAGTACCGTTTATCACACAAACTGCTGCAGGAATCAGAAAAAAACTAACCGTTTTCGGTAGCGATTATAATACATCCGATGGCACCAATGTAAGAGACTTTATTCACGTAGTAGATTTGGCAAAAGCTCACGTATCCGCACTCGAATTGCTTAATAAACAGTCCGATAACTACTATGACATATTTAATATAGGAACTGGAACGGGTAATACTGTTCTCGAAATAATCAAAACTTTTGAGATAGTAAACAAACTAAAACTCAATTATGAAATCGGGCCACGCCGTGCGGGTGATGTAGAGAAAATCTACGGAAGTGTAGAAAAAGCTGAAAGATTAATGGGCTGGAAAGTAGAAAAAACACTCGCTGACAGCCTAAAAGATGCGTGGCGTTGGGAAAAGAAATTGATGAAGAAAGCTTAACAAACAATCATAACAAAAATACAATTGTTGAAAAATAGATATTCATGGAATCAAACCAAACAATACTCATCACAGGCGGTGCAGGCTTTATTGGCTCGCATGTAGTCAGACTTTTTGTTACTAAATACCCTAACTATCAGATAGTTAATCTTGACAAACTCACTTACGCAGGAAATCTCGAAAACCTAACTGATATCGAAAAATCGCCAAATTACACTTTCGAGCATGGCGATATTACCGATGCCATTTATATTGACAGTTTGTTTAAAAAATACGACTTTGATGGCGTTATTCACTTAGCAGCTGAATCTCACGTTGATAGGTCAATCACTAACCCAATGGAGTTTGTAATGACCAACGTAATTGGCACAGCAAACTTACTCAATGCCGCAAAAACAGCGTGGGATTGCTCAATGAAAACCCCCGATAGAAATGGAGAAAAAAGATTCTATCATGTATCGACTGATGAGGTTTATGGTGAACTCCACAATCCAGATGAGTTCTTCTTGGAAACAACGAGTTACGACCCGCGTTCGCCATATTCGGCATCAAAGGCTTCTTCTGACCACTTCGTTAGAGCATATTACAATACTTATAAATTACCAGTTGTTATCTCAAACTGCTCAAATAATTACGGACCGAATCATTTTCCTGAGAAATTGATTCCGTTAATGATTAACAACATCATGCACAACCGCCCACTTCCAGTTTATGGTAAAGGCGAAAACGTGCGTGACTGGCTTTTTGTGAAAGACCACGCCCGTGCCATTGATGAAATTTATCACAATGGTCGCAACGGCGAAACTTATAATATTGGTGGTTTCAACGAATGGAAAAATATTGATTTAGTGCATCTTTTATGCAAAATCATGGACGAAAAATTAGACCGCCCAGAAGGAACTTCCGTGAAACTCATCACTTATGTAACTGACCGTGCAGGGCATGACTTACGCTACGCCATTGATGCCAATAAACTAATGAAAGAACTCGGCTGGGAACCATCTTTACAATTTGAAGAAGGCCTCACACAAACCGTTGAGTGGTATTTGGCCAATAAAGAATGGCTTCAAAACGTAACGAGCGGAGATTATACGAAGTATTACGATAAAATGTACAAGTAAAATTCTGAGTTCATATAACTGTACAGTCTTTTTATTAAAACGGATAATTGTTTATTGATAATTGATATGTCTCCGACCGAAGTTTATACAATTCTTGAAACCGTTGTTAGTCAATACCTTTACAGCCTTGATGATTATTCTGACGAACAATTTTTCTTCAAAACAAACGAAGAAACTTGGTCGCTTGGACAAATGTATGAGCATTTGACGGTTTCGTCACAGTTTTTTTTCTTGGCAAACTGCGTGCGTTGTTTAGAAAAACGCAAAGGTCAACTTGGCGGAGAAAAAACGCATTTTGGCGAACAGCAATTCAAATACGGTGGTTTTCCACCCGCAAAACTCAAAATCCCCGATGCGATTCGTGGGCCTGAGCCAGTTGCAAAAACGAGAGAAGAATACAAAGGCATTTTGAAAAAAATCTTGACTGATTCTCAAAATTTGATTGAAGCAGTTAGCAATGATGATGGTTCATATAAAGCCCTACAAGTAGCAATGGGCTGGCTCGATGCCAAAGAATGGTTTTATCTGCACGAAATGCACTACCGCCATCATTTACGACAAAAAACAGAACTAGAAAGCCTTTCGGCATAAAACAAACCTATTACAGATAATTCTTTCAGTGAATGCAAACAAAACAAGAACAATTTTGGAGTGGTGAATTTGGCAAAGATTACACCGATAGGAATTCGAGAAATCCCGAAGAATGGGATAAGTTTTATCTCGAAAATTGGGGAATTACGAAAGTTGCCTTGAACGAAAAATTCTACGCTGATTTAGATAAAGATGCAAAAATCTTAGAAGTAGGCTGCAATACGGGAATGCAATTGGTGGGTTTCCAACGTTCGGGTTTTGAGAATATTTATGGCATTGAATTGCAGCATTATGCTGCCCAAAAAGCCAAAGAATTCACCGAAAACATCAATATTATTCAAGGTTCGGGCTTTGATATTCCATTCAAAGATAATTATTTCGATTTGGTTTGCACCAATGGTGTTTTGATTCATATTTCGCCCGATAATTTACCAAAAATTATGGACGAAATGGTGCGTTGCTCAAAGCGTTATATTTCATGTTGGGAATATTATGCCCCCGAAACCACCACCGTCAACTACCGAGGAAACACCGATTATCTTTGGAAGGCCGACTACGCCCAACTTTTCCTCGACCGCTTCTCGAATCTTCGTTTAGTAAAAAAAGAAATTTATCCTTACGTCAACCAAGCCGAATCTGGAAATGCAGATTGTATGTGTTTACTGGAGAAAGTATAACAAAACCTAACATCGAACATCAAGCATCCAACATCAAATATAGCCATTATACCCGCAAGAGGCGGAAGTAAACGAATTCCGAGAAAAAATATCAAGAATTTTCTTGGAAAACCAATTATTGCCTATTCGATAGAAGCTGCTTTAGAAAGTAAGCTATTTGCTGAAGTAATGGTTTCGACTGACGATGAAGAAATTGCCGAAATTGCTCGCAAATACGGTGCGAGCGTACCGTTTTTCAGAAGCACCGAAAATGCTAATGATTACGCCACAACTGTCGATGTTTTAGTAGAAGTTATAGAGGCTTACAAAAATCTCAATAAAAGCTTTGAAATAGGCTGTTGCATTTACCCAACTGCACCATTCGTTTCAGCCGAAACGCTAAAAAAAGCCTTTGATTTGCTGCAATCTCAAAATCTTGATTCGGTTTATCCAGTTCAAAGATTTTCGTTTCCTCCGCAACGATGCGTAATTTTTCAAGAAAATAAACTTCGTTGGCAAAGCCCCGAAAATGCCCAAACTCGTTCGCAAGACCTTACGCCGCTTTACCATGATGCAGGGCAATTTTATTTCTTCAAAACCGAACAAATAATAAAAAATCGTAGTATTTTGACCGAAAACACCAGCGGAATTGTTATTTCTGAAATGGATGCTCACGACATTGACACCGAAGAAGATTGGCAAGTAGCAGAGTTTAAATATCGAATAAAATCGAAGATATGAGACAATATAAGTGTTTAAAAAATCAACGTTTTGAATATAATGAATTTTCGTTGATACCACTTCGAGATAAAGACCAATTTTCGATAATGCAATGGCGAAATGAGCAAATTTATCACCTTCGCCAAGCAAAACCGCTCACCGAAACCGACCAAAAAAATTACTTCGATAATGTAGTCTCAAAACTTTTTGAACAAGAAAAGCCAAGTCAGTTGCTTTTTTCGTTCTTAAAAAATGGGGAATTTATCGGCTACGGTGGTTTGGTTCATATCAATTGGATTGACCGAAATGCCGAAATTTCATTTATTATGGATACGGCTCTCGAAAAAGACTTTTTTGAGTACCATTGGAGCAGGTACCTAAGTTTAATTCAGCAAATAGCTTTCGCTGAAATTAATTTTCATAAAATATTTACTTATGCATTTGATTTGCGACCACAATTATATCCAATGTTGCTAAAAAATGGCTTTGCAGAAGAAGCTCGACTAAAAGAACATTGCTATTTTGAAGGAAAATTTATCGACGTTTTGATTCATACCAAATATGCAGATTCATCACCGAAAAGCTAAATTATCAGACCTAAATTTGTATTTTGAGTGGACAAATGACCCTGCTACTCGTAGTAATTCATTCAATACACAAGAGGTTGATTATCAAGGACATACAAACTGGTTTTCAAGAAAAATTGATGACAAAAAAGCCTTACTTTTAGTTTTTGAAAACGAAAAAAATATTCCAGTTGGTCAAATCAGAATCGAGCAGAAAACAGATGAAAACATCGTTGGCATTTCGATTGATAAAAACTTTCGGGGTTTGGGTTTGGCAGTACCAATGCTTACAAGTGCTTGTGAAGCATTTTTTACGGAATTTCAAGCAAAAAATATCCACGCATACATCAAAAAAACTAACTTAGCATCATTAAATTCATTCAAAAAAGCAGGTTTTGAAGTTATTGAAGAATTATTAGTTAACGACGAACCAAGTTGTCTTTTGGAAAAGAAATATGTTTAAAATTCAAGATACAATCATCAGTCCCGACCACAAGCCATTTGTAATTGCAGAAATGTCGGGCAATCATAATCAGTCGCTTGAGCGTGCTTTTGAAATCGTTGATGCTGCCGCTGAAGCGGGAGCTCACGCCCTTAAATTACAAACTTACACGGCCGATACGATTACTTTTAATGGAACATCAGATGAGTTTGTGATAAAAGACCAAAATTCGCTTTGGAAAAACCAAAATTTGCACAAACTCTACCAAATGGCCTACACGCCGTGGGAATGGCACAAGCCAATTTTTGATAGAGCCAAAGCACACGGAATGTTGGCGTTTAGTAGTCCGTTTGATACCACAGCCGTTGATTTTTTGGAAAGTTTAGACGTGCCTTGTTATAAAATTGCTTCTTTTGAAAATACTGACCATATTTTGCTCAAAAAAGTGGCACAAACTGGCAAACCTGTAATTATGAGTACGGGCGTAGCGAGCATTGCTGATATTCAAGAATCAGTTGGTGTTTTGCGTAAAAATGGTTGCAAGGATTTGGTTTTATTGAAATGCACCAGCACCTACCCTGCTACACCCGAAAGCACTAACTTGCTGACGATTCCGCACATGAGAGAACTTTTTGACTGCCAAATCGGACTTTCTGACCATACAATGGGAATCGGTGCGGGTATTGCGGCGGTAGCTTTGGGGGCGAGGGTTT
Source organism: Emticicia sp. (assembly GCA_017495105.1). GTDB lineage: Bacteria > Bacteroidota > Bacteroidia > Cytophagales > Spirosomataceae > Emticicia. The sequence goes on along the minus strand of JAFEIL010000372.1, from coordinate 2,210 downwards.
TAGAAAAGCATTTTACACTTCCCCGTGCCGATGGTGGTGTAGATTCTTCCTTTTCGCTCGAACCAGAAGAACTCAAAAACTTGGTCGTTGAGTCGGAAAGAGCATTTTTGGCGATGGGAAAAGTCAATTATATTTTATCAGAAAAAGAGCAAAAAAGTTTGCAATACAAGCGTTCGCTTTACGTAGTTAAGCCAATGAAAGCGGGTGATGTTTTCAGCGAAAAAAATGTACGTTCGATACGTCCATCAAATGGCTTACATACAAGATTTTATGAAGAAATTTTAGGTAAAACTGCTACTCAAGAGATTGAAGCAGGAACTGCTTTGAGTTGGGAGTTGGTTGGGTAAACTAAGGAAGCCTTCGCTTAGATCGAATGTCGCCCAGCGAAGGCTTCCTTTCCAAAAACTACTCTTTCAAAAAATAGTCTTCATCTTTTTCTTTATCTTCTTCACGCATTTTTATCCCTTCATAAATATCTGATAAAGAAAGGGTTAAGTCCAGCTTGGGGAAATTAATGATGTCGTTTTGGCCTTCATAAACATCATATAACCAAGAAGAAGAGTCCTTAACACGACTGTATGATTCTACTAAAAATTCATACTGAGAAACTATCAAGTAATATTGAAGTGATGGAATATTTTTGTAGCGTCTTAGCTTAGCAACTCTATCATTTAGAACTGACGATTTTGATAAAACCTCAACAATCAGCGTTGGTTTTTTGATAATGTATTCGGCATCCATATCCTCTGTATCACAAGTGAGCATCAAGTCTGGATAAGGATAATAAAAATGCTTAATTGCTTCTAATTTGACACTTTCGAGCAAAACTTCGCAGCCTCTTGGGCGAAATATTGGGCGTAAAACACCAGAAAGGTTTTGTACTATTCTATTATGATTTATAGAAGTTCCTGCCATAGCAAAGACTTCACCATCGTAATATTCATGGCGAATTTCGCTATGCTTTTCCATTTCAAAATACTCTTCAACGGAAATATATTTTTTCTGAATTTTCTCTGCTGCCCTCATTTTTAGTAGTATTTATTAGCCAAAAATATATATATTCTACATAAAATCAAAGGAAGGCTTCGTTTGAAGTGAAGCCTTCCTTTTCTATATTACGCTTTCGGATGAGCCTGTTTGAAGACTTTTTTGAGTTTTTCTATCGAATTATGCGTATAAACTTGCGTAGCGGCAAGACTTGTATGTCCCAATAAATCTTTGATTGCATTCAAATCTGCTCCACGATTAAGTAAATGTGTAGCAAAAGTATGTCGTAAAACGTGCGGACTGCGTTGTTCGAGCGATGTAACCAAAGACAGATATTTTTTTACTAAACGCTGAATAAACATTGGGTAGGCTTGCGTGCCGCTATCAGTCAGAATCAAATATGAATGAGTGGTATCGTCAGCAATATCGGTGCGAAGTGTAAGGTATTTTTTGATGGCTTCAACTAACGATTTATTGACAGGAATGATTCGTTGTTTATTGCGTTTCCCGAGAACTATCAAGGTATTATTATACAAATTTAGGTCGGTAATTTTCAAACCAATCAATTCGGCCAAACGCATACCAGTTCCGTAGAGCAGTTCGAGTACGAGTTTATCTCGCAAACCAGAAAAATCATCAGAAAATTGCATATCATCAAGCAGATTTTCCATGGGTTTTTCTTCGACATATTTGGGGAGAGTTTTATCTGTTTTCAATGCTCTTATCTTGAGCATAGGATTAGCAGTGATTGTTTTGTGACGAAGCAAAAAATTGTAGAATGAGCGAAGTGTAGCTATTTTCCGATTAATACTACGATTTTCGACTTTTTCATCAACCAAAGCAACAATCCACGAACGAATCATCTGGAAATCAGCTTTTTCTGGTTCTTTAAATTCGTATTGAAATAGTAGAAATGCCGAAAATTGCGTCAAATCAGTCTCATAAGCAGTAACGGTATGATGGCTGAGGCGTTTTTCGTATTTGATGTGTTGTAGAAAATAAGAAACCATATTAACAGAGATTGGATACTGGTGATTAGCTATTGGCGAATAACTAATATCAATAGTTTTAAATTATAATCAGTTTAAAAATATAAGCAAATTGCGAATAAAGATAACTAACCAATAACCAATAACTATATTCCAATAACAATATCTACTAATATGGTTAAAATATATTAGATTGCAATACTTGTTTGAAACAAATTGAATTGCTCAATAATA
>JAFEIL010000141.1 GCA_017495105.1 Emticicia sp. | reverse complement strand
GAAAATGCCATGTGAATGTGTGTTTATAGAAAAGCGATTTAATCAAAAAAACTTATACAAAGTTGTATAGCTTAAAGCACTTTTATATTACATAACTTTAGGTAGTTTTTATATCATTCACACATTTTCTGTTCAAATTCTGATATGATTTAATTGCCAAAAATCTCTTTTGATAACTTTTCGTCTAAGTGATAAAGGTCATTTCGGAAGTTTAGCTGACCTGTATTATCAACCCATGCCGTGAAATAAGCAATATAAACTGGCACGTTTGGCTTTACTTTTATGATTGTTTCATTGTCGGTTTTAAGAATATTATCTACTTTTTCTTCATTCCAGTCGGCTTCTTTTCGGAGTAAATACAAAACCAGTTTTTTAGGGTTTTCAACCCTAATACAACCGTGACTAAATGCCCGATTGGTGGCCCCAAAAAGACTTTTTGAAGGCGTATCGTGCAAATAAATATTGTAATGATTCGGAAATAGAAACTTCATTTTTCCAAGGGCGTTGTTTTTACCAGGTTTTTGACGATAATTTCCGTTGACTACTTCCATGTTATTTCTAGCCAAATAATTTGAATTTCGTCTTATTTTGGGCAAAATCTCATTTCTCACAATGCTCGTCGGTATTCCCCAATAAGGGTTTAGCACAATCTGAGAAATATTACCCTTGAAAATACTCGTTTGCTTCACATCTTTTCCTACTACTACATTGGCCGCCCAAATATGTTTATTATTTTCAAAAATATGCAAGCGAAATTCAGGAATATTGACCAATAAGTATTCTTTTTCAAGCTCAACAGGCATCCAACGCAAACGCTCCATATTGACCATTATTTGCTTAATACGAAATTCAATCAGTTTATTAAATTCGATGATGGTCGCTCGGTCTATCTTACCATTTTCGGTCAGTCCCATTCGGTGCTGAAAACGTTGTATGGCTTTCGCCAAGGTATCGGTAAAAATAGTTGTATTATCATTGGTTTTTAGGTCGCCTGAGAGCAGTAAATATTTTTTTACATTGACCAAACACGCATTGGTATCGCTCACAACCAACAGTTTTTCATCAGTAATTACCGTCGGAAAACCACCATTTTTCTGAATAAATCTATACTTTCTTAATTGCAGTTTTAGTGGTAAATAATATTGATTGACAGGCTCTTGTATTTCTTCTCCTTTATTTAGAGAAACCAGCGAATCGAGCAAAATCTGATAATCTTTTTTCTTACGAGGAATGAACCATTCGAGGTCTAAAGTATTTTTTGAAGTTCCGCCGAATGCCTTTTGAGCGTATTTAAAAAACGTTGTGGTAAGCAATAAATCTAAGATTTGTAAATCAGTTTTTTGAGTTAAAAACTGTTTTTCATTGCTTAGAGCAGTATTGATTAATTCATCCAATTGCCTATTTTTCAAACTATTATCTTCAAAATCAACGTTAAAAGTTTCGAGTTGGCTATAAAAATTTGTAGCGGCAATAGTTAAGCCTTTTGAATTGAACCAGGCAAACTGAAAATTGCGTCGGGTATAAAACTCGCTTACTTGATTTTTAATAGAGTCAGTTTCAGGCGATTTATATAGAAAGTTTACTACTATTGTACTATCAAGATATAAATCTGTGAAATTTTGGGAAGAATAAATGCTTTCATCAACAATAACGGCTTTATTTTTTTGTTTATTACAAGCCACAAATGGGGAAATAATAATCAAAATGCCAAAAAAATAGCTGTTTTTGAGAATTTTAAGCATATATATAAAGTAAACTTCCATTAGCTAATACAGGAACGACCTGCCGAATAAGTGCTTGTGGTAAGGCAGGGCAACCATAACTGCGGCCAAGTCTACCATGTTGTTGAATAAATAATGAACTGACGTAATTTGCACCATGAATGATAATTTCTCGACGACGGGCATTATCGTTCACACCTTTTTCTAGACCAAAAAGTAATAATGCCGAGCCATGTTTTGGACTCTGGATTTCGCTACCAACTAAATAAAAACCCAAACTACTTTGGTGCGATTCCATTTTGTTAGAAAACGACCGAGCTAAATTTTCGCCAGATTTTTGCCCGTGTGCCACTAATGACGAAATTAATAGTTTTTTCTTTGCAATATCAATCACAAAAAAACGCTCGACATTAGATGGCAACGAAAAATCAACAATCGTAATTATTGATTTTTGAGGGTGAAACTTTTCAAATCCTTCTAAAGAAATACGAAATGCATCAAAATTAACTACTCCCGAAAGTTGGCAATCGTTGTAAAGGCATTCTATTTGGTTGATTTTTGTATCAACTTTTACAATCGTTGTTGGTAATTTTGAAAATGAAAAATGGAGTAAAAAATAAATTACTTGAAATGAAATCAGCATAAGTTTATCGTTTTCATGGGTGATGTTATATTATTAACACTTTACTGCCCACAATCATTACAAATTTGCTTAATATCTTCATAATCAAAGCTTATTCATCTTTTTCTTTGTCTGATTTTTCAGTTGGTGCGATAAAATTAGGACGCAGTTCAGTATGTCTGATTTGTCCGCCTAAGTAGCCAGTTTGAGCAATTAAACCAAAACCCACAAACGAAATTACTAAAGTGACCGTACTCAAGATTCCAGCATATGAATTTTGTTTGATAGTAGCCCAGAGTCCCAAAATCGAAAAAATCCCCACTGCCATCAAGGCTATTAAAGCATACACTGCAAAATCTTCATGGATTTTGATAGTACTTTCCATCACACCTGCAATATTCTCAATGGTTTCTTCAGCTTCTTCTCCGGTAAAATAAGCCACAATTGCCCCAATTGACGAAATAATTAACACATTGTATGCAGCAATTTTTGTTAGCTCGCTTTTGTTCCATATTCCTTGTGCCAACACAAAACCGCCCAAAATAGAGCCAATGATTGGTAAATGGTTTATCAATAAATGAAGGTGTGTTAGGTTCATATTTTTTGATTTAAGTATTTAATTATCAATATTATAAGTATTCAAATCTACATAGGGCAGTCATCCATTGCTATATCACGATTGGCTTTTACTTTACTGATTTTCATAAATTTTTCACTTTTTGTCATGCAAAAAGTACATCTTGCTGGAGCTTTATTAGCGTAGGTATTTCCACACAGTGAGCAAACGTAAAATACCGAAGGCAAAGTTTTGACACTATTATTTTCTAATGCATTTAATGCGGTTGTGTACATCAAATTATGCTTTTTCTCAGTTTTCATAGCATAAGTCAAACTCACGATACCAATCTGATTACCAGCATTTTCAGCCGATTTTATAAATAATGGATACATTGAAGTTGCCTCATAAGCTTCGCCTTTGATGTCGCCTGCTAAGTTTTCTTTGGTTGTTTTTACTGTAAATTCAGGTTTTATTGTTGGCACAACCACCTTTGATTCTGCCAACACTGATTGATGATTGCCCGCATGTATATGCTCTGCCTCCGAAACCGCTCTATAAAGTGACGAAATTTGAGGAAACCCTTCTTGCTCGGCTTTTTGGGCGTAAGCTATATATTTTGCCTTTGCGGTTACTTCTCCTTTATAAGCGGCTTGCAAATTATCGATGGTCTTGGCTTTTTCAGCTGTACTATCTATTTCAGTAAGCACCGGCATGATTTCGGAAGTTTCTTTCAATGTTGACTGCTCAGTTTTTGAAGTTTCATTCCTATCTGATTTTCCGCATGAAGTCAAAAAAGAACTGCTGATTGAAAATATAATTATTCCAATAAATATGTAGTTTTTCATTTTTTATGTTTTTTTAGGTTATAATTACTTTAAATCGCCTTTTTCGCCTTCAATCCATCGGCTCATCATTACATTTTCAGAAGGTGATTGATGACTTCCATCGGCCAAAATATCTAAAAAGCTATCCCAAAGATTTTTTTCTTTGTGAAATTCCTGCTTGAAATCTTTTAGGGCAACCAAATAGTCACGTTCATATTTTTCAGCCTCTTCGGACGTAAAATCATTTGGAATACCCAGCAAAAGTGAGTCTGTAATTTGTACTAGTTCGTTGGACGAATATCTTTCAATGATACGCAATTGTAATCGACAAGACTCTTCTATGGCGTCAATTAAGGGCAAAATTATTTCTTTAAATTTACCTATATCTCGTTTCCAAAACTCATGCTCTCTATCGGGCAAAAATTCAATACCTAACTCTTCTAAATTTTGATAGGTATTTTTTAATTCACTAAAATATAAATCGAATTGTTTCCATAAATCGGTCGAACTCGAACTGTCTTTTATGGCTATTTTTTCTATAGCCGTTTTTAATATTTTATTGACATTAAATGCTGGACTATCGCTTTCTTTCAGTACAATTTTCCATTTTTCATACGACTCAATCGTACAATTTGATTGGATTATAACCGAAGTATCGCTGTTTAAATCGTTGATTTCTTTCTCAATTAGAACTAAAGTTGTTTGATTTTTTTCTAAGGAATCATTCAAATTTCTGATAGAAAGCAATGCTCGGAGTCCCGAACTATAAGTTGTAGTTTTCATTTTGTATGCTATTTAATTGAAAAGTCCGTTAGTTTTTATTCACAAAACCTTCTTTTTTCATTCGTTTATAAACCACACTCGCTATGTCATTCATCATTTTGTCGACGCCATTAGGGTTTGTTGTTTCGGTAAGAGCTGTCCAAATTATTTTATCTTCCTTTATCGAATATACGTTTGTTTCAACGGTATAAGTTTTGGTTGTGAAATAATAACTTGGATTTGAATAAAATGGCCAATTTCGGTAATAATAACCACTGAATGAACGATAATAAGAAGGGTAAGAATTGATAGCACTTGGCGAATAAGCAGTATCTTTTTCAACATCTAAGAGTCGCATCGTGATAGCTCCATCGAAACCATCGGCTTTGATTTTATCCCTAATTCCTTCTTCGTTTTGTTTATTGAAACTATCATTCAAATAATCATACGAAACAACCGCACTTCCTTTTAGATAGCCCGCCATTTCATCTTCTGACTTATGACGGCTCGTTTCGTTTTTGAATAATGCAACCACCAAAACTTTTTTGAGCTGGTCGATGCTAATTTGTTTATCGGGTTCGCTCCAACTGCTCGTAATGCGAGTTGTGCTACAAGCCAATAAAAGACTGATTAAAAACACAGTAAGAATAATATTTTTCATTTCATTTTTTTTTAAATCATTTATTCGTCCAATCAACGCTAACGATGATTTCGTTTCGGCGACCAATAAATTGAAAAGGTGGGTTATAACCCAAGAAACGAAAATGTCCATAATAGGAAATTGAGGCTTCTTTTAAAGCATTTTCGAGTTTTCGACTATTCGTTTTTATGTCATTTTCGGAAGCGTATCCACCAAATTTCATAACAGCTACGTATTCTTGTGAAATAGTTTTTATTTTTACGTTCGAATCGTTGGGTTCTGGCAAATTATCTTTGTTATACTGACTTGGCATCACAAAACTCATAGTAGATAATGTTTGATTTATATCCATGTGAACGGGTGTCGTCATGGCTATTTTTTCGTTAGTTTGGTTGCCTCCAAAAATATAGCCAGCTAACTTTTTAAAGCCCGAATTGCCCAATTCCTTATAAGTTTTTGCTGAAGATGTTATTATCGCCATCGTCGTGGCTGGATAAAACCTTATTTCAAAGTCTTTTTCAGTGCGGACAACTGTATATGGCTGAGACCCAGATTTGTTTGATGCCATGACAGTATATGCCTGAAAAAGAGTGAATCCTATAAACAAAATGACCGTAATAATTAGTACAGTTTTCATGGTTTTAAATTTTGAAACTATTTTTACTTCTGATTATCAGGATTCAGTAAATCATAAAATTGATTGAGTTTTGGCATCAAAATAATGCGAGTACGTCGATTTCTTGTACGTCCTTCCGAGGTGTTATTGCTTGCCAAAATATTGTATTGTCCACGACCTGCAGCAATTAATTTATTAGGGTCGATATTAAAATTTTGTTGCATCACACGCACAACCGATGTGGCACGTTTGGCACTCAAATCCCAATTATCTGTTACACATTCGGTGTTGATTGAAACGTCATCTGTATAACCCTCTACCATCACTTCCAGCTCAGGTCTTGATTTGATAATGAGTGCGATTTTCTCCAAGACAATATTGGCTCTTGCCGAAATTTTGGTACTACCTGTGCTAAAAAGCATTTTATCAGAAATATTAATAAAAACGACTGTTTTATCGACTTTTATCTCAACATCTTTATCTTCAATGCCATTGCGTAGTACACCTGTTAGGTTTACGGCCAAAGCCAAATTGATAGAATCGGTTTTGGTTCGGGCAGCTTGTAGCAGATAAATATAACGATCTTTGGTTGCAAGTTGTGATAGTGTTTTGTCGATATTTGCATTAGCTTCTTTCGATAAAACCGTAAGATTTCCCACAGCATCAAGTTGTTTATCCCGCAAGCCTTTGTAATCAACAATTTGCATTTTTAGTTCATTAATTTGCATATCACGTTGCATAACTACTCCGAGTGTATTATTTTTTTGATTTTCACTTTCTTGCTGCATTCTCGACATTTTATCAAGGCGGTCTTTGTAATCTTGCACACTATCGCCACATTTGACCAAATCAGACTCTGATTTATCGTAAAGCGACTGTAGCTCGGTCAGTTTTTTCTTGGCAACGCACGAGGTCAGAGAAAAACCTACTCCAAAAAGTAGGATTATTTTTGTAAGAGTCTTCATATTGTTTTTTTAAGAAATTTAGTTTTATGCAAAATGTTTTACCCCTAAAGCACCGATATTCAATTAGTTAATTTAGATATCGGTTAAGAACCCATGCGGAAGTTTCGTGTTGTACCAAAACACCTGTCAAGAAATCAGTAGTTCCTGCATCACGGTTTACTGCACATTCATTAATACCTTTGCGGAGTTCTAGTATTAATGTTTCATGGTCATTTTTCAACTCCTTCAATATTTCTTTTTGTGATTCATATACGTTTGGCGACTCTTTTAAACGCGTAAGTGCGGAGAATTCACTCATTGTTCCAATTGTATGACTTCCCAATTTTCCGATTCGTTCAGCAATTTCATCAATTACCTTTTCAAACTCGGTGTATTGAGCTTCAAACAATTTATGTAATTCCATAAAACTTTGGCCCGAGACATTCCAATGAAATTTTCTAGTTTTGATGTAAAGTACCATTTCATCTGCTAAAAGATTTGCAAGTATATTAACACATACCTTTAGACGTTCTTCCGAAATACCAATTGTTAACTTCATTTTATTATGTTTTTAGATTTATGTGTGCATCTATTTTTAAATTATTTCCACCTTCCTTGTACCCAATGCTCACCTCTTTTATTAGATTTCCATTGGCCTTGTGTATATTTTCTACCCCGATTGGGTTGTGCCCAATAGCCGTTATTTCTTGAATAGGCGTGCGTTCGGCGACTATAAACCCAGTTTCCATCCACCCAAACGTGGTTTATGCTCGGACTCATCGGGCGTTCGATATTTATGTGTGAAGGTCTCACACTTACATAAGCTGGGCTGCATGCACTAAAAATTAAACCCAAAATGATGATTAAAATATAGTTTTTCATCTGAATAAAGTTTATGATTCGTCTTTGGTAGTACGTATGAGCCCAATTCCTGAAAGAAAAAATATAAAACCAATTACACCATATGTTAAAAGTGCTTTTACATTATGTTCGCCTGATTTATTTACGAATAAAATGGCAGAATAGACTAGTCCACCAATACCAAAAAGCGTTAAAAATGCCCCAAAAATGCGTTTAATATTCATAAATTGAGTTGAGTTTTTGGTTTTAAATAGTTTTAAACTGTGATATTCATCAACCCATTTAATTGCCCAAATACTTTTAGGAGCCAAATTATTATAACTACCACAAAAACGATGTTTAAAATACTTTTAATTTTTCCATCCATTGGAATATAGGTATTAATGAGCCACAAAATCACGCCCGCAACAATTAATACAAGTAAAATATTGAATAATGGCATTTGATAGAGATTTTAGATTGTAATCAAAGGTAAGATACTGAATGCTAAATATGTTATATAATTGTTGAAATGACTTACATCATTCACACATTTAAATTTTTGAGTTATCAGCTTTCACACACCACATCAATTCTTTAATAAATGGTTCGGCTAATTTATCGGAGGCGGCTTTGTCGGCTGGTTTTCCTGCATCATCGTAATTTTGGTGAACATTTGGCACAGAAAATATCTCGGTTATTGTCCAAACTTTCATTTTCCAAAGTATAAATTGCAATGAAAGAAGCACTTGCGAACCACCAAAAGGGCCAACTGAAACTGTGGCAATAGCAACAGGTTTATGTCGCCATTCATTATATAATAAGTCAATTGCATTTTTTAAACTTGCAGGATAACCACCATTATATTCAGGTGTTACTAAAATAATACCGTGAGAAGATTGGATTTTTTGGGAAAACGCTAAGGCTTTTTCACTTGGACTTACTTGATTTTGCAGTTTCTCGGTAAAAATTGGGAAAGCATATTCTCTTAAATCCAAAATTTCAACGCTTGCTAAATTATTTTCAGTCAAATAATTCTTAAAATACAAAGCTACTCTGTGACTTTTTCGGTCAGGTCTAACACTTGACGAAATGATTGATATATGATGCATAAAAATATTGTGAAATTAGTTTTAAAAAAAATGACTATCATTTTTTTGATTTGATGGAATTCTAAAAGTATTCAACCCAAACTCAAATAATAATAAATTAAAGAATAAGTTTTAGTAAAGATAGATTCGGTAATGTCGAAACAACTTTTGTTGATTTAGCATATAAAATGAATAAACTCAAAATCCATTTAGTAATCAGACACTATAAACGAGATGCTTATAAGACTATTTTTTAAACTGTGTCAAGTAAAAATAGCGTTTTTAGTTTCAAAATCCAGTTTCTAGGAGTTCTCTTACTTTGTTGTTTTCGGCTTTTATTAAGGAATATTGACATTTGAGCATCATTTTTTGGTTGTGAGTTATGTCTCGACGGTGTTTTTCTATTGTTTCTGTATAAGAATTTACCGCAATATCATCGCTATACTTACAGGAGTTTAGAATCGAATTACGGTTTTTACCTGTAAGAATTGTAATTACATTCATCCAAACTCTAAAGAAATTATCATCAATTTTTGAGCTCTGAGCAGGAATACCACCTAATCTTTCAACCTCAAAAATAAGTTCAGTTTTACATTTTTGACTGGTTTGCTGAAATTGATAAAACAAAATCTTTAATGCACTTTCATCGGTTTCTTTTGCATCTAATAAATACTCTTCGATTCTATCATTGTTTATAACGATAAGCGTATTTAAAAGACCGATTGATTTTTCATTTTTCATTTTTATTGAATTTAGAATGAAATGATAAATCAAAGGTTGCAAAAGCACCGTTAAATGTGTTATACAATTATTTATTTGACTTATAACATTCCTATATTATTTCTATCTTAAGCCATCAATCGGATTCATAACTACAGCTTTTCTGGGAGGATACTAACCAAAGTAATGCCCGAATGCTAAAAAAACAGAAAATAACGAGTATTTTATCTCTTCAGCAAATCATCACTAGTTTCGAATCGCTGCGACGAACCGTCTTATGTTTTTTTCTCAGTGCTATATAGCAATTCAAGCAGTTTCTGTATATAAAATATTACAAAAATTAAAGCGAAACTTACACCTTTCATATATTTTAGATGCTCATGCAGGCAATCGAACATTCTTGGCAAGCCGAAGCACATTCTTTGCAATGTTCGTTTTCATGTTTTCCGCACTCAGTTGCACATTCCTCACATAATGCCGCACACATCTTGGCAATTGCTGCTGCATGCTTGCTTTCCAAACTTAAAAGCTGAGCGGTTGCATAACGAAGTGCCGCACATTCCATATCATGTTGAATACATTTAACCATCATTTTGGTGTCAGATTCTTGCAAGCAAGAAGCCGCACAATGATTACAAAGTGCGGCACATTTAAGGCAAGCATCAATGACTCTTTTGTTTTCGTGATAACCCATTTTGTTGTATTGGTTTAAAAAAAATTAGTTTTTGATTATTTTTTATTGATTTAGATTCAATACCCTTAAACTCTTCACTGCC
>JAFEIL010000394.1 GCA_017495105.1 Emticicia sp. | reverse complement strand
ACCCCTATCAAACTATAAATCAAACGTTAGAATTGAAATTTTTCATTAGACGTACAAGTTCGTTTTTTTTTAAAAGATTGAACTTTTTCATTATTCTGCTTATATCTCAAACAGCGTTTGCCCAAATAAAAATGTGGCAAAATATTGATGATGAACCTACTGCATTTGGGATTAAACAAATAAATCCGGAGAAGTATAAAGTCCTAAAACTTGATATTGCCTCGATTAAATCATTCCTAAATAAAACTCCTCTTGAATTTACAGTCGCTGCTAAGAGTGCCAGCACAGTTTTAGAATTACCAATGCCCGATGGTACTTTTGAAGAATTTGTGATTGTAGAATCGCCAATGATGGAAGCAGAGCTTGCTCAAAAATTCCCTGAGATAAAAACTTATTCAGGATATAGCCTTAAAAATCCAGCAACAACGGCTCGATTGGATTTTACTCAGAGAGGTTTTCATGGCATGATTTTATCGCCCAACGGAACATTTTTTATTGACCCTTACAGTACAGCCACCATCGAATATTATATTTCGTATGACAAAAAAGACTTTACAAGTAAAAAAAGTTTTACCTGTGCAATTGACCAAATCAAACAACCTAATATAGATACACCAACTAATATATCTCCAAATAAAGAAACCAATTTACCAAACAGTATAAACGCTTCAATCGGAGATGGTGTTCTAAGAAACTATCGTTTGGCATTAGCCGCTACGGGCGAATACACGGCATATCACGGAGGAACGGTAGCCCTTGCTTTAGCTGGTCAAGTAACCACTATGAATCGTGTAAATGGCGTTTTTTTGCGAGACTTTGCAGTAAAAATGAATATTATTGCGAATAACAATTTAATCATTTATACCAATGCTACAACTGACCCGTACACTAATAATGATGGCGGTACAATGCTTACTGAAAATATCAATAATCTAAATTCGGTAATTCGCAGTGCAAACTATGATATCGGACACGTATTCAGCACTGGTGGTGGTGGAGTTGCTTATTTAGGCAGTCCGTGTAGCTCTATTAAAGCAGGTGGTGTCACCGGTTCAGGTTCGCCCATTGGAGATGCTTTTGATATTGACTATGTAGCCCATGAAATAGGTCATCAATTTGGTGGAAATCATACACAAAATAATAATTGTCAGCGAAATACTAATACTGCATTTGAACCTGGGAGTGGTTATAGCATTATGGGTTATGCTGGTATTTGTGCACCAAATGTGCAAAATAATAGCGATGCACATTTTCATGGTGGAAATTTAAGTGAGATGCACACATTTATTACTGGTTCTGGAAATGCATGTTCAACCAAGCCTACTTATTCAAACGCAAAGCCAAGTATTACTTCAAACACTGCTAGTCAAACCATACCCAAAGGAACCCCTTTTATACTTACTGGTGTAGCAACCGATGCTGACGGTAATGCTTCGCTCACCTATTGTTGGGATCAAATGGATACTCAAGTAGCTACTCAACCACCAGTTGGTACTGCTACAGGTGGACCAAGTTTCAGAGGTTTTTCTCCGACAATCAGTGGAACTCGATATTTTCCAAGACTCAGCGATTTAGTTGCCAATGTTTCTCCAACGTGGGAAGTTTTGCCAACGGTGGCACGTACACTCAATTTTAGATTAGTTGTTAGAGATAACGCTACAGGTGGAGGTGCAAATGACGGAGTAGATATTGCCTTAACCATTGCAGGAACAGCAGGGCCATTTACTGTAAACTCACCAAATAGTACTGGTATTAGCTACGCAGCTTTCAGCACACAAACCGTTACTTGGGCAGTTGCGAGTACTAATATAGCACCAGTTAGCTGTTCGAATGTCGATATATTACTTTCAACCGATGGCGGCTTGACTTACCCAACAACGCTCGCATCAAATGTATCAAATATTGGTTCAGCCGTTGTTACTATTCCAAATGTAAGTTCAACTACTGCTCGTATCATGATAAAAGGTACTGATAGAGCTTTTTTTGACATTTCAAACAATAATTTTGCAATTACATCCTGTACCGCCCCAAGTGCTCCGACTGCAGTTTCTGTCAATAACACAAATATTTGCTCAGGTTCATCAGTTTTATTAAGTGCAACTTGTGCAACAGGAACTGTCACTTGGTATAATGCGGCAACTGGAGGAGCGAGTCTCGGAACTGGTACTGGACTTAGTCAGACACCTGCTTCCACCATAATTTATTATGCTTCTTGTGAAAATGCAAGTTGTAAAAGTGCAAGAGTGGCAACAAGCCAAGTGACAACAACAAATCCAACTGCTGTTTCGGTAGATAATACTATTATTTGTGCAGGAAACTCAGTTTCTTTGACTGCAACTTGTGCAACAGGAACTATCACTTGGTATAATGTTGCAACAGGTGGTGCGAGTCTTGGAACTGGTAATGGACTAAGTCAAACACCTGCTTCCACAATAACTTACTATGCTTCTTGTGAAAATGCAAATTGTATAAGTGCAAGAGTAGCAACAAGCCAATTGACAGTCACGGCACAACCGACAAATCCGACAAGTGTTGCTGTAAATTCTATAAATATTTGTGCAGGAAACTCAGTTTCATTGACTGCAACTTGTGCCATAGGAACTATCACTTGGTATAATGTTGCAACAGGTGGTGCGAGTCTAGGAACTGGTAATAGACTTAGCCAAACACCTGCTACCACCATAATTTACTATGCTTCTTGTGAAAATGCAAGTTGTAAAAGTGCAAGAGTGGCAGCAAATCAAGTGACAGTCACGGCACAACCGACAAATCCAACCTCTGTTTCGGTAAA
>JAFEIL010000136.1 GCA_017495105.1 Emticicia sp. | reverse complement strand
CCCCATTAGGATTCGACCGCTTTGACATCTACCGCGGGATCGAACGTCGCAATCTGGGTACGGGCGCCCAGCACCGCCGCAACGAAGGCTTAGCCAAATCCCTGGCGGCCGAATCCATCGACCGCCAAGCCGGCTGAGACCTCAGGAGCAAATCAACCCATGCGCAGCTTCGAAAAATCCCAAAACTATTTGGCACGCGCCGAAAAAGTCATCCCTCTCGGCAGCCAAACCTTCAGCAAGAGTCGGACGCAATACCCGATCGGCGTTTCGCCCTTCTTCATCACGCATGGCAAGGGTAGCCGGGTCTGGGACCTTGACGGCAACGAGTACATAGATTTCGTAAGCAGCCTAGCTTCGATCACCCTAGGCTACCAAGATCCCGACGTCAACCGTGCCGTACGTACCCAGCTCGACGAATCGGGCGTGATCTTCTCTCTGCCCCATCCGCTCGAGACAGAAGTGGCGGAGATTCTCTGCGAGATGGTTCCTTGCGCAGAGATGGTCCGTTTCGGCAAGAACGGTTCAGACGCCACGGCCGGCGCGATCCGCGTAGCGCGCGCGTTCACGGGCCGCGACCGCGTAGCAGTCTGCGGATATCACGGCTGGCAAGATTGGTACATCGGCAGCACCGCGCGCCATTTAGGCGTTCCGGACGCGGTGCGCGACCTGACCCATACCTTTAAATACAACGACCTCGCCTCGCTGGATGCGCTGCTGAGCGCGCATCCCGGCGAGTTCGCCGCCGTGATCCTCGAACCGATGAACACAGTCGAGCCCTCGCCGGGCTTTCTCGCAGGCACCAAGGAAATGGCAGAGAAGCATGGCGCCGTGCTGGTCTTCGATGAAACGATCACTGGTTTTCGCTATGCCAATGGCGGCGCCCAAGAACTCTTTGGCGTGACGCCACATTTGGCCACATTCGGCAAGGGCTTAGCCAACGGCTACCCGATCTCTGCCATCGTCGGCCGGCGTGACATCATGACGACGATGGAAGACATATTCTTCTCGTTCACCTTTGGCGGGGAAGCACTCTCGCTGGCCGCGGCGAAGGCCACGCTGACAAAGCTGCGAAGCGCCCCGGTGGTTCAGACACTGACCACACACGGCAAAAGGATTATGGCCGGCCTGAACGACATCATCGAGGCCAACCAGCTCGGTGACATCTTCGGCACCAGCGGTCATCCGACGTGGAGCTTCCTCAACGTCAAGGACGGCCGAGGCGTCAACGCCTTCGAGATCAAGACGCTTTGGATGCAGGAGATGCACCAACGCGGCATCCTGTCGGTCGGCACACATAACGTCAGCTATGCGCATCTCGACAGCGACATCGACGCGCTGCTGCAGGCGTATCGCGAGGTGCTGCCCTACATCGGCGAAGTGCTGAGCAAGGGTCAGCTGACCAGCGTTCTGCGCTGCGAGCCGTTGGTGCCACTGTTCAAGGTCCGCTGAGCAAGGCCTGCTCCGCCATGCACTCTATGCCACCGCTGATCGTCATCCGCGCTGATGCATCATCGCTGATTGGTTCCGGCCACGTTCGGCGCTGCCAGTCACTGGCCGAAGCCTTGCTCGATCAGGGCGTGGCGGTGTTGTTCGTGGTGCGGGCCGGCATGGGCGGAGAGGCGCTGTTCGATGGGCGGACGTTCGACACGGTCTTCCTCCCGCCACGCAACGCGCCCGCCACTGTCCAGCACGACGATCCGGCGCACGCGCGTTGGCTAGGCACAAGCTGGAAGAACGATGCCACGGACACTCTCGAGATCCTAAGTGAACGGCAGGTCGCGGCCGTCGTCGTGGACCATTACGCGCTCGACGCCCGCTGGCACGAGCAGGTCTCGGCAGGTCTCTGCTGTCCAATTGTGGCAATTGACGATCTGGCTGACCGCCCGCTAGCAGCAGCACTGATAGTCGATCACAACCATGCCGAGAGCCATGCAAGCAAGTACGCAGTGGCCAATCTGCGCGCCAGCCCCATCCTCGGCGGACCGCGCTTCGCTCTGCTCGGACAGCGCTTCCAATCGGCTCCCCGCAATCCAGCAGCCTCAGAGGTGCGCAGCATTGGCATCTTCATGGGTGGCATCGACCGCGAAAACTACTCCGAACGCGTCATGCGCAGCCTTCGCGATGCGGCCGACTTCAACGGCGCGCTCGAAATTGTGAGCACTCGTTCGAACCCCAACCTCACTGGCCTACTGAGGCTTGCTGAACTCGACGGCCGCTGCTCCGTCAGCCTCGACTTGCCAGACCTAGCTGATTTCTTCGGTCGCCACGAACTGCATATCGGCGCCGGTGGCGGTGCCACCTGGGAACGGTGCTGTCTTGGCGCACCGTCCCTCGCGATCATCGTGGCTGACAACCAGCGCTTGGTGCTCGATCCGCTGGCGCGCTTGGATGTTCTGGCCGTGACCGAAATGCCCTCACCCGATGAAGCCGCGATCGGCGCCGGCGCTCGAGCGTTGATCGATAGTCCGGCACTGCGCCGGCGACTGTCCCACAATGCGAAGGAACTCGTCGACGGCCGTGGCTGCGCCCGAGTCGCCCGCGAGATCACCTCACTATGCTGAACGTCACCATCATCTGCAGCGATCTGCTGCATCCCATCTACCCTAGCCTTCGGCAATGGGCCAGCGAGCAGACCCAACGTGCACACGTCGAGATCGTACCCAGGGCGATCGACGCCAAAGGCGGCGATCTGCTGCTGCTCGTGTCATGTCACGAGATCATAAAGACCCCGCTGCGCGAACGCTACCGCCACACGCTTGTGATCCACGCAAGCGATCTCCCGCACGGCAAAGGCATGTCCCCACATATTTGGCAGATTCTCGAGGGCAAAACCGAGCTCGTCGTGACCTTGCTAGAAGCCGTCGATGGGCTCGACGCCGGTGACATTTGGCACCAAGAACGCATCCACATTCCGGCGACGGCTCTGCACGACGAGATTCATCTCCGCCTGTTCGACGCCGAACTGCGCCTGATGAGTTGGGCGCTGGACAACCATGCGACGGTGCAGCCGCGCGCCCAGAGTGGCGAGTCCTCCTTTTACCGCAAGCGCACGCCCGAGGACAGCCGCATCGGTCTTGAGAGCACGCTCGGCGCGGCCTTCAATCAACTGCGCGTCGCTGATCCGCGGCGCTACCCTGCGTTCTTCGAGTACGAAGGCGCTCGCTTCAAGATCGTTATTGAAAGAATGTGATGATTGAAATCCAGATTGGTGATCGCAAGATCGGCCCGGCACATCGACCCTATCTGATTGCCGAGATGTCCGGCAATCACAACCAGTCGCTCGAGCGCGCGCTGGAGATCGTCGACGCGGCCGCGCATTCAGGCGCCGATGCGATCAAGCTGCAGACCTACACAGCCGACACGATGACGCTCAACACGCGGGCGCCCGGTTTCGTGATTGAAGATCCAAACAGCTTGTGGGCCGGCCGGCAGCTGTATGACCTCTACCATGAGGCGCACACGCCTTGGGAATGGCACCGACCGATCATGGAGCGCGCCAAGGCTTTGGGGATGCATTGCTTCAGCACTCCATTTGACGACACAGCAGTCGATTTCCTCGAGTCACTCGATGTGCCAGCCTACAAGATCGCCTCCTTCGAATGCACGGATCTCCCCCTGATCCGCAAGGTCGCGGCGACCGGCAAGCCGCTAATCATCTCGACGGGCATGGCAAAGCTCAGCGAGATCGACGATGCCGTGCGAGCTGCGCGCTCAGCCGGTGCCACGCAGATCGTGCTGCTCAAGTGCACGAGCACCTATCCAGCAAGCCCCGACAATACCAACGTTGTCACGATCCCAAACCTGCGCGCCGCGACCGGTTGCGTGGTCGGACTGTCAGACCACACGATGGGCTGCGGTGTAGCGATTGCCGCTGTTGCCCTTGGCGCCACCCTGATCGAGAAGCATTTCACCCTACGCCGCGCCGATGGCGGTGTCGACTCGAGCTTCTCGATGGAACCAGCCGAGTTCGCTGCGCTGCGTGCGGAGAGCGAACGCGCTTGGTTGAGCCTGGGCACAGTGTCTTATGGCGGCAGCAGTGCCGAGGAAAAATCTAAGATTTTTCGTCGCAGTCTTTACGTATCAGCCGACATAAAGGCAGGTGAAATTCTTTCGGCGCGCAACATGCGCATCATCCGCCCCGGATTTGGCCTGCCTCCGAAGTACTACGACACCCTGCTCGGCAAGCGCATTAACCGCGACGTAACGGCTGGGACGCCTGTCGATTGGGAAATGCTTGCTTGATAGATACTTAACTCATATTGGGTACGTCATGACCAGTCCGGCCGAAACAATCCGTGCAATCACTACATGGATACTCGCCAAGCTCGAACGGGGCTGGTCGGTCTATGTAGAAAGTCTGCCTTCAATGGCCCATAACTTCATGTGGCTACTAATCATCGCAGCGTGCGCATTTTCGATAGAGCTATTCGCCGTTGGCTGGCAGGAATGTTCGCTTCGCAAGGTACTGAGCTTGTCCGGTACGGTGCGTAACGATTTGTTCGCGATGTTTCTCAACTACTCTGGCATCGGCAACTACATCGCGCTTCTCATGACTTTTGCGCTGATCTACTTTCCAGTTAAGTTGATCCGCACGCAATTCGGCGCGCCGTTATTGCAGTTTGATAGTACGCTGACAGCGGGTCTCATCTACATTTTGGTCGCGGACTTTTCTTTTTATTGGTTCCACCGATTGGCGCATCATTGGAGCCTGCTGTGGTCGGTTCACACGTACCATCACAGTGCAAGCGAAATGACGATCATCAGTGGCGGACGAGAACACCCGCTTATCTTTCCATTGATTTCTATCTGGATGATCGTTCCAACGGCCCTGATCGCTCCCCAAGAGGAGGCAGGTTGGCTTCTTACAGTGCTTGTACTTACGCGCATCCATGGTCTGCTGATTCATAGCAATATCGTATCGGACTGGGGCTGGTTCGGCCGATACGTGCTGGTGTCGCCAGCCATGCATCGAATACATCACGGCGTTGCTGATCAGTTCCACAACAGCAACTACGGTAGCTTGTTGACCGTCTGGGATCGAATATTCGGTACGTGGAAGGATCCGCGCGCAATGGGCATGAAGCGCATCAAGGTCGGGCTCTCTGACGTTGCGGGAGGTGTTTCGCCGCTGCGATATCTGATGCAGACCTACATAAACTTCATCTCATCGCTCTTTTCTCCAATCAAAGGTCTTCTCCGACGCCACAGCGGCACCTGAAGATCACTTGCCTAGCCTATCAATACGGAACATCATGACCCACGCCCTGATCAAATGCAGTAAATGCGGCTTGCCGGAAACGTACGAGACGATCGAGTTCGATGCCGCTGGCGTCTGCAACATCTGCCGCCAGTTCGAGTTCAAGCAGGAGTCGATTGATTGGAGTGGCCGCAAGAACATGCTTGAGCAGTTGATTGCAGAGCATCGCGGCAAGCATGACTACGATTGCCTCGTGCCATTTTCTGGCGGCAAGGATTCGACCTTCACGCTCTACCATCTCGTCAAAGAATATGGCCTGAAGCCGCTGGTAATCCAGTTCAATCACGGCTTCATGCGGCCGACGCTGCTGAAGAACAACGAGCGCACCTTCAAGCAACTCGGCGTCGACGTGCTCAGCTTCACGCCAAACTGGAAGGTCGTAAAGCGTCTGATGCTCGAGGCACTAGTCCGCAAGGGGGACTTCTGCTGGCATTGCCACACCGGCATCTTCTCGTACCCGATGCATGTGGCCATCAAGTACAACATCCCGCTGGTGTTCTGGGGCGAGCCGTCATCGGACTACACCGCCTACTACGACAGCCGCGACGACGCCATCGAGGAGGTCGACGAAACACGCTTCAACCGCTTCGTCAATCTCGGCATCACGGCAGCTGACATGAAGGGCATGATCGAGGGCGACTTCCCGCTCGATCCTCGCGATCTGATCCCTTACTCGTATCCGGCGCTGCGCGACCTCAAGCGCCTCAAATACAAGTCAGTTTGCCTAGGCTCCTTCTTTCCCTGGGATCCCAAGTCGCAATCGCAGTTGATCATGGACAAGCTTGGCTGGGAAGGCGAAGAGGTCGAAGGCATGCCGCCGGGTCTGTACCCCTACGAGAAGATTGAATGCTACATGCAAGGCGTGCGCGACTACATCAAGTTCCTCAAGCGCGGCTACGGCCGCGTCACGCAGATGACCGCGCTCGACGTGCGCTACGGCCGCATGACCCTGAACGAGGCCAAAGGCTATGTGGATGAATTCGAAGGCCGCCGCCCGCCTTCGCTCGACTACTTCCTCGAATACCTGGACATCAGCGAGGACGAGTTCAACGCCATCGTTGAGAAGACGGTCGTCGCCCCGCACGAGCCTGACTTCAAGACCATCAAGTTCGCACCGCGTATCCACGACCTCGACAAGATCTACCGCGAGATCAAGAAGTGATCGGAATCATCGACGTCGGCATCGGCAACCAGGGCTCTATCCGGGAGGCGATCTACTCACTCGGCCACGATCCGGTGCCAGTCTCGGCCCCCGAACACCTAGAGGATCTCACGCACCTGATCCTCCCAGGTGTGGGCGCCTATTCGCATGCGATGGGCTTGCTGCAATGTAATGGCTTGATCCAGCCTCTGCGCACCTTCGCGGCCTCTGGCCGCCCCCTGCTAGGTATCTGTCTGGGCATGCAGCTGCTGGCGTCGATCGGTGACGAGGACGGGCCAACCGAAGGTCTGGCCCTGGTCGGTGGCCGCGTGTCGCGTTTGCCCGAGCGCCCGGCGATCCGGGTTCCCCACGTGGGCTGGAACGAGGTCACCTTCGCTCAGCCGCATCCGGTGTTCGAGGGTGTCAAGGACGGGATGGACTTCTACTTCGTCCACTCCTACCAGTTCCTGCCCGAACGCGAATCCTCCACGCTGGGCCGCACGCAGCACGGCGCCCCTGTCGTCTGCGCGGTGGGCGAGCGCAACGTGGTGGGTCTGCAATTCCACCCGGAAAAAAGTCAGAAGAACGGTCTGCGCATGCTGGAAAATTTTTGTGACTGGGATGGCGCATGCTGAAGCGACGCATCATTCCGGTTGAGTTGCTGCTGAACGGCCGGCTCGTCAAATCCACGCGCTTCTCCGCGCACCGCGACGTAGGCGATCCCGTGCAGAGCTCCAAGGTCTATTCCGACCAAGATGCCGATGAGCTGCTGCTGCTCAACATCGGCGAGGGCACGCAATCCTTCGATCAGTTGGTGGGCTTCCTGCGCGAGGTGGCCAAGTGCTGCTTCGTGCCCCTGACCGCCGGTGGCGGCATCCGCAGCATCGCCGACGCCTGCCGTTTGTTCGAGGCCGGGGCCGACAAGGTTTCGCTATGCACCGCCGCCTTTTCCAACACCGCGCTGCTGCGTGAGCTGGCGATGCGCTTCGGCTCGCAGGCCGTCGTCGTCTGCATCGACGTGCGCCGCCAGCCGGATGGCAGCCTATCCCTCTATTCGGGGCGCGGCAGCCGGGCCGAGCCCAGCGATCTCACGACACATCTGCAGCGCATCGCCGGCGCAGGCGCCGGCGAGGTCCTGATCCAATCTATCGACCAGGACGGCGTTATGGCAGGCTACGACCTTGAGCTCGTCCGACAGGTCGCGGCGATGACCGCCCTGCCAGTAATCGCTCTGGGCGGCGTCGGCCAGATCGTCCACCTGAAGGATGCCTTCGATGCCGGCGCAGAAGCCGCAGCCTGCGGCAGCCTTTTCAATTTCGGGGACAACAATCCGCTGCGCGCCAAAGCGCTGCTGAAAAACTACGGCGTACCGCTGAAGAGAATATGAGCCGCACCATCACCGACATCGTCCGCACGCTGTACCCCTACGCCTACTCGGTAGTCTCCAGCGACAGCGACCGCGCCGTCGCGTCCTACCAAGACGAGCTACCCTTCACAGTCTTCGAGGTGCCGAGCAATACCGAGTTGAACGGCTGGCTGGTGCCCAACAATTGGCGAGTCGTGCGCGCGCAAATCCGGCACGAGGGCCGGCTGATCCATGACGGCGCTGTGAATCCGCTCGGCATCGGCGTGCTGAGCCCGTCCTTCCAGGGGCGCCTTAGCCGCGCCGAGTTGCGCGAACATCTGTTCTTCAGCGAGGACTGCCCGACTGCCGTACCCTACCACTGGGTCAACCTGTACCGCCCGGCGCAGAAGACCTGGGCCTTCTGCGTGACTAAGGCCTTCTACGATAGCCTACCCGAGGGCGAGTTCGAGGTCGATCTTCTCACCGAGGAATTCCCAGGTACCATGAAGGTGCTCGATTTCCTGCTGCCCGGCGAGAGCTCGGAAACCATCCTGCTCAATGGTCACAACTGCCATCCCTGGCAGGCCAACGACGACCTCTCTGGCTGCGCCGTGGCCATCCATGTGATGCAGGAGCTGCGCAAGTGGCCGCGCCGCAAGTACAGCTACCGTGTCGTCATCGCGCCCGAACTGATCGGCACGGTGCACTGGCTGGACCAGCTCGATATGCAGGCTCAGCCCATCACCGGCGCCATCATGCTTAAGTCGGTCGGCAACGAGAGCCCGCTGAAGCTTCAGCACAGCTTCGACGGTCAGACCCAGCTCGACAAGGCTGCGCTCTCCGTGCTGGGCAGCCACCTTGGCAGCTTCGAGTCGGGGGCCTTCCGCACCGTCTACGGCAACGACGAAACTGTATTCGATTCGCCCGGCTTCGAGATCCCCTCGATCTCGCTGACGCGCTTCCCCTTTACCGAGTACCACACGGACGCGGACACGCCCGAACTCCTTTCCGAGGCGGCGCTGCAGCAGACCAGCCAGGTCGTGCTCGACATCATCCGCGCGCTCGAAAGCAACCGGACACTGCGCTTCACGGCGCGCGGTCTGGTCGCACTCTCGCACGCCCGCTACCAGCTCTACCGCGCGGCGCCGGCGCCGGGTCTCGACCGCGAAGCCTATCTTGAGAGTTCGCGCAAGTGGAATCTCCTGATGAACTGCCTGCCGCGTGAGCTCGACGGCCGCCATAGCGCCATCGATCTGGCGCACAAGTACGGGCTGCCCGTGCTTGAGGTCTGCGAATACCTCGCGCAGTGGGAAGCGAAGCAACTGGCCGTCCAGGAGCAAGCATGCTGATCGATCAACGCCTGCGCGCCGCCGGGCTCGAGCTGCGCTGCCTGCACGAGGACGAGGTCGGCCACGCCTATCTGGGCTGGCTCAGCGACACGCTCGTCAACCAGTATCTCGAGGTGCGCCACGCGCCGCCACAAAGCGTTGCCGAGCTGCGCCAGTTCGTCCGCGACCTCAACGCCAGCCCCGACAACTTGCTGCTCGGAATGTTCACCCAGGACGGCCGGCGCCATATCGGGAACATCAAGCTCGGCCCAATCAACTGGCTCCATCGGCGCGCCGACATCGGCATTGTCTGTGGCGAACGCGCCGAATGGGGTAAGGGCTACGCTACGACTGCAATCCGGCTGCTGTCCGATTTAGCCGAGCAGCAGTTCGACCTCCGGCGACTTTCGGCGGGCTGCTACGGCGGCAACGAAGGCTCTCTGCGTGCATTCCAGAAGGCCGGCTTCACGCTCGAGGCGACGCTGCCCGACTACTGGCAGCTCGGCGACGGCCGCACGGCCAGTCAGCATTGGCTGGGCCGCGTGCGCGCTGCTGCAGCCGAGCCCGCCTGGACGGCGGGCAAGCTGGACACTCTTGTCTTCATCGGCGGCGGGATGCTGATGGCCCGCAGCATGGAACGCGCCCGCGAGCTCGGTTTGCGCACGGGCGCGCTGCTGGCCGCACGCCCCGCAGGCGAGACGCTGGCAAACGGGCAGACACTCGCCGAAGTGCTCGCCGCCAAGGGGCTGCCGTATCTCGTGCTGGACGAAGTCGGGCAACTCGATCCCAAAGCCCTGTTCCCAGAGTCGGTCCGCGCTCTGGCCTTATGCTTCGGACCGGCCTGGATCTTCCCGGACGCAGTCATCGCGCGCTTCGCCGCTGGCATGCTGAACTTCAACGGCATCCCGATCCCGCGCTACCTGGGCGGTGCGCACTACACTTGGCAGATCCTCAACGACTACCGGCGCTCGGGCTGCCACATCCAGCAGATCACGGCCGATGTCGACCGCGGCGACCTCCTACTGAGCGCGAGCTTCGAGTTGCCAGC
>JAFEIL010000078.1 GCA_017495105.1 Emticicia sp. | reverse complement strand
TAGAATATTGGTGTAATTTTTCAAAACGCTAATTAAAAAAATGAAGAAACGATATACACTTTGAAAATTCATAACACTAAGAGTACCAAATGCACAATAAATGACCTTGAAGTCTGTTTTTTTTTGTAGCTCTCAATTTCTTCAATAAGGTGTTTGTATTCTAATGTTTTATATTTTTCTTCATTTTTTTGTATCGGTAAATGAAAAAAACTTTCATTTTTCTGATTTGGCCTAAAATCAAATTCTAATTCTTTAGGAGCTAATATAATGGTAGGTATTGAATTAATACTTCGATTGAATGAATGGTCTAAAGCTATTTCGTTTCTCCAACTCCAATTATTTTGTTTACATATTCTTTTCCAAAAAAACACTTCGTCTTTCCCACAAAAAACAAGTTTTTGAATCAATTCTTGCCCTCTTAATTTTGCAAAATGTTTTAACCAAAGCATTTCACAAATAAAATCCGAGCACCAATTATTTTTGGGTAAATAACTCGAATTTAATGGCGGAATGCCTTTTACTTTTTTTGTTGATAACTTTGTATTTAGTATTGTGGTTTTTACATCAAACTTCTTAAAAAATAAATAATATTCCGCAAAATGCTCATCAATAAAAATTTCTTGGGGTTGTAATATTTCGTAAGAAGTTTCAGCTACCAATTTGCTTGAAATAAACTCCTTAAATCTGCTTTTTGTAAAATCTTTATCACTCAATGTTTTGAGCCACAAACCTAAAAAGCCTTTGAATGTTTTGATGTTATATTCGCTTGCATATTTAAAATGATAAATTTCAAAGCCCTCTTCTTTAACTAATTCTATATATTTTTCAGTAACGGTAAATATTACACGGTATCCTCTTTTTTGCCACTCGTGAGCAAAACCGAATGCGGCCATATAATGACTTGGGAATGGCAATACGATAAACAGTACTGTTTTCATTTAAGCTGCAATTTGAGGTAAATACTTCAAAATGCCCTTCAAATCAGCTAATCTATAAAGTTCAGGTAGCTTAAAGCCATCTAAATAAAGAGTTGGTGTACCTTCAATTTTAGCCAATTTGCACCAAACTTGGTGCTGGTTAATGGTACTTTCGGTGTTTTTATTTTCTATTATGCCTAATTGCTTTTGCCATTTTTCAATATTTCTTTCCTCATTATCATACCATTGGTGCAAGGCTTCTGGTTGTTGGTCTATTGATAGTGAGAGTATCACCCGTGCTACTATACCTCGTTTATCACCTTCGTCATTACTTGCTAAGAAAATCACTTGGCAATTCAGGTTTTCATTGCTTTCTAATAAATCCTCAATTATTTTATGAGTTTTGGCACATGGCTGGCAAAAAGGGTTTGTTACCATTGTAATTGTATGTTCAGCATGGGTGTTACCGATGACTATGGTGTGCATATTAGAAGGCACAAAAGGCATTTCTTCTTGCTTTTGTAATAAACTCAAAAACAAATTGGGGTTATTTTTGAAGCGTTTGAGGTCGTTTTTTAAAGGTGCTACTTGTTGGCTTTTTTGTAAAAATGGTTTTATGAAAACCCAAACTAACACTACACCACTAAACCCTTCAAGAGAAGATAGGAAATCATTGTATGTCAGAGAAACAAGTTCCCCCCTTAATTTTGAAAGATAATTTATGTTGAGTAAAAACTCTACTATAAAAATTAATTGAACCGTTAGACAAAGTGTACACCATTGTTTAGCTACAAATGCTTGATAATATATAGACCAACAAGTGTAAAACAATGATGTTGCACCTAACGACCAAAGTATAAACATTGAATCTGGACTTATCAATAAAGCTACAAAACCACCCGCAAAGTAGAAAAAACCAATTTCTGACCAACTCAACCATGTCGTAACTTGGGCAGCATTTGAACCCAAGATGGCATTACAATTAGATTTACTTCCAGCCACACAAAGTTTGTTTATAAAAGGATTATTCTTATCAATACTTTGCCAAAGTAATAAACCACTAATAATAACACCTGTAAATTTTGTGAGTAAAAGAGCGTTATAATGCCAATCAGTTATGAAATTATGGTAAAATAAGCTGATGGTCAATATTGAAGCACCAATCAAAAGCAAAGCAATACGTAAATTATTGAGGATTTCTTTTTTACGATTTTCTATAAAATTTTTCTCTCCTGAATCGGAGTTTGTTTCTGCCATCAAAACTACTCCATCCCATTTCTTTAAAAACTCTTCAATTTTTTCTCTTTTAAAACCTTCTGTTGTATGAATCCATTCAATAGCATCATCTTTAATAGATTTTACCAAAGCAAATATACCATGATTAATATCAAGATAAGTCAGAAATGGTGTTGGCAGTTCGGCTAATTGTTCGGGCTTTATACGTATTGCTACATTTTCAATCTTCCACTCATTAAGTGCATCACTAGTTGCTAAAAGACTTGGATAGTTAGGGTGGTTTTTGAGGGTGGCTTCTACGGTTTCTTCGGTTACTTTTGCTCCAATAGCTTTAAGGTATTGGTAAGTAGCTGAAACAGCATTGTCTTTGGGTTGGATAAATCTAAACATACAGCAAATCAGATTTTAAACATTACAAATAGCAATGGCACATAAACTTTCTTAAACTTTGCAGTTCAGTTATATAGTAGTTGTGGGTTCGTTATATGAAAGTTCCTCTATCGAAGGTGTTACAAAGGTGCAGGGTCAAATTATCAATTCCAATCAAAAGACTGATAATAAATTGATAATAATTTTGATAAAAATATACCGTTTAACAAATTAAATTGAAATAGTTCATTTCATAAATATCTGATAATGAGTACTTTACTTCCAGTTGCTTTTATTATCAAATTATTATTACTTTGATAATAAAATAATAATTCCTACATTTCGTTGCATTTTTACAAGGCTCTTCAACCTAAAACAACCACTCAGAAACAATGAAAGCTGCATCAGAAATCCTACAAAAATTTCAATATCAAAACGAAATTACGCAACATGAAATGGCAAAACTTCTGCAAATTTCACAAGCAACTTACAATAATTGGGTCAATAACCATACACCAAAAGACCCCAAATATTATCCAAAAATTGCCACACTTTGCCAAATAGATGTAGCAACACTCATACCACCTAATGCAAAAGTAAATACTATCAATAACACCTTTCCCAGAGAGGGAATTAGTGAAAATGCCTTAGAACTTTATAAAAAATACACCGAAAATTTAGAAGAAACCAACCGTATCTTGAAGAATGAGAATGAAAAATTACTTGCTATTTTGGAAGAAAATAAAGCAGTTTTTACCTCATTTCAACAGCGTAGAGAGCTGTAATGTCTTGAAATAGGTTTATGCAATAATATGTAAAAATACTGCCACCGCAAAGACTGATTTATTAATTAGCCGAACCTATGAAAAACCCTGATAGTCCGACTTTGAAAAATGCTGGTCTATTTGAATTGCAAACTAATCATAAAACTCATTGATTTATCGTTTATTGTTGGAGCGTCGCATTAAAAATGCCTTGCTCTTTAAGTCCATCATCGCAGATGCGGACTATCGGGGTAAATCCAGATAAAAAAACAATTTATATTATTTCAGACAATGCAAAATATTATCGTAACAAAGAGCTTTTGGAATGGACACAAACCACTAAAATAGTACCTATTTTTCTGCCTCCATACTCTCCAAATCTTAACCTCATAGAGCGATTGTGGAAGTTTTTGCGTAAAGAAAAAATCAATACTTGCTTTTATCGAACAAAGGAAAAATTTCGACAAGCAATTCTAGAATTCTTTGAAAATATTGGACGATATCAAAACGAGTTAGCTTCTTTGCTTACTCTAAATTTTCATGTCCGAAATTCTCAATCCTATTCCTAACGAGTATAAGTGTCGATTCCAACATAGCCTATAACGTTTTGCAGATTGGCGATGGGCGGGCTTTTCAGCACAAATGTTTGTTCGGAGAACTGAGTAGCCACCAACGTTTTGCAGCTACACGAGGTGCAAGGCTTCGTGACTGAATATTTTCTGTTTAAGATAAAAGTTTAATGCGAAACGGCAATTCCACTAAATCCTTACATTTCGTGTAACTGCTATTGGGCGTTCGGTTTTATTTTCTGCGGTCGCTATAATTCCTTATGCGGTTGCTATAATTCTTTCTGCGGTCGCTATATTCTTTTCTGTATATGCTGAAATTCTTTCTGCGGTTGCTGTAATTCTTTCTGCGGTCGCTATATTCTTTTCCGCGTATGCTGTAATTCCTTCTGCGGTCGCTATAATTCCTTCTGCGGTTGCTATAATTCTTTCTGCGGTCGCTATATTCTTTTCCGCATACGCTATAATTCTTTCTGCGGTTGTTATATTTCTTTCAGCAGTTGCTATAATTTTTTTGTATTTGAATTGTATTAACGTGCTTTTTTCGCTCCACCAAACTGACGCCCAACGTTTTCGGGCTTGGCGAAGGTGGCGATTTTCACCATAAATGTTGATGCGGAGAACCAAACTTTGATTAACCACAAATGTGTCTGCGGAGCACTGAACCGCCACTTTTGCCAAACCCGTGTTATGCCTTCGTTGTTTTTTCACTCGTCTTCAGTGCGTTAGGGAAGGCACACTCTTTGGCAAGTTTTGGTCAAGCGTTGGGATTGTGCGACTTGCCAATGTGTGTGACTTCGAAGCGTTGGCTTTTGTCTTGTTAAATATGTCGTTGTTTTCAATTAGGTCTGTGATTACTGCCTCAATTACTGGAACAGAAACAGCATTGCCCATTTGTTTATATACTGCGTTGTCGTTGTCTAATAGTTTGTAAGTGTCTGGAAAACCTTGAAGTCTTGCACATTCTCTTGGTGTCATTTTTCTTGCTCTACCATTTTGAACAATTCCAAGTCTGTTTGTGTCAGAAGCGGTTAGAGTAATTGAGATGCTTTCGGGGTCAAGAAATTTGAATACTTCAAAAGACATATTTCCCGCTACTGGATTATATTTGTCTTCATAAGCACTCAAGTAACCTTTGTTTACTAATGAAGTTAAAATAGTGTCAAGGTCATTTTTCTTATAAAATGTTTTTATTTGTTCAATAGTCAATGACTTTCCATCTTGATGAGTGCCGAAAGTTTTCTTTCTTCTGTTTCCGATTAGAAGATTTAAAAATTCAATTTCTGCTTTTGTACATTTTCCCTTTATTCCTAATTCCCAAGAGTGAATTGCTTGTCCGCCTCTGTAGTCAATAAGTCTATAGCCGTGAAGTTTTGATAAATCCTCGCCAACTACATTTTTTAATTTATTTACAAAGTCTTTTGTGCATTCATAATTTTCTGGAAATTTCTTTTCAAGAATATCTTTTACAACTCGTATTGTTTTTGGTTCTGAAAAAAGTGATGTCTGTCCGTTTTGTTCTTTAAATTTATGAGAGTCGGAAGCACCAACATCAGAATGTAATTTGGATTTAATGTCTCCGTTTAATGTGCCAAGAATATAAATACGAACTCTGTTTTGTGGAACGCCAAAACTGCTACTGTTTAAAAGGAAATAATTAACACTATAACCAAGATTTTTAAGGCTATTAATTATAGTTTCAAAAGTTCGTCCTTCATCGTGAGTCGTCAAACCTCTTACATTTTCAAGTAAAAATCCATCAGGTTTATATTTGGATAACAATCTTTCAACTTCAAAAAATAAAGTTCCTCTCGTTTCTCCAAATCCTCTGCGTTTTCCAGCATATGAAAATGATTGACAAGGAAACCCTGCCAACATAAAATCAAAAGGAGGTAATTCCTCAACTTGTGTAACGTCTGAAAATGGATTGTGACCAAAATTTAATTCATAAGATGCACAAGCATTCTTATCAATTTCTGATGAAAAAACACATTCAGTTTTTAAGTTAAACTTTTTACAAGCCTGTTCAAAGCCTAAACGAATGCCACCAGTTCCTGCAAATAAATCAATGAATTTTATCATAGCACACTTTTTATCCAGTTAGACAATACTTTAAATTCTGCAACTGTATAGGCTACTGTGCAATCGCTATGATTACAAATTGTTGAAATGGCAGATGAACGCTGAAAATTTCCTGCACCGTCAAGAACATAAGCAATCTGATAACCGCTTTTGTGAATTAATGCTTGGCGGTCTGCTGCTTGTCCAGCTTTTCTTTCTATGGTGCTATTTGTAGTAACTTGAAAGCTAACTTCAATGCCAACTTTTTTCTTTCCCTTTTCTACAACTAAGTCGAAAGGCATTCCGCCTTTTTTATCATAACCGTCAATGGTAATATAACCGTTGCGAATGATTTTGTATTTGTCGCCAAGTTCTTTAGTAAGAAAACTTACTATTTCTGTTTGTGCTAATTGACCCAAACTATTAGCGGTTGCACCGCTTGTTTGTTTACTAACGATTATGTATCTCTGCTTTACAAATTTTGTTAATACATCTTCATCGCCAAGCATAGTGCCAATTTCACAAGCGGTTAAACCAGCGTGTTCTGCATAATCAGAAGTTGAAGCGAACAATAAAAGTGCAATCATATCGCACGTTAAATCGTCTAATTCTTTTTCTTTAATTAATCCTGCTCCGTCAATGAATAGTTTTTTGCTGTTTAATCCATTAACAGGTAAAGCCTTAAACTCGTATCTATATTTTTTTTCTTTCCAAATAAAATCGAAATAGTATTTTCCATTTGCTCCTTTTCCTTTTGGAAAAATGTCTTTGAAAGAACGACCTAAGCGTTGAATTGGTTCGCCTCCGTAGTCTGATAGAACTGCTAAATGTTTGAGGAAAAGATTAGAAGGGTATTTGGCAACCTTTATTAAATCAAAAAGTTGAAAAGGGTCATTTTTACTTAAAACAATAAGATGTAAAAAGTCTTCCTGGGTTTTAAGAAGCAAAGGAAGCACATTAGCTAAAGCGTTTTTCGTTTTTAATTCTTCAGGCCACCACATTGCAGCCTTTGTTTTAAGTTCCGTTATATTTCTATTGTATTTAGCCATTGTGAGTTTTTATGTATTTAATCTTGCCTTCGGCAACTTTTAAAATATTTAAATCTGTTTCTTCGTTTAAAATCTTATAAACTATTTGGTCGCTAAGGAATTCATCAACCAATTCTTTTTCTTCAACTTTAAAAAAGTCAGCGAATTGTTTTATCAGTTGTCGAGTTGGTTGTCTTTCGTTGCGTTCAATTTTTGCAAGAAGAGATGTGTCAAGAGCTAAACTGGCTGCAACTTCTCGCAAGGTCAAGCTATTAATTTCTCTGAGTGTTCTGAGATGTTCTCCGAAAGTTGTAAATTTTTTCACGACTGTCATTTGGTCAATTTGTGTCCAAAAATAGGTAATATTTTCTTTTGGTCAAAAGTAGTCAACAAGATTTTATTCACATTGTCGTGGGTAGGAAAATTTTAGCTCTTTTGGTTGCGAAGCGTTCGCCCGTGCGATGGGGCAACCAAATGTGCTAAAATGTGCGGTCGGCTGTCTTTTCTTTTTCTTGTCGAAGTTTGTCGGTTTGCACGGTCGGCCTACAATGAGGTATAACGAGTATATATACGCAACCGTTGCGTATAATCTCCAAATATAAGAAATAGACGCTATTAATTATTCTAACAACAAATATATTTAACATACGGAAAATATAAAAACTCGTTCAGAAAACTACCGTTTAAAGTAATCAAAAATCATTTCAATATCTTCAAATTCTTAATATCGCTCACAATTATCAGAGGTCTGTCATTATAAAACGTAAACCGTATCTTTTACAACAATATCCTTTTCCTGCAACTCATATTGCAAGTTTAACTCCATGTAGGCTTTGGCGTATAATACAACCGTATAAGGCAACTGCGGATAACGTTAGTCAAGATTTATTAGAAAGGGCTCGTTCCGAAGACCCTTGTGTGAAGTTACCAATGTAATTGGCTTTGACCAAAAGAGTCATTCTCGCATCGAAAGCGACCAAAGCTAGTACACTAATAAAGCTCGCAAAACTTCATCAAGTAGATGTTTATGTACATTACTTGCTCCCTCTTAATTTAACTATAAAATCTTGATTATCAGTAAATTGCAATTGATTTTTGAAATCAATCAACTAAGCACTTCTCGCAAAACTTGCAAAGATTTTATTTCGCCAAATTCTTCGACATGAATTCTATAAAATACAATAATAACTTCGAGTAAATGGTTTCTCACGCCTCGGCTCATGAGTAGGGGAGTTTGATAATCGGCCAAAATAAGCTGATTCATCAGTTTTTGATAGTCGACATCAAACGGAATCATGGCATTAAATTCTTTGAATTGCGATACAATTTCGCTTGAATCTTGCGGTGAAAAACCTAAGAAAAACGCATATTTTATCAGAAAAATCAAGTGGAAATTCTCAAAATGCTCTTCGGTTTCGTCCAGAAAAATGAGTGAATGATAAAGGAAATCGAATAATACTTCATTTTCTGAGTGTTCTTTCAGCGTTTTATTCAAGATTTCATCCAAAAACATGCCGATGCTTGATTTATGGATTTCATAGGGAAGCGTACGAAACGGAAAACTTGATTTTATCTCCGAAATTCGATGCAAATCTTTCTTTTCATCATGATAAACCACCAAATCGAGTAATGAAAGTGGCTGAAAAAGTGCGATTTTATTTTTGCCTTTGCTGCTTCTTACACCGTTTTCAATAAAAGATTGAATACCGAATTTTTCGGTATAAACTTTTACGATAATTGATGTTTCTCGATAACGGATATAGCTAATAACTATTCCACGAGTTTTATGAAGCATGGTAAATTAAAAAGAGAAAAAGGATAATCCAGAGAATATCTATAAAATGCCAATAAATACTTATTAGCTTGATTTTCAGTTGGTTAGGAGGATTTACACTATAAACAAACGAATCAACATATTCCATTCGTTGGAAAGCATCTTTATTTGCCGAAGCCAACGCAATTAGTCCACCAAGTGTATGTAAAATATGTAAGCCCGAAAGTACATAAATAAACATTCCGCCTGTGTTATTGCTCATCGTAATTCCCGCCAAGAGCATTTTTCTCCATCCAAAACCTTGTAAAATAATGAACAATACACCGGCCAAAAGCGTAATACTGATATTGAGTCGATAACTACGAAAACGTTCTTCTTTAAATGCTTTATTGGCTCCTTGGAGTGTCAAACTACTGGCAATAATCACAAACGTACTCACCCAAAACATTCCTGGTATTTTTAGCGGAATATCCTGGTTTCGTGCTTCTTTGGTAATAAAAACCAAGAGCAAAAAGAAAAATAATAATCCACTGCCAACAATGGCTAGATATAGCATGAAAGCAAATGGTTCACGGCGTTTTGTAAGTCGATTCATGCTTTTTTCTCAAAAAAGAGAGCTGTTTTTTTTAAACTTTAAAGAATCCTTGCCACATTGCAAAGTTTGGAAAACTACTTTTCAAGTCCGATTCTTGTTCAAAAATACCATAGACTGTCGAACCCGAACCCGTCATAGAAGCATAAACTGCCCCTGCTTGATAGAGCGATGCTTTTACTGCGGCAATAGTCGGATACTTTAATAACAAGTTTTCTTCAAAATCGTTTTTAACTATTTTTTTCCATTCAGAAATTGGTTGTGAAAGTGCCGTTTTTAGAGCTATTTGAGGCTTTTTTGGCGATACGCCCGAATATGCTTCAGCCGTAGAAATATGAATATCGGGGTTTACCAAAACCACAAATTTGCCTTTTAAATCAAGTTTAAAATCTTCAAATTCATCACCCTTATTGTAGCAAAAAACTGGTCGGTTTTCTATGAAAAATGCACAATCCGAACCGAGCTTTCGTGCGAAGTCTTTTAGTTCATCGTTGCTGAGTTTTAGCTCATATACCTCGTTGAGCATTTTTAGCATAAAAGCTCCGTCGGCCGAACCGCCACCCAAACCAGCACCCATCGGGATAACTTTATGCAGATGAATCATCGGCGGAACATTGATGCGTTCTTGCAATAAATTCCATGCTTTTAGGCATAGATTTGAACTTTCATTGCCAGGAATAGCCAAACCCGAACTCTGAAAGACAGCATTTGTAGCATCTGGATTTTGGTTGGGGATAATTTCGAGGGCATCACACCACTCGACAGGATAAAACACCGATTCGATGTTATGAAAACCATCCGAACGTTTTTCGGTAATATTTAAGCCAATATTTATTTTGGCGTTTGGAAATGTAAGCATTGAGTATGATTTCAAAATTCAAATTTAGTCAACCGCTTAGTAATTAAATAGTAAAACAATTTCTTACTGTAATATTTAGTGTGCAAAATATCATGCTGCTATCTTTTGATTGAT
>JAFEIL010000524.1 GCA_017495105.1 Emticicia sp. | reverse complement strand
ATCTAAATAAATGTGATAAATCGGAATGTTCGCTAATAATTTTTCTTCTATTATTGTTTTAATTATTGAAGTGCAGCACTTCTTTCATTCAAAAATAAAAACCAATCATTATAAAATATTTTTTTATTATCAATTTTTTGAAAAATAATTTTTTAAAAAGACTTGAAAAGAAAACCTTCCTACATTAATATTGTACTATAATTTAATCTCAGCCAAATTCAATTCAACAAAACTCTTCTTTCGTACTATGAAAAAAGTTCTCTTTTCGGTGCTTAGTTTTGCCTTTCTCAATCTAAATGCCCAAAATACACCCTTAAATCTTATACCGCAGCCTGTTGAGGTATCACAGAGTGCAGGCAGTTTTGCTTTAACTGCTAAAACTACTATCAGTTACAACAAATCTGACGCAAGCGGCGTAGCCGAAATGTTGGTGCAGAAATTGAGCGTACCGACAGGTTTGGCGTTAAAAGCCCAAGAAGGTAAAATTGCTATGATTCAACTTAATTTGAATGATACGCCAAATGCTCAGATTGGAAAAGAAGGCTATACTTTTGAGTCTACTCCGAAAGGCGTTGTTATTTCGGCTAACCAAACTGCGGGTTTGTTTTATGGAGTGCAGACTTTGTTACAACTTTTACCGAAAGAAATAGAAAGTAAGTCAGTTGCGAAAGCTACGTGGGTGATTCCTGCCGTAAAAATTACTGATTATCCACGCTTCGGCTGGAGAGGCATCATGCTTGATGTGAGCCGTAATTTCTTTACAAAGGCTGAGGTAAAAAAATACATTGATGATATTGCTCGCTTGAAATACAACACTTTTCATTGGCACTTGACCGATGATGAAGGTTGGAGAATCGAGATAAAATCCTTACCTAAATTGACTGAAGTAGGAGCGTGGAGAGTTCCAAGAGCAGGACATTTCGGTGACCGTGAACCTGCAAAAGTAGGCGAAAAAGCCACCGTTGGTGGTTTTTACACGCAAGAAGATATCAAAGAAATTGTAAAATATGCCCAAGAACGCAACGTTACCATTGTTCCCGAAATTGATGTACCCGGACACAGCATGGCGGCAATTGCGGCATATCCAGAATTGAGTACCAAAAAAGACCCAAATACTTTCGTAAATCCAGGGGCAAATATTGCTGATTGGTACGGAAACGGCACATTCAAGATGCGTTATGAAAATGCAATCAATCCCTCTGATGAAAAAGTTTATGAGTTTTTGGATAAAGTAATGACCGAAGTTGCAGCACTTTTCCCGAATCAATATATTCATGTGGGTGGCGATGAATGTTACAAAGGTTTTTGGGCGGCCGATGCTGGTTGTCAGGCTTTAATGAAAAAATTGGGTATTCGTCACGTTGAGGACCTTCAAGGCTATTTTATGAATCGTTTAGAGAAAATTTTAATAGCAAAAGGAAAAAAACTTATCGGTTGGGACGAGATTTTAGAAGGTGGAATCTCGCCAAATGCAACCGTGATGAGTTGGAGAGGAGTGAAGGGGGGGATTGAAGCGGCACATCTCGGCCATGAAGTTGTAATGACACCAACGACATTTGCATACATTGATTATAATCAAGGCGAAAACACCATCGACCCGCCAATTTATGCAGGTTTACGAGTAAGTAAATCGTACAGCTTCGAGCCAGTGCCTGATGGTGTTGATGCCAAATATATTTTGGGTGGACAAGGAAATCTTTGGAGTGAACAAACACCAACTTTACGCCATGCTGAATACATGACTTACCCACGAGCATGGGCATTGTCGGAGGTTTATTGGTCGCAAAAATCAGCTAAAAACTGGGATAATTTCAGTAAACGCATGGAAGCTCATTTCGACCGTGCTGAAATTGCAGAGCTTGGTTTCTCGAAAGCCGTTTATGATGCGATTATCACACCAAGCTATAAAAATGGCAAATTAATGCTCGAATTAGGTAGCGAAATATCAGATTTAGATATTTTCTATTCGATTGACGATTCGATGCCAGATAAATTTTCGCCAAAATATTCGCTACCACTTGAATTGCCGGATGGTCCAATTACGCTCCGAGTGATTACTTTTCGTGCAGGAAAACCAATCGGTCATTTGATTACATTGAAGCGTGCCGAGTTGGAACTCAGAGCCGGGAAGTAATATAAATTTACCAGTGCTGTATTTATTTACAGCACTGATAAATTTATATTTTGTAAAAATTCGTCGGCTGATTTGATGTCATTATGCAATACTCGGTCGTTGTCATTGAAGGCTAATTTTAGCCTAAATTTTTCGTAGATTTCTTCTACTATTTCTCAGCTTTTGAGTTTTTAATAAACCATAATTCCCGTAAGCGGCTATAAATTGTGTGCCATTGATGAGGGCAATTTCTTCTTTGCTTTGTAGTTCGATAGGTTGCCAGCCAAATTGGTCTAAGACTTCTTTTGAGGGCCTTTTTTTTCGTTAAAATTCTTTTCTCCTAAACCAATCAACGGTAAAGCCAAATGTGAAAGTGGAGATAGGTCGCCCGAAGCGACCCTTGAACATAAATAACAGGTGTAATATCGTAATTATAAAAATCAATTAATCGCTGAACGGTTTGCTCTTATACGCCCGAATGTCCGCAAGAAAGCGACTGGATTTTTAAGAAAAGCATCTATTTTATAATCTCATGAGGAACTTCATCGCCAATTCCACAAGCATACGATTGTAATGAATTTTATTTTAGTTGAGCAATTTGAGTTTTGTCAATCGCTATATTTTGCACGAAACCAGAGCCTGTATTTATACCATAAAAAAGGCATTCACTATTGTTGCGTTTTTGGCCGAGAAAATCTCGGCAATTATTGATTCGGATGCGTATTGCTTCCGAAAGTGTGAGGTCTAGCTTATGTGTTGAGATTTGCTGTAAATTATCAATGTCCAGCCAATCTTGGGCAATGAAGTGTATGCTTTTGTCTATGATTGTGGTTATCATTGTTGAACCTAATTTTTTAACAAAATTCGGCCTACTATTTAATGATAAAAAATAGTATTTTTGTGAGTAATTAATCAATTAAAATGATTAGCTTCGTTTTATTTGCACAACAAAAAGCAAACAGAATATTATAATTTATCCTGCTAGCACAGTATAATAATGTAAGTATTTAGCTTTACGGCTTCGTTTTACACTACCAACAACAGCAAACATAACTAATGACAAGAAAAGCAAAGACCATCAATAAAAAGCCCGATGTGGTGCTTATTGGGGCTGGAATCATGAGTGCTACGCTTGGAATCATGCTCAAAGAATTTCAGCCAGACCTCACGATTGAGGTTTTTGAGCGTTTAGATTATGTGGCTGGCGAAAGTTCGGATGCGTGGAATAATGCAGGAACGGGGCATTCGGCACTTTGTGAATTAAATTACACACCCGAACTCGAAGATGGTTCGATTGATTGCAAAAAAGCTATTATGATTGATGAATCCTTTGAGACTTCGCGTCAGTTTTGGGCTTTTTTAGTCGAGAAAAATATCGTTCAATCACCTGAAAGTTTTATTCGTAGTATTCCGCACATGAGTTTTGTTTGGGGCGAAGAAAACGTTACTTACCTTAGAAAACGTCATGCGGCACTTACAAAATATCATCCATTTAAAGGCATGCAATATTCGGAAAGCCATGCAAAATTGAAAGAATGGATGCCGATTGTGATGGAAGGCCGTGACCCCAGCCAGCATGTGGCAGCGACAAAAATGGATATCGGAACTGATGTCAATTTTGGTGCTTTAACTCGTGCTTTGCTCGATTATTTAGATGGTTTGAATGGCGTAAATATTCATTTGCATCATGAAGTAATAGATATTGAGCGAAAAGATGATGAGAAAAAATGGACGATTGAGGTAAAAAACTTAAATACTAATGAAGAAACGGAGGTTGAAAGTAAATTTGTGTTTATCGGGGCGGGCGGAGGTTCATTACATTTGCTCGAAAAGTCTGATATTCCCGAAGGTAAAGGTTTTGGCGGTTTCCCTGTGAGTGGACAATGGTTGAAGTGTATTAATCCCGAAGTCATCAATGCACATCATGCCAAAGTGTATGGTAAGGCTTCGGTTGGAGCTCCACCGATGTCAGTTCCTCACCTTGATTCACGCATGATTGATGGTGAAAAAGCTTTGCTTTTTGGCCCGTATGCAGGTTTTTCTACGAAATTCTTGAAAAATGGCTCTTATTTCGATTTGCCGACTTCAATAAAATGGTCGAATCTGATTCCGATGATTTCAGCTGGTTTGGATAATATACCTCTCACAAAATATCTAATTCATGAAGTCATGCAATCGGAAGAGGCAAAACTGGAAGCCCTCAGAAACTTTATACCAACCGCCAAAATGGAAGATTGGCAATTAGAAATTGCTGGGCAACGGGTGCAGGTAATCAAAAAAGATAACGAACATGGTGGCGTTTTGGAGTTCGGAACGGAGGTAGTCAGTGCCGCTGATGGCTCATTAGCTGCACTTTTGGGGGCTTCGCCTGGGGCTTCGACCTCGGTTTCGATTATGTTGAATGTAATAAAAAAGTGTTTTCCAGAAAAGGTGAAAAGTAATGAGTGGCAATTAAAAATAAAACAAATGATTCCATGGTATGGCTGCTCACTGGTAGATAATCCTGAGCTTTGTGACCAAGTTAGGGCATGGACAACTCAAGTATTGAAATTAGAAAATAAATAAAAATGGCAATACAATACGGCAAAACTTGGTGGGGACAGCAGTGGCTCAATTCTCTTTCAAAAATTGATAACAGCAATCGCCTTCCTCGTGGCAGAACTTATGCCAATAAAGGTGCAGTAAAAAATATTGAAATCGAAACTAATGCCATTTCTGCAAAAGTACAAGGGTCAGCTCCTCGACCTTATAAAGTGATGGTCAGCGTACCGATTTTTACAAATAATCAAAAACAAGAACTTTTAGAAGCAATCTTGGGGAATCCGACATTGCTCGCTAAATTATTGAACCGTGAATTACCGCAAGAATTAGCCAAGTTTGCAGAGGAAAAGAATATTCCGCTTTTTCCAAAATCTTGGCGAGATTTTCCGATGAAGTGTTCTTGTCCCGATTCGGCCGTGCCTTGTAAACATTTGGCAGCGGTCATTTATATCATCGCCAATGAAATTGATAAAAACCCATTTTTAGTTTTTCAGCTACATGATTTTGATGTTTTGGGCGAAGTCAGTAGCAGTTATTCTATTGGTAAAAAATCAGGTATCCGAGTAAATGCGTTTGTAGATTTTTTTGAAGATAAGTTTGCAGAAATAGCTAAAA
This sequence comes from Emticicia sp., assembly GCA_017495105.1. Lineage (GTDB taxonomy): Bacteria > Bacteroidota > Bacteroidia > Cytophagales > Spirosomataceae > Emticicia. The sequence continues at coordinate 5,146 of JAFEIL010000524.1, read as the reverse complement.
TAGAAGATGATATTTTTGATGATATTGATTTCTCATATATCGAACCAATGTCTGATAAACTATTGAAAATTATTCAAGGAAGCCCAATTTTTTCAGAAAAAGATTTTAAGAAAAACCTACAAAAGGCTCATAAATTATTGCCAAAAGGGCTTTTAAAATGGAAACTTGAAGAAAAAAAAGCAATCTTTGAAGACTTAGTTTTGGGAGATAATCTGGAAATATTTGTTTCAGAAACTGCTAAAATTGTCGAGTTTAGGTTTGTTTCAACCGAGGGAGAAGTACGAGATTATAAGAAAGTTACGCTTGAAAAATTATTAAACACAGTTTATCTAAGCGACGAAAAATATTTTGACCGAATGTCGGATGCTTTCCGAATTTTAAAGATTTCGCATCAATTTTGCTTAAAATTGCTCGAAAATGGAGCAATTATACCTCAATTATTAAAAAACACAGGCGATGATTATTTTATCAGATGGCTTCCTGCTCTTAATAACGCTGAAATAGAAGAGATTCTTAAGACATTTTCACAAGCGATTCCTCCCAATTTAATTCAATTTCAGACTAAGGAAATAACGCTTTATCAAATACCTAGTGAACAAATACTGACGCTTTGTTCGCTTATACTAAATGAGTATGTAAGTCTGTTTACGATTCCGATGGGCGATTTTTTTCGTGGTGAGGTTTCCTACGAAATGTGGGACGAATTTTTCTTTCAACAAGTTTCCTACGAATTTAAAGGTTTTCGAGAGAAAGAAACGCCAATTGGCATTCAGACATGGCTGAACAATTATTATATTACTCAAAAAGATTTTGTGCCAATATTAAGAATTGAAGAAGACCCAGAAAGAGGCGATTTTGTGCTCGATGTTTTGGTGCAAAATCGACACGAACAACAGAAAGAGCCGATTGAGTTTCAGCAAATTTTGCAGAAGAAACTCTACGAAAATATACGTTTTGAGGTGTTACAAGATTTACTTTTACTATCAAATCATTTTTCTGCTCTAGACAAATATTTGCAAATGCAAGGCAGACAAAAAATGAAATTTGATGGGGAGGAGTTTGTGGGAGTTTTACTTGAAATACTACCAACATTACAACTTTTCGGAATTCAGATTCTATTGCCAAAATCGCTGAAACATTGGATAAAACCTCAGATTTCAGGTTCAATAAAATCAAAGAAAGCTTCGGATGGAGGCGATTTTATGCATCTTGATGATATGCTTTCCTTCAATTGGCAAATTGCTGTCGGCGAAAATTTAATGTCATGGAATGAGTTTGAGCGTCTTATCAAGGGCATGAAAGGTTTGGTCAAAATCAAAGACCAATATATGCTGATTGAACAAGATGAGCTTGAAAAACTCAAAAAACGTCTTGAAAATCCACCGAAATTGACTGGTGCGGATTTGCTGAAAATGGCTCTTGCCGAAGAATATCAAGGTTCAAAAATCGGGCTTTCGGAAGATGTTCTTGTATTATTGAAAGATTTAACGAGTCCAGGTAATGTAAAGCTTCCAGAAAATCTTCAAGCCGAACTTCGCCCGTACCAATTACGTGGCTATGAATGGATGGTCAAAAATAGCAAACTGGGCTTTGGCAGTTTGATTGCTGATGATATGGGTTTGGGCAAAACTTTACAAGTAATTACACTTTTATTGAAATTTAAACAAGAAGGAGCTTTTGTTAAAAATAAGGCCTTGATAGTTGTTCCGACTACACTTTTGACGAATTGGCAGAAAGAAATCAATCGTTTTGCACCTGATTTAACCTTTCAGATTTATCATGGAACAAAACGAAAACTAGAAATTAAAGACACTGAAAATCCTATTGATTTAGTAATAACTACTTATGGAACGGTGCGTAGCGATGCCGATGTTTTCAAGAAACTCAACTGGTATTGTGTAGCAATTGACGAGGCTCAAAACATTAAAAACCCTGATACTGAGCAAACAAAGGCTATAAAAAATCTAAAATCTGACATTAAAATTGCGATGAGCGGTACACCCGTAGAAAATCGTTTGAGTGAATTTTGGAGTATTCTTGATTTTACAAACAAAGGCTATTTAGGAAATTTGAGCAAATTTACAAACGAATTCACAAAACCGATTCAGTTAGAACACAATCAAGAAAAACTTCAAATTTTTAAGAAAATAACTGCACCATTTCTGCTCAGAAGAGTAAAAACCGACAAAAGTATTATCAGTGATTTACCTGATAAAATAGAGAATAACCATTATACAAATCTTAGCAAAGAACAAGCTGCTTTATATGAAAGTGTTGTTCAACAGAGTCTGAAAGATATTGAAGAAAATGAAGGAATCGCCCGTAAAGGATTGGTGCTGAAATTAATGACAGCTTTGAAACAAATTGGAAACCATCCGTATCAATATTTGAATAAAGGAAAAAAAGCATTAGAAGAATCGGGGAAAGCTCAAATGTTGATAGAACTCTTAGAAAATATTCAAGAAGCTAATGAAAAAGTGCTGATTTTTACACAGTATCGTGAAATGGGTAAACTTTTGGTTGAGTTTATAAAGGATAGGTTTTGGGTTGAGCCGCTATTTCTTCACGGTGGAATCGACCGCAAAAAAAGAGATATATTGGTAGAAAGGTTTCAGAAAAACAGAGCAGATTCTATCTTTATTTTATCATTAAAAGCAGGCGGGACTGGACTAAATCTGACACAAGGAAACCATGTTATTCACTTTGATTTGTGGTGGAATCCTGCTGTAGAAAACCAAGCAACCGACCGAGCCTTTAGAATTGGCCAAACTAAAAATGTGATGGTTTATCGTCTTATAAATCAAGGAACGATGGAAGAAAAAATTGATGCAATGATACGTTCCAAAAAAGATTTGGCCGATATGAGTATCACTACTGGCGAAAATTGGCTCGGAGATTTATCAAATGAAGATTTGAAAAACTTGGTTCAGTTGACTAAAATGTGATACTACAATGGAACTCCTACAACTTCGTTATTTTCTGATGCTTGCCCATTAGTTGCACTTTAGATGTGCAGCCGATAAACTATTGATTGTTCAGCTTGCACTTACCTTTGATGGAATCCACAAAACACTAATCCGAGTTTGGAGCGGTTTTTGGAAATAGTCTAAGACTATTTGTTGATAAATATCTGCGTAAAAAACAAATATCCATCAGCCCTACGTACGATTCCCACACCCGTAAGCGTAAATTTGCCTTCGATATTTTTTCGATGCCCAGGGCTTTTAATCCAACGATTGACTACTTCTTGTGCTGAAAATTTTCCGTATGCAACATTCTCTGCAATAGCGTTTGATAGTTCAATTTGCCTCATGAGTTTATCGGCTCGGCCATCAAAACCATCGTGGCCAAAAGCTACCCTGCCGTCACTCATATTTTTGCTGTGTTTCGATGCCTCCGCCGAAATGAGTGGCATCATTGTAAGCGGTATTAAACCTTTGGTTTTACGGTACCGATTTACAAAATCTAAAACCGATTGTTGGAGTTTAGCCTCACTACTGATTTGCTCGATAGTTTGCGAATGTGCTTGAAGAGAAAAAAAAACTAAAACGGTAAAAATTAAACGATTTTTCATCATAAAAGTTATAAGTACATTTATCCTAACGTAATTGATAGGGTTTGGTATTGTGCAATTAGAACTTTAAAAATAAAATAACCATCTATTTGTGCCTAAACCAGCAATCAGTTCGGAAATCTTCGTATTCTTTAAACACAGTATTGATAGGAGTGCCATGAAAAAATCTATTATTAAATGCCGTATGAATTAAATAGTTGAATGCTCCCATATCACCAGTATATGCCGTTTGATTATCGTGATTATTTAGGCGGTGGATAGAGGATAATTTTCCGATAAATTCACGCATTACCGTAATATTACCGCCAATTATTCCACAGTTCAAGAGAGTTTCATTACCAAAATATTCCTCATATTGTGCATAATCTCCGATTTTGCCTCGTAAATGCTCAGAATGAGCTTGCATCCATTCGTTATTAAGTGCTTTAGGTTCATCTCCACAAAAAATTGCCGAAGTATTTTGGAGATAAAACGGCTGCAAAAAAGGGTTTCGCACAACTACAACATCAGAAATATCAGTTAAAAATATATTTTCAATAGTATGATGGTGACTTTGCAGATATTCATCATAAACCAAATACCGATAAATATTTGGATTGAATCGACTTTCGTATGCAATTTTCACAAAACTTATTTGTTCATTTTGATATTTAAGACAAGTTTCTTCAGAAAAATTATTGTGAAAAATAATACCATTGAGCTTTAAATCAATGACCGAGTCTGCCCAAGCTTTTACAAGAGAATAATCATCATTAGGTAAAGTATAACTACGATTTACATCATAAATGCCCGTAATGTGGCACGCCATGATTACATTTTTATGAATTGGCAAAGTGGGCATACAAATTTTTATTGGTGAAGGTAGCAATGTTAGCATTTTTGATTTTCGCACAGGTACTATTCGGCGTATTGCGATAGTAAATGTAGGTTCTTAAATTTACTTTCTTTACCTCATATCTTTGTGATGCACTTTCATAAAATTGGGCATCAGCAGCATATTTTTTCTGAAATTTTAGGTTAAAGAAAACATCTTTTTTACCAAACAAAGTAGCAAATAAAATACATTCGTCAACGTGAATAAGCTGACTTTGGTCATACTTATCTGGTACATAAAAATCATCTAAACTATCTACTATGGTTTCAGTTGTAGAAGCAATCAAATCCAGTGATTCTATTGCATCTAAGCAAGAAGACAAATGATTAGGTTTATACTCATCGTCAGCATCCAAAATAGTGATATATTCACCAATACTATTCAAAATTCCTCGATTAATCGACTCGGACTGTCCACAATTAACATGGCGTAAGTAGCTGATTTTACTTTCGTTCTGAATTACGTAGTTTAATAGTTGATTTTGGGTTTCATTCTGACTACCATCGTCAATGACAATCATCTCAAAATCTTGAAAATCTTGATTTAATACGGAGTCAATGGCACGTTTAACTAGAGGAAAATCAGTATCATATACTGCCATCAGTACAGATATTTTGGGCATATTTGCGAATAAAGAAAGTCTTGCTACAATATAGTCAACACAAAGCTAAGGCATAAATAGAAACAGAATGTTATGT
>JAFEIL010000322.1 GCA_017495105.1 Emticicia sp. | reverse complement strand
AATTATAATCTCCTGTATTCAGAATTACACTTAATCTTTTTATGACCTCATCATTTTGCTTACTCGTTTTGTGGTTGTGCAACGGACAAATTTATATTTTCCAAGAATTTTATTCACTTTTGGCCACAACAGACAATGACACTCCGAAAGAAGGGCAGCGGACATTAGGGTAAGCGAGTTCCACATTCCCCTTTTTTTTCATAAATACTTATGTAGAGCTAAACGCAGAAAGGTTTTCAAGCCCTCAACCATTAAAAAAACATATCAGCCAACAAACCCATTCTACTTTTTACGCTCAATCTCTCGTAAATTTTCCATCTTTTTATTGCGTAAAAAGCCTGTGATGTCTTCAAAGTGTTCTTTTACACGCTTATTGCCAAACTCAAAAACTTTTGTGGCAAGTCCTTCCAAGAAATCACGGTCGTGAGAAATCAAGATAATTGTGCCTTCAAAAGCACGAAGGGCATCTTTCAAAATATCTTTTGTTTTCAAATCCAAATGGTTGGTTGGCTCATCGAGAATCAATAAATTTACTGGTTCGAGCAAAAGTTTCACCATCGCCAAACGAGTTTTTTCTCCGCCCGAAAGTACACGTACTTTCTTATTAATTTGCTCGCCACGAAACATAAACGCACCTAAAATATCTTTGATTTTGGTACGAACGTCGCCTACTGCAATATTATCAATGGTTTGAAAAACGGTTAAATCTTCATCCAAAAGAGACGCTTGATTTTGAGCAAAATAGCCAATCATTGAGTTATGTCCGAGTTTCAAATCTCCTTCAAATTCAATTTCTGCCATAATTGCTTTCACGAGAGTTGACTTTCCTTCACCATTTCGGCCTACAAAAGCAATTTTTTCGCCACGCTCAATGGTCAATGAAGCATCTTTAAAAACCAAATGGTCGCCATAGCTTTTAGTCACATTCTCCACAATCACAGGGTAATTTCCAGAGCGTGGTGCTGGCGGAAACTTCAAACTCAAAGCCGAACTATCAATCTCATCAACCTCCACAATATCCAATTTTTCGAGCATTTTCACCCTCGATTGTACCTGCAAAGTCTTTGAGTAAGTGCCTTTAAAACGGTCAATAAACTCTTGCGTGTCGGCAATCATTTTTTGCTGGTCGTTATATTGTTTTTGCTGTTGTTCTTGGCGTTCTTTTCTGAGCTGTTGGTACTGCGTATAATTTACTTTATAATCGTAAATACGGCCCATCGTCACCTCAATCGTGCGGTTGGTGATGGTATCAACAAAAGCCCTATCGTGCGAAATCACTATTACGGCTTTGGCATTATTCATCAAGAAATCTTCAAGCCACTGAATTGATTCAATATCAAGATGATTGGTCGGCTCATCGAGTAGAATTAAGTCAGGATTTTGAAGCAAAATCTTGCATAATTCAATACGCATACGCCATCCACCACTAAATTCAGAAGTCGGACGTGTAAAATCTGCTCTTGTAAAACCCATGCCGAGAAGCGTTTTTTCAACTTCGGCATCGTAGTTTACTTCTTCCACTGAATAGTATTTTTCACTCAATTCTGATACTCTTTCAATGATATTCATGTACGCATCCGACTCGTAATCGGTGCGAGTTTCGAGCTGATGATTGAGTGCATCCATCTCTTTTTTCATATCAAGCACCACCGAAAACGCCTTTGAGGCCTCTTCAAAAACCGTACTATCATCTTTAGTAAGTAAATGTTGCGGCAAATAGGCAATTACGGCATCATTTGGGGCAGAAATTTTGCCACGAGTTGGTTTATCAACACCGGCAATGATTTTGAGCAAAGTAGATTTTCCAGCTCCATTTTTGCCCATAAGGGCTATTTTATCTTTTTCGTTGATATTGAAAGTAATATCACTAAACAGCGTTCCACCATTGAACTCAACTGCCACATTATCGACTGAAATCATGCTCTTTTTTAAATTAAGGTGCAAAGATACGGTGAGGGAATTAAGAATGAAGAATTAAGAATGAAGAATTTTCATCTAAGAACACTATTCGATTAATAATCAAGCAATTGAGACATTTTCATCCTTCTTTAAAAGTTGAATAATTCAAATATAAAACTCCGAACTATGCTTGATTTCTTTTAGCACAAACGTGCTGTTCAATACGCCGATATTTTCGATTTTTGAAAGTTTGTACTTGATAAAATCGTGGTATTCTTCCAAACTATTTAAGTGGATTTTAAGTACAAAATCAACTTGCCCAGCTAAATGATAGCATTCTTGTACTTCTTCTAATTTCTGGATTTCCTGCTCAAAATTTTCAATAAACGCCTCATTATGGTATCGCATCGAAACCTGACAAATAGAAGTCACTGACTTATTGATTAGGTCTTTGTCCAGAATTGCCACATATTTTTTTATGAATCCTAAACTTTCTAAACGCCTGATTCGGTCATAAATCGGCGATGTTGTTAGTTTCAACTGACTAGCTATTTCTTTGGCAGTTTTTTTAGCGTCTTTTTGCAAAATTCGCAGGATAATTTTGTCGGTTTCGTCCAATTGTTCCATAATACAATAAAATTTATTTCAGATGACGTATAAATATAACAAGATTCAGTAAAATTAACTGTTTTAAGTTTATTTAAAAACTATTTTTACTGATTTTACCCCAAAACAAACAACTTTATTACTCATATACTACTTTTGCAAGTAAATATTACTTCGAAAAAAAACACTTCATCAACAAATTACAATAATGAACACGACTAAAATTTTGATAGTCGGGGCAAATGGACAGCTTGGGTCGGTTCTGACACAAGCTCTTCAAACAAAATACGGAATTGAGCAAGTTATCGCCTCAGATT
>JAFEIL010000099.1 GCA_017495105.1 Emticicia sp. | reverse complement strand
TAAATAAAGAGTTTTTAACAACTTATTCATCAAAACGGCATGAAAAACATTTTCTAACCGTTCACCGAGACGGAAGGATTAGGTTTCCAAGAAATTTTTTCTTGGCTTTTGAAGTCAGCGAAAAAAGCAAAGTGGGCTTTGAGGTCAAAGATGATGAAATTAATATGATATTTGCCAAAAATGAAGATTTTGAATTAAAAATTCAAGTTGAAAATTATAGCAAAACTTTCATCATTTCTAATTCCAACTTGTGCAAATATATATTTGATTTCTACAAGATTGATATTAATGCTAAAGTAAGTTTTAGGCTAAAGATTAGTCAAGTAGATAAGGACTTGTTTATTTTAGGTTTGATTTAGAATAGCACTACCAACAAAAAAAACCACTTCATGGCGAAGTGGTTTTTTTTTGCCGAAAAAAAATTAAGAAAATATTCCTACTGTTGTTGTGGTATTGGTAGGTATCATGGAGCTGATCACCTTTTTCTTTGAAAAGTATTCCTCCCACCGTGGGCATACTCCCAAATAGGCTTGAATAATAACCATGTCAGATGGAAAAAAATGAGCCTTACGCTTCAAAATTTGAGGCATTACTTTGTTTAAGCCCGATTCAATAATTTTTCGATTAAAGCATCTTAAATTACTATAATAATAAAGGTTTGCGATTTCCGTTCTTGTCATTTTTCTTCGATTATAAAGGTTAAATATAAGTCATATAGGTCAAATACAAGTCATTTTAGCATGACCATATTTTGATTAGAATAACTTAACATACATTTGTAGCGAAGCCCAAGAAGGGGGATTGGGGAAGCTATAATTTTTGTTCTTGATAAATCAAAAATACAGGTTTTTTCTGATTCTTCCAACATTTATAGTGTTGGAACTTCATTTTTTATAAAAATATGCCAAAATATGAATACTGAATCCACACAACATACATCTTCTCCATCCAACACTATTACAGGATTTCCATTTTTGCAATTAAACCAGTATGCCACAGAAAGATTTACTGAAAATCTAAACACACGCATACAAAATACCCTCTATAATCACATTGTAGAAAATGCAGAATCATTTGGTGTTGCCAACGTACAAGAGTTTGTACGCTTATTGATTCAAGAGTTTTTTGCTGGCGAATTAGTATCAAAGTCTAATTTCACTCCTTCTGATACAAATCAAGAAGTACAAAAATTGAATCAAGAAATTGATAACTTAAACTCAATACTCGAAAATTACAAGCAAACAATAGATGGATATCAGCAATTTATTATATCTGAAGGAAAAGTTTGGAAACAGACTGAAATAACGCTGAAACAGACTGAAACAATGCTGAAACAGACTGAAACAAAGTTGCAACAGGCTGAAACAAAGTTGCAACAGGCTGAAACAACGCTGAAACATACTGAAACAATACATCAAATATTACAGGAAACAAAGCCAATTGTTACAGAATCAGAGGATATACCTAATTATTTGATGCCCTATGTAGGTTTTCAAGAAAACGACGATGAAACACCTCAGAAACAAGCCGAAACAGAATGGAAAGAATCTGAAACACCTCAGAAACAATCTGAAACAGACACTTTGTTTCACTCGGCTACACATATCGTTGAGCAGACTGATAACACTCAGGAAGTAGCCGACCTTAAAGCAAAACTTACAAATATTGAAGCAAGGCTTAAACAAGCCGAACTCGATAGGAATTTATTATATGCTGAAAATGAAGAGCATCAAATTATTGTAGAAAACATTCAAGGTCGATTAAGGGAAGCAATACAACAGAGAGAAGCTAATAAAATACCAGAAGGATATAAGGTTTTTAGCACAATGCAGGTTGCTAAATTTGAAGAAGAATACAACAAAGCAATAGCACTCGAAGATGAAAATGAAAAGCTTAAAAATGAGATTAAAATACTATTGACCGAATTAAACTCAGTTCTAAAGTTTGATGATAGCCATACGGCAGTTGCCTTAAAGAAAATGGCAGTAGATATTGCAAAGGCTTCTCGATCAATGTTTTATTCGATTGATGAAAAAAGTATAATTGAATTATTCTTGAAGTATTATAAAATCGAGACACTAAATGCCAAAGTTAGTACTGCTCAATGATGATGGGCAGATAGCTCAGGTATTTGAGGAAAATATTACAGCCAAACAGTTCGACGAAATAATACAAGACTATTATAGGCTTTTAAGTTTAGAACAATCTTTTAAGTTCAATTCAGAAATTGTAAAATCTAACGAACAAAAATTGCATCTTCTTTTTGGGATGTTGCAAGATACTGGAGCATTGAAAAACAACCGAATATCTATGTATCCAATGCTAAAGCCTTATTTCGATGATTTTATTGATGATTATGAACTCCGAAAGAAACTTGATAAGAAACTACGAAATAAAATAGAAGAAAGTAGTAATCTATTAGGTCAAAAAATGAGGTCATTCTTTTGGAGTATGTTAGCTAAGGGAGCTAAATTATTAGGTAAAAAACTAACAAAATAACACAAAATTAAAATGGGACTTCTTGATAATATTAGAGATTTTAAAGGCAAACACTTTGGAGGTAATGAACCAACTGCAATCCAACCACGAGCCGTGGATGTAGAACAGAATCCACCAGTACCGACAAATATGTTTGGAGATCGGCAATACAGAGTTGAGCCATCTCAAATTGAGCCGTATGATAATCATTCCGAAACACAGCAACAGGAAAATACGTCTTCAATCAAAGATTTGGCAAACCAAATTTCAAAAATGATTGGTGTAGGCAGCAATTCAGTCAATAGCACAGAAAATAATACTCAGGATGATTCTCAAAATTCACGAGGATTGTTTTCTGAAAAATACCTTAGAAGTGTGGCTGAGCTTCGTTTGTCGCAGCTAAAAATAAAGTATAACCTAAAAGTTTCACTACTAAAGATGGGATTTGGAAAAATGCTTGAAGCAGTAGGAAAAAATGAACAGGCAAAAAACGTCTGGGACACAGAGGTTACATTAGGTAATATGGATGAAGTCATTGAAGAAATCATTTATCTTGACCTCAAACACCAAAACAAAATGGGAACATTAAAGCCACTAACGCCCGATGAGTATTTTAGAGGTATGTTCACAACAGCAGTAGAAAAGATGGGCGGAGATGGTTTTAACAATTATCTTGACTTAGCCACAGGTGGATTTGAGAAGGCAAAAGAATTTATGAAGCCTAAATCGCAGCAACAAATACAATAACAAGTACAATGGCACAAGTTAAGGGACAAAATTGGGGGGTTTTTGGAACAATGAACACTGGTAAGACTTATCAGACGATGAAGATTGCTATATGGTTACAGGAACTTACAGGAAAGCCAATTATTATCTACGACCATAGTGCCAATGATTCTTATAAAGACTATAATCTGGTTGTGTCTTTAGAGCGTTTGAAATCTCCATTGCCTAATAATTCAATCGTAAAAGTTCAAACAGAAGAATTTGACGAATTTTGCGATATATGCCGAAAGAATGTTCGTGAAAGCATAATAGTTTTGGATGATAGCGGTATTTATTTTAGAGGTAATATCGAGGAAGGTAGAGAGAAGTTCATAAAAGCCACTAAAAACAATTTCAATGATATTTTCTATCAAACACACAGCATAAGAGAAGTTGGGCCAGCATTGCTAAACAACCTCCAAATGATTGTTTTGAAGGAAATGGCCGAAAAGAATATTCCAGATAAATTAGGGTGCAAGGATAAAATAGAAATCCTACACTACGAAGTTTGTAAAGAAAATGATAAACGGCCAATCGGCGAGCTTTACTCATACCGTATCTATAATATACTAAGCAACTTGGTTTATAAAGAAGATAAAAACGGAAATTTAGTAGAGTTCAACGGTCGAGATTATTTCAAAAAGTACGAAAAACAAAACAAATATAAATAGTAAATCACACACCAAAAAAATGGAAAATTCACAAGAAAACAACAAAAAAGAAACTTCATTCGGCTTTAAACCTAATTGGGGTATAGTGTTTTTACTTACCTTCATCGTGTTTTTAGGGGCATTTTTGGGGGGCTATTTGGCAAGTATTATCGGTTCAGGAGGAATCGTAAAGAAAATCAGAGAATCGCTCGATAAAAAAGCCGAACAAAACACCAGTCAGATTAGCCCTAAACTTAAATTGTCAAAAGCCAAAGCCAATGATGATGATTCGCTCGAAGAAGACGAACAAGACCTCATTTCAAAGCATAAAAAATTTAGAGATGAATCTATTTCTGTGATCCGTAAGCATGAAAACACTGACGAAGATTAACAATGCAAGAACCAACCCAAAATAATAGACCAAAATATGTTTCTCGAACAATCGGAGAATTAGCCGCAAAATATGGTTATTCAATACCTACTTTTTGGTCTAATTTTACGACTATGCACCAACACGACATCGTAGAGCTTGGTTATAGATTAGGTAAAAATAACCTTCTCCCAGTGGTGGTTGAATACATAGAGCGTGTAATAATGAATCGAGAATCTCGTGAGGTATTTGAGCAATTGGCAGGCAAAAGTTTTGGTAAAAATGAAAAATAGTTCATTTTTTTTATCGTTAAAAATCACTAAAAATCAAAAAAAATAGCATTTGTTTCACTAAAAGTTAGGCTAAAATCGCTAAAAGTGAAGTAAAGTTCTTTTACGTATTGGGTAATATTGTCGCACAATTAATTTTTTCACACAGCGACATCGCTCACAACTTAAATAATTTTACACATGAAATTCGCAGGAAATTTTCGCCAATTCGTAACTGTAAACCCTGGTCAAACGACCGCTATCGCTTACGCACTTGTACCGTTGGATTCAGGTAAACCAGCAGTATTCAAAAAAGTAAAAGGCGACCCTCGCTTATTCTTTGTAGCCAATGCAGAAATTCAAGGACTTTCTGGTATGGTTTCAGGTGTAGCAGCAGCAGCTTTCTTGGACGTTTGGCCAACAACAGCAGCTCCAGCAACATTAACAGCAGACGGTGCTTTGCCAGTCGATTTTAACACAGAGTTCAGCCCAAATTTTGGTTCTGTTACTCAGGGTGCAATCGCTTGGAAATACGACGTTTTCAACCCAGCAAACGGTGCAATCACCGCTGAAACTGTACAAACTCCAGCAGCAACTACTAATCCTGTATTAACAGCTAATAGTGGTGGTACTGTTTCATTTTGGCAAAAACCAGCCGTTAAGGTAATCGGATGGGGTTTGTTAGGTCTTGGTGCAGTAGTTGGTGTTTACTTCCTCCTTACAGGTGGTAAAAGAAAACCAAGCCGTATGGGCAGAGTAAACGATTACAAATAAGAAAAAGGGTTTTTACAATAAATAAAAAAGCGAGCTGTACTTGTACTGTACTTGCTCGCTTTTTTTTATCAAATACTAACTCTTAATTTTATGAATCTTTTTGACATTATCACCAGTTCTTTAGCTCCTTCGGCAACAACAGCCAAAGGTAGTATCGTGACCGTTTCAAAAGATGGCACAAAAGCGTATGACGGTGCTGGAGGTGGTAGCAAAGTATTAGCAACCTACAAAGCAGGTAAAATACTTGGTACTGTACAACAGATCAGTAAAAATCAAGTCATAAAAAATGGCTCACTTACTAAGGATTTTTTTCTCATTGTTCGTGTAAAATTATCAGAGCCAATATCAGCTTTTACAAAAACCTATACTGACGTTTGGGTTGTTGCAGAAAATCTTGACGTTTTTGCTGAAGCTAAAGCTACTTCCACAACAAATAATACTACCACAAATGCCAATGAAGTAGCCTTATACTCAACTGGTAAAGGTGTTCGTGTGCGTTATTCAGCAGCAATTATTGGGGGCATAAGCGATGCAGGTAATAACATTATCACAAGCTACAATGTAGGTGACTTAATTGGTGTTTCAGATAAAAAAATTACCAACGGATTTTACAAAGTAAAGTTTCCTACGCCACAAACCAAGAAATCTAACGGCAAAAAGTATAGCGAAGGTTATGTGTCAATTTCTTATTGTAGCAGTCAAGAGCCTATTATATCTGTAAAGCCTTCTCAGAGTTCTGGTCAATCGCCTATTCAGAGCGATAGCACAAAAACGGTTAATGAAAGTACTGTAAAAAATATTCAGAGCGATTCAAGCTCCGATAATTTTTTCCGTAATCGCTATGGTGTGGCTGTTGCTGGCATTGCTATTTTAGGCTTACTCGGTGTGATCGGTTGGGCAGTCAATAAACTTGCTAAAACAAAGAAAAAAAATGGAACAGATAGTACCATCGGTAAATAAAAACTCAATCGAAAGCACCCTTAGTGTAGTCGGTAAAGCCTTTGTTTTTTCAAAGACTTGGAAAATCGTTCTCTTTGCACTTGCGGGCGTTGGAATAGCTATTTATTTGATTTGGAGAGCAGGTAAAAAATCTGGACAAAAAGAATCTATTGATTATAATCAACTTCCTGTGCCAAATGCCATCACCGTTGACCCCATCACTGGAAAAGTAAATGGTGGCGGAGTATCAACCGCTGACATAGAAGCATACAAGACTTGGCTTAAAACTGATGGTACAAGGTTAGCAGATTCTTTGTTTATCAATCTTGGCTTTACATGGAATAATCTTCCTTTGGAAAGTGTGCTTGAAGAAGCTCGTAAACTGAATGATTCAAAACTGATAGGATTGAATAACCTATATAACCTAAAGTATGTAGTCAAAAGAGCCACTTTACTAAAAGATTTGCAAGATAAAACCTATTTGTATTATAGCGATTATCAACGCAATGAGCTTGTAAATAGGCTTAAAATCTTAGGAGCAGCATAAAAATAGATATTAAATCCACATAAAAGATAAAACAATGGCAACGACTATTGAAAACGTAATTAATGCAGCCGATAAATTAAGCAAAGACGGAATCCCTGTCAATATTTCGCTGGAAGATGAGACAATCAAAACTACTGCAAGATATTTGCTTTTGGCTATCGCTGGCGGAGTTGCCTTAGGTGGCTTCTTTTTAGCACTATTTCAAAGAGTTTTACGAACATATAGACCTTAAAAATCATGGATAAAGGGAAATTAGCTACTAACGTGGCAATAATCGCAGGTATATTGACAATCATTAATATTATCTATAACTGGAATCTAAACGCAAAAAAAGCAAATGCAACTACAAAATAAAATATGGATCAAAAATAAGAACTGGGTTCTTATCATATTTTTTGTAGTACTACTAATTGTAGGTTTAGTTTGGTCGCAGATACCACCAAAAGCCCAAAAGGGAGAAAAATCGTATCTTAATCAAGATACCCTCAATGGTAAAAAAATACCACGAGGTTGGAGAAATAATAACCCCGGCAATCTAATAAAAACAATGATTCAGTGGAAGGGTAAATTGCCTTATTTGAGTAATACTGATTCAAAATTTGAGCAGTTTGTTGATTTTAAGCATGGTATTAGAGCTTTAATAAAGGATTAAACAAGTAAAATAAAGAATTACGGTAGCATAGCTGAAATAATCAAGGTTTATGCACCCGATTCTGAAAATGACACACAAGCATATATCAATGCTGTTTCTCAGTTTACAGGTTTTTCACCGAATCAGGCTTTAAGTTCAGACCGAAATACTTTGCGTTTATTGACCATCGCAATAACCGCACACGAAAACGGCAAAGAATGGGCAATAAGCCCAGCAGATTATGAAAATGCATATTTATTAATTTAATATTCACACATAACTTATAAAAAAATGGCAAAGAAAGCTACAACTAAGCAAGCACCAGAAGTTAAAAAAGCACAAAAAGTTTTAAGCATCGCTGTTGCTAAAACAAAATCTGAATTGAAATCGAAAGAAATCAAGAAAGTAAAAATCACTTATCCTAAAGGCTTATACAAAGCAACTTTGTTGAAAAACTTTGAGAAGGCTGCCAAAGATGCTTCATTAAAGTTGAGATCGAGATCAGCAAGAGCAAGAGATTAAGCCAAAATCATTGATAATTAAATTTTATTTAGAAAAAATGCTAAAGTCAAATAAAATATGGATAGGTATTGTTGGTTTAATCATCATCATCGGTGGTTATGTGATTTATTCTATTAGACGAAAAAAATCTATTCAAATAGGAAATGATTATCAGCCAGACCCAGCCAAAGAAGCAGAAATAAGAAAGCGTAATCTTGCTACTTACCAACAAAAAAGTTCATCAATTGCAAGTTTTTCTACGCTCAGTAGCTTAACTGGAAATAGTGTGCCAGCATTTCAGGCAGGTTATTTCCCTATGACGCTCAAGCAAGAAACAAGCAGTTTATCAAGTCCAGCGGCTTTTAGTTCATCAGTGAGAGTTCAAAACCGTGATAAAATCAAAAAATTGATTCAAAATTTTGATGCAGAAGTAAGTAAAGCAAGCGAAGTGCATAAAGTGCCACGAATCTTTATTTATGGAGCAATGGCGGTTGAAAATATCAACGGTAGAGTAAATGCGGTCAGTTCAGCGAGAGCCTACGGAATTATGCAGGTAAAACACACTACCGCAATAGATTCTGTTCAAGCTGCTGCAAACTTAAAAATTCTTACAACAGAACAAATAGACTACTTTAAATCAAATAAAAAGTATAGTTTTTCTGGAAAAGGAAGCATTAATATTGCTGCAAACGATTTGTTCAATCCCGAAATATGTATCAATGTTGCTTGCGTAGAGCTTTCAATTTTGATTGATATGTTTGGTCTTGATGACCCTCATAAAATAATGATTTCATACAATCAAGGGCGTGGCCGTCTTGCAAATGATGGAAAAACCCGACTTGATATTGAACAAATGATTGAATATTATAAATATTCATCGAAGAAAGAAGGAGCAAATTATTTGATGCGTACCCTCGGTAAAGATGGAAGTTTTGATATTCTGTTTAATGATTTAAAGGTTCAAAACTAAGATAAACATGGCAATATTAGCCTTTGAACACGCAGTAAACGTTGATAACCCAATCAAAAAAGCAATAATGGCTCTTGGTTCAGGTGGCGAAATAGTTCATTGTGAAATCATATTTGAAGACTTTGGATATTTAATTGGCAGTTCGTGGAATCCTAACGGTACACAGATAAGAAAATTAGAAGAACGAAATCACAACAAGTGGCTTTATTACAACATTGGCAAGCAATATGATCCGCAAATGTTTGATTTTATCGCCAAACGAATTGATAAAGGTTATACAATGGTCGGATTAGTAACTAATATGATTATGAATTTAAACCTAAGTTCAAATAATAAGAATTTCTGTTCTCAATTATGCTTTGATGCCTTAAAATACGCTGGACAAATACAATTGCCAAAATTAAATAGTAGTGGTGTTTCACCAAACGATTTACACAGAATGATTTTACAATTAGGGTTCAATCAAATTTATCTTTAACACAACAAAAAAATGAAAAAAATAGGATTACTCATTTTATCACTGGTTGCCGTTACTGGCGGTTTAGTGCTTATATTCAGAAATAGAATTTTTGGAACTACTTCTGGACAATCAAATGCCTCTAAAACGGCTTCTACTGGTTCTACCACAGCTTCAACTTCACCGAGCATTGTGTATGTCACGCAAAGTGTATCGGGCAATGCCACAATTGGAAGCGTAAGAGTAACTAATTCAGGGTCAATTAATTCTGGAAAGATATTCTTTAAAATTCAAAATACTGGAGAAGCCACAGGTACGGTAAACGTTGGAACTGGTGTAAGAACACTCAAGCCTGATGAGTTTATTGTCTATAACGAATCACTCAATCCAAGTGTAAAACCTTCTGGTTCAATCACTTATGATGCAACAGGCACAGAATTTATCATTGATACCGTAGATGCTTAATACTATGAAAAAAATACTATTTATATTAATTTTTGTTCAAACCATCGCTTTTTCGCAAGGTTCGGGTAAAAAAGTAAACGTTCCAGCAGCATTGAGCGTAACAAACAATGCAGCACCGTTTAGCTTTAATGCAAGCACACAAACGCTAAACATTCCGAAAGCGGCAAGTTTGGTAGATAACGGCAACGGAACTATCACCCTAAACAAAGGTGATGGCACAAGCGTAACAGTAGGAGCAGCCGACGATAAGACAAACGCATCAATTACACTCAATGGCGTGACTTATCCTGCAGGAACTTCGTTTGAAACGATTTTAAACGCACTAAATGGTTTATCTCATTCGCCAATAACCGTAACCAACAATGCAGCACCGTTTAGTTTTAACAGCACTACGCAAACGCTCAACATTCCGCAAGCGGCAACGCTAACCGATAACGGAAACGGAACTATCACGCTCAATAAAGGTGATGGCACAAGCGTAACAGTAGGAGCAGCCGACGATAAAACAAATACGGCAATTACAATTAACGGTACAAACTATGCAGCAGGAACGACCTTTGAAACGATTTTGACAGCCTTGAATAGTGTATCGCACAAAGCAACAACGCTAACCGACAACGGAGATGGAACAATGAGTTTTACAAACGGCGATGGCGTAACGGTTGATTCGGTGCAAGCCTATCTTATTCCAGAACCTTTGTTTGTAGCAAAATATAGTGCAGCAACAGAAACAT
>JAFEIL010000346.1 GCA_017495105.1 Emticicia sp. | reverse complement strand
ATTATTGGCTGTCATCCAATTGTTTGAAAATCAAGTAATTACGAATAACCAAATCTATATTTCTGCTGAACTCACTTTTGCTTTTTCAAGAATTTGGAATGCTTTTGTGGCTAATAAAGATAAGCATCCACGTTTTGCTTTACCTTTTTATCATCTCAAAAATGAAAAAGGAAATTGGTGGAATCTTATACCAAATTCAGGCTGTGAAACATGGATTGATATGGCTGGGTCGATGCGTACGTTTAGCAATTTAAGTGCCGCAGTAGCTTATGCAGAAATCAATTCAGATTTGGCTGAATTATTTAAAAAAAGGGAAACAAGAGAAGTTTTAAAACAAATACTTTTGACTGAGTATTTTTCTCAAAGTGAAAGTCAATTTCCTGATTATCAATCTGATAAATACGTTGAAGGTCTTACAAAACAAGTTTTAGAAGAAAGTCCAGCAGTTTATGAGGCAAACATGAAAGTTCTTTCAAAAAATGAAGTACCCGATATTTATCAAGTAGAAGTTTTTAATCGAAGTGATATTTTTAGAAGGCAAATTATTAGTCTTTATGATGAAACTTGTGCGATGTCGGGACTTTGTGTTTCTGCACCATTTACAATTACTATGGTAGATGCTTGCCATATCGAACAATTTGCCAAAACCTTCAATAATCATCCTACAAATGGCATTGCTTTATGCCCAAATTTGCATCGTGCTTTTGATAGAGGAATAGTTTCTGTCGATGATAATTATGAAATAATATTATCAAAATCTTTCAAAGAGAATGTTGAAAGTGATTACAGTTTGCATAAATTGGCAGGTAAATCAATTGTTTTGCCTAACAATTCTCAATATTACCCATCATTGGAGAGTTTTGCTTGGCATCGTAAAAATGTATTTAAGAATTGATGAAAGCAATATAAATATCCATCGAATTGGGATTCATCCGAATAAGATTTCTGAACTTGAAACAAAAAAATCTATTTTGATAGCTTAAAGTTTTAAATTAGATGTTGAATAATGACCATTTTATAAGTTTGGGAGGTGTAAACCTAGGAGATGATTTAGAAAAACTGTTTTCTGATAATGTAAAAGTATTAAAGGCTTTTAATTGCTACGGTTGAATGCTTGAATAGCCACGTGTGCAACTTGTGGAAAGAAAAATGGAGAAAAACCCCAACCCTGTAAGGGTTGAACAACAATGTTTCTAATCTGCAAAAGTTCTTTTTCGCACTAAAAGAAAAGATTGAGATTTGAAAATAATTTTATTTCTACTATCTTCACGGCATAAAATGTATAAAATATGACAATCATTTTAAAGAAAGGAATGTCACTCAAAGATGTTGACAAACAAATTAATAGTTCTAAGCCTAAGCAAAAACTGCATAATTTTGAAAGGTATGTCGGAATGCTAAAACTGAAAAAAGACCCATTAGCCATTCAAAAAGCGATGCGTGATGAATGGGAATAAATTGGTCATTGATACCAACATTGCTTTGTATTTATTGGATGGTGATGAAATCTTAAAGGAATATCTTGAAGATAAAGTATTTTATTTATCTTCCATCACCGAATTAGAACTACTTGGTTTTAAAGGTATTATAGAAACTGAAGAAATAGCTATTGAGTTTTTCTTGGAAGAATGTTCTATTGTAGATATGAATAGAGGAATCAAAGATATTACCATTGCTTTACGTCGAAACTACAAACTGAAATTACCTGATGCAATCATTGCCGCCACCGCTATTTTTCTGGGTATTCCATTAATCTCCGCAGATGGGCATTTTGATGAAATTGAAGATTTAGTTTTTATTAAATACCAGCCATAAGTTGGTTTAATACTGCCATTTGGAACGCAATGCGTTCCAAATGGCAGTATTTCAATTCCAAGCCCTCAAGTTCTCCACCACTTTCTCCACTGCCGATACCACAGCAGGTATTTCATCGGCCGAATTGAATCGCCCAAAACTAAAACGAATACACGAAAATGCTTCGGTTTCGGTCATGCCCAAAGCCATCAACACATGAGAAGGCTCAACCGATGCCGAAGTACAAGCCGAACCATTTGAAACCGCAATATCTTGCAAGCCCATAATCAAAGCATCTGAATCGCAACCTTCAAATTTGATATTGGTCATGTTATACAAACGATTTTCGGCATTGCCATTTACTTCAGTATTCGGAATTTCGAGCAAAGACTTTTCTAAATCATCTCTTAATGCTCCAATTCTTTTGGTTTCTGCTTTCATTTTTTGCTGACAGAGTGCTGCTGCCTGACCCATGCCCACAATTCCTGCCACATTGAGTGTTCCCGAACGACGACCGCCCTCGTGTCCACCTCCGTGAAGTAAGGCTTCGAGTTTGATGCGTTTTTGTCGGCGTTGCCTCACAAACAAAGCCCCAACACCTTTTGGTCCATAAAATTTATGTGCCGACATCGCCATTAAATCAATGTCGAGTTCGTCAACTTTAAAATCTAATTTTCCAACGGCCTGCGTGCCATCAGTCATAAAAATTGCACCGACGTCGTGCGTCAATTTTGTCAATTCTTTGATTGGCTGAATCACCCCCAATTCGTTATTGACTAGCATCACCGAAACCAATATTGTATCAGGTCGAAGTGCCGCTTTAAAAACATCAATATCAACCAAACCATCTTTTTTTACAGGAAGAAAAGAGATTTCAAAGCCTTTAGTTTCGAGGTATTTACAGACATCCAGTACGGCAGAATGTTCAGTCTGAAGTGTAATAATATGTTTGCCTTTGTTTGAATAATTTTCTGCTACTCCCTTGATAGCTAAGTTGATAGCCTCAGTTGCACCCGATGTAAAAACGATTTCGTGTATCTCTGCACCAATCAATTCAGCCATTTGTTGACGAGCATTTTTAACAGCCTCGCTTGCAATGAGTCCGAATGCGTGAGTTGAGCTTGCATTGGCAAAATTATCGGTCAAGAAGGGCAACATTTCCTCCAAAACTTTTGGGTCGATTTTGGTTGTTGCGTTATTATCGAGATAAATCATAAGTTTCAAATTTACAAAACAAATAAGGCATGAATATTAAATTTCATGCCTTGAATCTTCCTTTTATGAATAATTTTCTTTCAAAAACTCTTCCCACTCATCAACTAATTTTCCTTTTAAAACCCTAGGAAATTTATGTTGTCCGCCAACTTTCCCTTTGAGTTTCATCCAATCATAAAATGCCTGACTTGGGAGTGCCTTTACGAAGATGTTTTTCAAGCCATGTTTGCGTTCAACTGCATAATCATCATTTAATTCACATATCTTTTGGTCTATCAAATCGCATAATTGTTTTTCATCTACTTTATCATCGGTAGCAATATACCATTGATGGGCGAAAAGGGGAGGATGTTTGATGCCGATAACTGTAAACTCTCTAATGTCAAGTCCTAATTCTTTTGATACTAGTTCAATCGCATGATTCATATTATCGACTGAAAGATGCTCACCACAAAGACTTAAAAAATGTTTAGTTCGCCCAGTTATTTTTATCTCCATGCGTTTTTTGTCAACAAACTTTACAGTATCGCCAATCAAGTATCTCCATGCACCTGCACACGTCGAAATCAATAAAGCATAGTCAATATCTTCTTCAACATCTTGCACCATCAAAGTTTCTGGACTACTAACTAAATTTCCATCTTCATCGAAGTTTTCTTCGTTGAATGGCACAAATTCAAAGAAAATACCACGATTTAGCACTAAACGTAGATTGCCATCAGGACGGTCTTGATAAGCCAAAAAACCCTCTGACGCCATATATGTTTCGATATAAATGACAGGCTTACCAAATAGCCTTTCAAGTCCTTGTTTGTATGGTTCAAGTGAAACGCCGCCCCAAGCAAAAGCTGTTAAATTTGGCCACATTTCATGGATATTATTGAGTTTATATCTATCAATGATTCGCTCAAGCAAAATTGTATGCCATGCAGGTACACCTGCTAAGAAACCAATATCCCAATTTGGAGCATTTATGGTAATGTCTTCGAGTTTATTTTCCCAATCTTTTAGTGCTGATATTTTCTGACCAGGTTTATAAAAATTTTGAAACCAAATAGGTATTGTACCAGTTGTTATACCGCTTAAATCGCCTTCATAATGAGAATCAACTTCATTAAGAGCCGTGCTTCCGCCCAACATTAAATATCCCTTTTCATATAAATCTGCTGGTAGTTCGGTATATTGACCGAGTGTAATTATCTGATTGATACTTGTACGCTGAATGGCCTTAATCATATCTTTGGTAACAGGAATTGCCTTTGAGGCAGCATCAGAAGTGCCAGAACTGAGGGCAAAATATTTTACTTTTCCTGGCCAACAAACATTTTTTTCTCCCAATCTAGCTTTATACCACCATTCATTATATATTTTGGTGTAATCATATATTGGTACATTTTTTTTGAATTTATCGTAAAACTCGTCACCGTTTTCAAAAATCGCTGAGCTTAATATCGCTTCAAAATTAAATTTCTCGCCAAATTGTGTATAACGAGCTTTCGATAATAATTTAGTAAAGGCTTTTTTCTGCCATTTAGCAGGTTTTAATTTTCTTATTTGCTGAATTTTACTAGTAAATTTGATACTACTTTTAAGTAGTCTTCCTAAAACTGCCATATTCTTCGTCTTGTTTTTTATTTGTTGGCTTTTAACCTTAAAAATAGTAAGATTTTAATAAATATGAGTAAAAAAATAGGATTAATTTCTAAAAACTCATTATCTAAAGTGCTATAAATCTGTGACTTGAATAGTGTAATTTATAATTTCCAACGTTTTAAATCTTTGATTGTTTTATGAGCGGTCATATCGTAATGGACTGGTACAATAGACACATAATTATTTTCGAGTGCGTGTAAATCGGTTCCCTCGGTGTTTGGCTCGTGATTCACAAAATCGCCACCCATCCAAAAATAGGGTCTTCCATGTGGGTCTGTTCTTGCATCAAACTCTTCGTGCCAATAGCCATTCGTTTGTCGACAAATTTTAATTCCTTTAATCGGATTTTCAGAATATTTTGGAAAATTTACATTTAATGCCACATTGGAAGGAAACTCATTTGACAAGGCTTTTTCTGTAATTCTTTTTATCCAACGTTTTACATGTGAAAATTCTGCGTCATATTTAAAATCATCAAGAGAAAAGCCAATTGATGGAATGCCTTCTATAGCACCTTCTACAGCGGCTGACATCGTGCCAGAGTAAATAACTGAAATCGAAGAATTCAGTCCGTGATTGATTCCACTTACCACCAAATCAATTTTACGGTCTTTTAGGAAGTGATGTTTGGCCAGTTTTACACAATCGGCTGGAGTACCAGAACATTCATAAGCTTCAACATTTTTGTAAATTTTATTTTTCTTGACATGAATCGTGCTATCAACTGTAATTGCATGACCCATCCCCGAATTCGGGCTATCTGGGGCTACTACAAAGACTTCTCCGATTTTTTTCATTACTTCAATCAAAACTGAAATTCCTTTTGAAGTAATGCCATCGTCGTTTGTAACTAATATAAGTGGTTTCATATTTTTTTGGGCAAACCGAGCGTCGGCCTATTCAAGTTCGCAATGAAATAATTACAAATTAACAAAATGATATGCAAGCATACCATTTATTTGCTGGTAAATTTAGAAAAATGATAGAATTTCATTAAAAGTTACCATTCACAAAGATATTAAAGTGATTCGAAAAATTGCCTAAAAAATTTGGTTAGTTACCTATTAACCTGTTTTTGGATAAGAACAGCGGTGAATATAAAAAAAACGAAGTATATTTATTGAAAAAAAGTAGAGGCATTAAATGCTGTGAATTTAGATTTGAATGTGAATCGCTACAACAGAGTATGATTTTTTAAGTATGAATTGGTTTTGAAATTATAAAAGAAGAAGATATGCTGGATTATAGAATGAATGATTTTTTGATATGGAAATATTAATTTAATTGCTCAATTCGAGCAATATAGCGTTGAAAGCGTTCTAAGTTTTGTGTCGGTTTTCCTGATTCTATGTATTCAACAGAAAAAGGAATTTTCCCCTTAATTGAAATTAAATTCAGCTTACTTAAAATATTTTTTAGATGACGAGCTGTGCCTTCGTTACCATCAAAAATACTTAGTTGAGGAGCGAGTTGGTAAAATAATGGTTCAAAATAAGTAAAGTGGGTGCATCCTAATACTATTGAACTGAATTTTGAAATATCAATTTGTTGTAGCGTATTACTAATATATTCTTCAGCGAGTCTACCAAATTCTTCCTTTTCAGCGAGTTTAACTAATTCTGGCAAAGCCATTCTTTCGACGATTTTATCTGCATTAAGCGAATCCACCAATCTTTGAAATCGTACCGAACGTAAAGTGATTGGAGTGGCACAGACTAAAATGTTTTTTCTTTGAGAATTTATCACACTTTTATCATTGTCAACGGCC
The DNA here is from genome assembly GCA_017495105.1 of Emticicia sp. Lineage (GTDB taxonomy): Bacteria > Bacteroidota > Bacteroidia > Cytophagales > Spirosomataceae > Emticicia. Next base: position 4,122 of record JAFEIL010000346.1, on the reverse strand, counting down.
ACTTTTACAGCAGGCTGTATAGCAATAATCGGAATACTTAATCTGCTTCGTAAATCTTCAATACAAACATTCGTTGCTGTATTACAGGCCAAAACAATGGTTTTTACTTTTCGTTGCAGAAAATAATTAACTGCATTTTCAACGTACTCTTTGATTTGTTCTTCACTTTTAGTGCTGTAAGGTACATTTTCAGTATCCGCATAATAACAATATTGCTCATTAGGTAGATGCCTAATAATTTCCTGCAATAAAGTTAATCCGCCAATTCCTGAATCAAAAACACCAATCATTTATCTAAAAGATTTGTTATCGTTAGAATGGGAAATCTGTTTCTGCATCCAAATTTCTTGGTTGATTTGCTTTACTTCCAAGTGTTACTGTTCCGCCTAAACCAGTGTTTGGTGCCACACTTTTTTCAAAATTATCCAATGAACTAGCAGTATTTATAGGGTTGGGCATATTAAAATCTCCAAAATTATCTTGTCCAGGAAGTGGCGTATAGAAACCATCCAAATCTGTAAATTTGGTATATTTACCGATAAACTTAAGTTTTACAGTATCAACATCGCCACTACGGTTTTTGGCAATGATTACTTCACCAACACCTTCTGTTGAATTTCCTTGTTCATCTTGCGTAATTTTGTAGTATTCAGGACGATACAAAAACATAACCATATCGGCATCTTGCTCAATTGACCCAGATTCACGTAAATCAGAAAGCTGTGGACGTTTATCACCGCCACGAGTCTCAACGGCACGACTTAACTGTGAGAGTGCAATTACTGGTACATTAATTTCCTTTGCAAGGTTTTTCATTGCTCTCGAAATTGCTGCAATTTCTTGTTCGCGATTCCCTTTCCCACCTCCACCACTTTCGGCGGTCATCAATTGCAAATAGTCAATGATAACCAAACCTATGTCAAACTGAGCTTTCAATCGACGACATTTAGCACGCATTTCCAAAATCGATAGTGCTGGGGTATCATCAATATAAATAGGAGCAGAAGAAAGATTTTTTATTTTTTGGTGAAGCTGAACCCACTCATGATTTTCAAGCTTTCCTTTTCGCAGTTTATTACTGTCTATCTCAGCTTCGGCTGAAATCAGACGAAGCATCAATTGAGTAGCAGACATCTCTAGTGAAAACATTGCTACTGGAATTCCCCATTCAACGGCAGCATTTCTCATTGCAGAAACTACAAACGCAGTTTTTCCCATGGCTGGCCTTGCTGCAATGATTGTAAGTTCTGTATTTTGCCATCCACTAGTGATTCGGTCGAGTGCCGTAAAACCACTGGCTACACCAGTAAGTCCATCTTTATTATTCTTCTTTTTTTCTAACTCTTCGATGGTAGCACGCATAATTGTGCTTGCATCAGCGTAGTTTTTTCGGATATTTCTTTCTGAAATTTCAAAGAAATTTTGCTCAATTTTATCTAAAAGATTAAATACATCGGTTGTATCTTCATATGCATCTTTTAAAATCTCACCCGCAATTTTAATCATATCTCGCTTGATAGCCGATTGAGTAATAATACGTGCATGAAATTCGATATTCGCTGCCGAATTAACTTTATTTGTTAATTTTACCAAATAAGATGCTCCTCCAATAAATTCAAGTTCACCATTACTTCTCAACTGAGTTGTAACCGTGAGCATATCAATTGGTTCTGATTTACCAAATAATTGAAGAATTGAATTATAAATTCTTTGGTGTGCTTCTTTGTAGAAACTTGATGGTTGAAGAATATCCACAACTGAGGTTAAGGCATCCTTTTCAATCATTAACGCACCCAATACTGCCTCTTCAAGTTCCATTGCTTGAGGAGGTAGTTTGCCCGATTCGTTTCGGAAACTTTCTAAAAATAGATTTTTTCCGAAACCTCTTTGGTTGTTTTCACCACCAGTAGGATTATTTTGATAAGTTTTTTCCATAATATTAATACAATGTTAAGAAGAAAAAAGGTGTTTTGAAATACCATTGTATTTTTAAACTTACTGTGTGTTTATTGTAAGTATCTGATAATCAGTATGCAATTAAAGATTTGAGTTTTTTTTGTGGAAAAATAAGCAAATTTGTGAATAATTTTTGAACTTTGGGAAACCATTTGAGACCATAAAGGCCGTTATTTAGGTTTGTAAAATAAATTTCTCATCAGATTTAAATAATATATTTCTCATTTTGACTGACAAAGTATTCACATTAGAAGAAGAAATCTCATTGACTGATTTTCTTGGAGTAGAAAATATAAATATCAAAGAGGTTGCAATGGCATTTCCATTGAGTAAAGTTATCTCTCGTGGAAATCAGATTTTGATTAAAGGTAATACTGAAGAGATTAATCGAATCTCAGATGTGTTAGAAGCAATGATTGAACATTTGCGAAAATATAAACGCATTTCGATTGACCAGGTTAAAAGCTATGTAAAAGAGGATTCTGATTCGGCAACTCACGAAACACCTGATGATGAAACTATTTTGGTTGGGACAAAAGGTAATGCTATAAAAGCTAAAACAGCCAATCAAAAAAAGATGGTTGAAGCATCAAGGAACTTTGATATAATGTTTGCGACAGGTCCGGCTGGAACTGGAAAAACATATACAGCGGTCGCATTGGCCGTTAGAGCTTTAAAAGATAAGCAAGTAAAAAAAATAATAATAACTAGGCCAGCTGTTGAAGCAGGCGAAAATCTTGGCTTTTTGCCAGGTGATTTGAAAGAAAAAATTGACCCGTATCTCAGACCAATCTATGATGCTCTCGAAGATATGATTCAATCGGAAAAATTAAAGTTTTATATTGAAAATCGTACAATAGAGATTGCACCCCTTGCTTATATGCGTGGACGTACACTCAATAATGCATTTATTTTGCTCGATGAAGCTCAAAATACTACTCCAATGCAAATTAAAATGTTTTTGACTCGTATGGGGCCGCTTTCAAAGGCTATAATTACAGGTGATAAAACCCAAATAGATTTGCCAACAAAACAAAAATCTGGTTTGAATGAAGCCTTACATATTTTAAAAGACATAAAAGGTATTGGCTTCATAGAATTAGATGATAGAGATGTTGTTCGACACAAGTTGGTTAGGGATATACTGAAAGCATATGAAAAGGCTGAGGCCAATTAAAACGATTTGATTGTTTTTGCAACCAAATCTATTCTTCAATTCGTCTATAATATTATGAAGAAGAACATTTATTTTTTGGTATTTTTTGCATCAATATACATTAATTCGTTTGCACAAAAAGTTCGACCTTGTGCGAACGAAATATGTGATTCAATGGCAAAAGTTACCAATTCTCAATATCAAATAAAGAAGGTTCGATATGAACAGGCTATTGAGACACACATGAATCTTCATAAAAACTTTAGAGTTGCAGCAGATATTATCAGAATTCCTGTGGTTGTGCATGTTATTCATAATCAGTTTAATGGTTTGTTTACTGGTAGTAACATTTCCGATGAGCAGATTTATTCTCAAATTAAGGTTCTCAATGAAGATTATCGTAAAAAAGAAGGAACGCTCGGATTTAATGCTAATCCTGTTGGAGCTGATGTTGAAATTGAGTTTTTCTTAGCAAATAATGACCCGTCCGGAAATCCATCTTCGGGTATAAAAAGAGTGTATTCTCCTAAGACAAGTTTTAATATTGTAAATGATAATGACCGACAAGCAATGTCAAATTTGTCATATTGGGATAGTAATAAATACCTCAACATTTGGGTTGCACCTTTGAGTTCGGGCTATATTGGATATGGAGAATTTCCGTTTTCCGAAGCAGTTGAAGGTTTGGACATAGATTCTGATGAAAGATTAGATGGTGTTTTTATTGATTACTCTGTTTTTGGTAGAAAAATTGGAACTAACAAATCTGGGTTATATAGTTTTGGACGAACAGTTACTCATGAAGTTGGACATTGGATGGGCTTGTACCATACTTGGGGCGACCAACGTTGTGGAACAGATTATGTAGCAGATACACCCGTAACTACAACTTCCAATAGCTCTGCGTTTTGTCGTGATGTCTTCTCATCTTGTACTGGATCTCGCACTCGAAATATGATTGAGAATTACATGGATTATTCTCCTGATTCTTGTATGAATATCTTTACACA